>JAGCYQ010000228.1 GCA_017960765.1 Treponema sp.
AAAAATATTTGTATGGTTCCTTGAACTTTACCGAAAATATATGAAGAAAGCTCTGAATAAGAGCCACCGTTTTGAGTCCCCGACAATCATATACGATTTGATGAAGGGGGTGGACGACATCGTTCAGCTTGGAAACATCACTGGAGAAGGTTGGTTCCTTACAGCAGAAATGGTTGAGTTGATTCATTCCGGTTGTCCGAGCATTGCCTGTGTACAGCCTTTTGCATGCCTCCCGAACCATGTTACCGGAAAGGGCATGATCAAGGAGCTGCGACGCCGTTATCCTGCCGCAAATATCGCTGCAGTTGACTACGATCCGGGTTCAAGTGAGGTAAACCAGCTTAACCGTCTTAAGCTTCTGCTGAGTAATGCCCCTGTCGGAAGACATCCTGATGAAGAGGACGATGGAATGATTCATAATCCTGACAAGACAGTGGTAAAAGGCGAGGTTCGTCTGGCAGATGGTGCCATGAGCTTTGAAGACACGGAACCGGTGGCTGATTATCTGATGCCCGCTGCCGGCATAGGAGGACAAGTCTAATATGACTAAGGCGAGGTTGTTCAAAAAAATATTGCTGGGCTCTGTGATGGCCTTTTTGGTAGCCGGAATATCTTTTGCTGACTATAACAGGGCTGGAATTCCTGACTCAGCTTCTCTGCGCCGTACAATTCAAAACACCTGGCTGAAGGCTCCCGTAAAAGAGGTTCAGGCCAAGCAGTCCGTTATCATGCAGGATCAGGCGGGTGATACATTTCAGGTAAGGGCGGAAAAAGAGGGTGAATCCCTTGTCATAACAGTATGCCCTCAGTCATACATTCAGGTCAGCGTCATAAGCGGAGAAAGCATAGAAACCGAGACCAGGGCCTCGTTCAGCAGATATTCCTGCGGTTCATGGATGCTTTACCGTAATCTTGCAAGCGGAAAGGCAGAGAAAGTCATAATCCTGTTCACCGAGAATCCGGAGGTATATCTTCAGATTCGTCCGGACGGAAACAAAACCGTAGCCGACCTTGTTGTGTTCGGTGCCTATCTTTCACGTTCTGTGCCAATTGGCATTCAGTTTGACGCTGTCTATACGACTTCTTTCCAGACATTGCTCAACATGACACAGCGCACAATGGACTGGAATGCCGCAACATCAATTCCGGGGCAGTATGAGGACGTAAAGACCATGATTGGAACGATCAGGGCTGCTTTGCCGTCAATGGAATACAAGGAAGACGTTGCATACAATGAGATAGGGGAGCCGTATTACATTACAGAAGGAAAGCCGTATCTTCCCGAGCCGGAGGATCAGGCCCTGAACTACTGGAGGCTTTATGAGCCTGAGGCCGTAGACAATAACGGAAAGACTCTTGTGGTAAGCGCACCAGGATTCGTTAAATGGGTAATTGACGGCATTGTAAGTGTCAAAACAGGAAAAGGAACCCGTATCTCGGAGCTGATTCTGCCTACCGTGAAATTTGAGCCATATTCAAAGGCAGGTGTCAAGAGTCAGGGCTGGAACCTTACGCTCAATCTGGACTGGGACCGCCATCTTGCCGAAAAAGCCCTTTCAGTGCGTTCAGTAAAGAACAACTACACATATATCACCGGTGGTGTGGATGTCACGGACCGCTTCTTTGTATCAGAGATTACGGCAGATTCACGCGTAGTGTCTGCATCAAGCTATGTCCCGAACGTTGGATACAAGGTTGAATCCTTGAAGCCGATTCTCTATGTCCTTGCCAACCGTGAGCCTGGATGGTTCTTCCTTGGTGCAATAAGGCATTCGTCCAAGACCAAGGTAGACGAGGCAGTCTTTGATGGAAATGCGGTATTTTTCCCGTATATCACCGACAAAGGAAAGTTTGCCTGCTCTGTGTTCCAGAACGGCTCGGAAATCAGTCTTGAGAAATTCCTGGAGACCAATGCGGGTGCTTCAATTCATCTTGAGCGTGTAAAGGCAACAAGCTATCTTAACTTCCAGAAGTAATTTTTTTACCATTTCAGGAAAAAGTCAATCTCTGCACGGACTCGTTTAAGGAACTGCGGTTCTGTTGAAAAATGAGTTCCGTCGGGGAAATGTATGTAAAGATAATCCCTTGGTTCAATAAGCTCTGTCAGCTGGCTGTTCAAGTCTTTGTTTTTATCCCTGTACTCTGAATTTTCTCCGTTTACAAGCAAATCCCTTGCCTCAAGAAGTGCTTTTCTTTCTTCCTCAATCCAGGATATGCTCTTGTCATTGACACGGTCCTTGATCTTGTCCAGGGCCTCTGTGAATGCCTTTTTGTCTCCTTCAGCTGGAGTATCCATCTTGCCGTTCTCTATCTGCAGAGGAAGACCGCTTTCCCTTATGTCAATCAGGTTTTCCACCCCGGTAAAAATTGAGTTGAATGTTGTGGCATACAGCTCCATGATGCCGCTTGTAATCATGTTTCCGTTTTTCCCCTGAACCGTTGCACATCCCTGTGCAAATGCCGCATCGTAAGACCCCAGTGAATTTGTCCTTGTGTGCGTAAAAAGCTTCCTCTTGTGTGCGGGTGTTCCCTTGGCGTGTGTGAGACCCATGCTGTAGCTGAAGTCCAGTCCAGTGATGTAAACCCTGGTAGAGTCCGATTTCCTCAGATAAAGGGCCACAAGCGTCGCAGAAAGCCCCACAGAGCCCAATGGCGGTATAAAACTGTCTATGACACCCTTTTCCTTTAGATCGTCAAGATAGCGGGCAGATGCAAACCTTGTGGCATAAAAAATCAGCGGACCGTTCAGTATGGCAGGAATTTGAGGCCTTGAGCATAAGTCGGCAAACACAGGTATTCTGCTGTCTTTTGAGCCGATGTAGGCGTTCTGTATCGCACTCTGGCTTTCCATGGCAACAACGGCATCTACAGGTATATGACGGTCCAGAAGGGAAGTAAGGGCTGCATCAACAGCAAGGATAAAGAATTTCCCTGATTTAACCGCATTGAACAGGTCCCCGTCCATTTTGGAGAACGTGCTGTCAAGGCTTTCACCGGCCCCGCACACGATTATGGGCTTGGAGACTGTATGTGAGACATCCCTTAGTGTCAGGGAAGTGGAAAGGCGCTGAACATTGCAGAATATGTTCTTGGAGAAGAGACGACCCATCTTTACGATTGTAATCCTGTTTTTCCAGAAGGAGGAAATGATTTCCTGTGCGGCAAGGCAGATCCTGTTGTAAAGATCAGCGTGGAACTGTGCTCCCCCGGAAAAATCAAGCGGAAGAATGCGCTTTATGTCTCCTGAATTTGCCAGGTTACGTAAATATGCATCAATTTCATTCAAGTCATCTGCAGAAAAAAGCTGAACCGGTATTTCATCTCCCATGTCACAAAGGCTTGTCCTTGCGATGGAAAAAAGGCCTGCATCCGCTTCCAGTGCCATTATCGGACAATTCTCGGGAAGTTTCCGGGACAATTCCGTAAGGCCGTAGAAAAGACATGGTGACTTGATGATTACAAGGGTTCCGGGTAAAAGCTCGGTACGTTCAATTAAAGAAAGAATTGATTTTGCAGGATTATATCTTGAATAAAGAAAGCGTCCTTTATATTCTACTGTTTTTGAATAAGAAAGCCCCGTTCCTGTCTCCAAGATGCGGGGCTGTTCGATTTGCTGCATAGGCTATCTAAGGTTCATTTCAATAATGGCACCATAAAGATTGTCTTCTAGATCAGGTGAGCTGAGCACTGCAGTTTCTGAGTTGCTTTTTTCTGAGAAGTAGATTGCTGAAGAATAAGATGTGTTCTCTACTGCCTCATCTTTCTGGATGCCGATACATTTAGCAACAACAACCTTGTCTCCCAGAACGAACGGTGAGCTGATCTGATTTGCCTTGAGTGCAAACATCGCCTGCAAAGCCTTTTCACTTGAAGGAAGTGAAGAAAGAACTCCGTTTCCATCAGCCATGGTTGTCAAAAGACCGTTGTTGCCATAGTTGATCGGGAATGCAAGTGCCTCGTCAGAAGAGATTCCGTGCTTAAGACATGCGTTTTCAAATCCAGAGATCTTTACGATAGATTCATCACCGTTTGCAATGCGTTTTGCAATGGCAGGATCGTTTTCATCTACAGGAACTGCACCTGATTCATCGTATTTCTCAAGGTAACCGTCCGGCATGGAAGATGCGTCTGTTATGAACTTATTTGCAAGTCCGAGATAGTAGTTTTCAATTACACCACGCTCATTTGCCTTGATGTATGTAAGGGCTGCGTCAAGAACTGCGTCATCCTCTACGTTTGCGGCAGATTTTGCACCGTTGCATTTGAACAGTGTGTATCCGCGTACAGTCTGAAGAACTTCAGAATATTCACCTGCAGAAAGGGAAGTGAGCTTGTCAAGGTCATCGATATTTGCAAGAGTGCTCCTCAACTGGAAGTAATATGAGCTTGAAAGGTTTCCGTCCTCGTCTGTAAAGAGCTTCTCTGACTTCTGTGAGACAGCATCCTCAAATGTAATCTCGTTTGCAAGAATCTGTTTTGTAAGAGCCTGCAATTCTGACTGTGAGGTAAGTGTCACTGCAGATAAATTGTATTTGTCAAAGAGGTTTGAATTGCCACGGATAAAGCTCTTGACCTCTTCCTTTGGGAAATCGCTTGTGTCGAAAGATGTCACCAGGAAAGAGTGCTTTTCGGTGTCCATGTTTGCAACAAACTGTGCTTCCTTGTGAGAAACCTTAAGTCCCAGGAACCTTCTGTCATTGCTGTAATCATTTCCAAAAAGATCGTTTGTAAACCTTTCCTGAAGCAGTTCCTTTTCGATTGCTGTCCTGAGCTCGTCCTTTGATGCCTGGTTTGCCTCGTTGTAGATCTTTTTTGAGAAATTACCGTTTGCATCAGAGAAATATGGAACCATGTCGCGGTTAATTGCTTCTTTTGAAACAGAGTAACCTGCCTTGTTCAGCTGATCACGATAGAAGAGGTTTTCTACATATCCCTGGAAAGCCTCCTCAAAAATAGAGTTGGTGAGGCTGTTTACATCATAACCGTACTGCTGATATTTGGTTGCAAGTGTTGTAACTGCATTTGCAAATTCAGATCCGGCCTTATATTCGATTTTCTTGCCCTTGTATTTTCCGAAGACTACGGTCATCTTATTTGCCTTAAAAGACTCCAGGATAGAGGAGCCTCCAACCGGAATGAATACTAATGCTGATAAGATAAGAACAATTACTGCTCCAAGTTTTGCAGTATTTTTACCTTTCTTTTTGACTTCAACTTCTGCCATAGGAGAATACATCCTTTTTATAGAAAATAATTTAGTAAAATAATTTTATCACTGTATAAAGTGACTGTCAACGGGGAGAGTGCATTGTTTGTAAAAAAAGATAAAAAAATACAAAAATCCCTTGACACAAAAAACTGAATGTGATAAAGTTAATCTATCACGGGGGCTTAGCGAAGCTGGTTATCGCGCTGGCCTGTCACGCCGGAGATCACGGGTTCGAGCCCCCTCACTCGCGCTAAGGCTTCCTCAATCAGCGAGGAAGCTTTTTTTATTTCTAACCGGGTAATAGCGCAGC
>JAGCYQ010000229.1 GCA_017960765.1 Treponema sp.
AAGCGGTGGATCCGTGACTCTGGAAGAAGACATCGACAAGGCAACAAAGGATGCTGACATCCTCTACTCCGACGTGTGGGTAAGCATGGGAGAACCTGATGAAGTCTGGGCAGAACGCATAAAGGATTTGATGCCGTATCAGGTAACAAAGGAAGTCATGGCAAAGGCAAAACCGACTGCAATATTCATGCACGACCTTCCCTCCTTCCACGACTTGAACACAACAATCGGAAAAGAGATAAGCCGTAAATTCGGAATCAACGAAATGGAAGTTACCAACGAGGTTTTTGAAAGCGAACAGTCAGTTGTCTTTGACGAGGCAGAAAACCGCATGCACACTATCAAGGCCGTAATAGCCGCAACAATCTAGGAAATCATTAATAATGTCATTGCCGGACTAGATCCGGCAATCTCTCTTTGCCCTGTCATGCCAGCGGGGGATTATCGGATCAAGTCCGATAATGACTGTTCCCCAACTTACTGCATGTTCTATCTATACTTAAAGCTTGGAATATTGAGCAATTCTTTTTTCCAGCAGACGGAATTGATTTTCGCCTGGATTTTTTCAACCTGCTCCGGGGACACATCCTCCGCCTTACCTTCTGCAACCTTCTGCAGTTCATCGTAGGTAAAGCCCAGCTTGTCCTCATCCGTCATGCCGCACATTCCGTCACTGGGGGCTTTGTGAACAAGTTCATCCGGCAGTCCTAGTTCTGATCCAAGTTGAATGACTTCGCTTACGTAAAGATATGCAAGGGGAGCAAAATCTCCTGCACCGTCGCCCCACAGCGTAAAGAAACCTGCAAGGCGCTCGCTCAAGTTTCCGTTGCATGAGATGCGGGCATTTCCAACAAGGGCCGCCACACCGTATAATGTCACCATCCTCAAACGGCTGGGTGTATTGGTCCTGAACTGATCGCTCAATTCATCCACACCAACAGAATTCTTTATCGTCTCGGACAGGGCATTGTAGCCATCCTGAATGTTCACCGTGATGTTTTTAATTCCAAGGAAGTCGCAGAGTTTTCTTGAATAGTCGATGTCACTCTGAACTCCATTGGGCATAAGGACACCCAGCACCCGCTCACGACCGATTGCCTGGCAGCAAAGGGCCGCCACCGTACTTGAATCCTTGCCTCCCGAGATTCCGATTATGGCCTTAGTCTCCGAGTTTCCGTTCTTTTCAAAATAATTCTTTACAAATGCTACTGCATCATCCTTCAGACTCATAGATGGTTCAACCTCCATTCAATTGTCTTTTTCAGGTATTCAACATACTCGCTGTCCTTGCACATCGTCTTACCGCTGGCATTTGACAGTTTGGCAACCGGCATGTTGTTGCACTCAGTTACCTTCATGACTATGTTAAGCGAAGGTACATCCGTGTCGTTTGCAATGTATGTTCCTATTCCAAAAGCAACCTTGGCTTTGTCCTTGAAATAAGCATAGAGTTTGCTTGCCCTCTCAAAATCAAGACTGTCGCTAAAGAGCAGGGTCTTTGTCTTTGGATTAACACGTTCATCCTGATATTTGGTATAGAACTTATTGAAGTGTTCAACCCAGGCATCGCCCCATTCGTAGGGATCACCGGAATCATGCCGCACGCCGGAAAAGCAGATTGAATATGTAAGCCCCATGTCCAGATGAGCCGTCTCGTCGCCAATCGTGTCGGTTAAATATGTTCCATTAAACACACCGTATTCCTTTGTCCAGGCTTCCATGGCAAGTTTGTTTGAATAAGCTGGATTGTACATCGGATCTCCCTGACCCACACACATCACGAATTCATGTGCCATTGTTCCAACTGGCTTAACATTGTACTTCATTGCAAGATATACATTGCTTGTTCCAACGCATTTTGATTCCTTGTACTTGTCGTTGTTTCCGCAGAGTTCTTTTACCGCAAGTTCCTGAGCCTCTGCACTAAGACGACGACGCAAACCGAATTCCGAGAAAGTTCCCAGATTATATTTTCCGCTGATGAGCCAATTCTTTTTTTCCTCAAGTTTACGCTTGTACTGCCCAATCAATTCATCATAGTTATATGCCATCCTGAAGTAGACTTCATTTACAATGGCCAGAACCGGAATCTCGTACATGCTCGTGTTAAGCCAGGTTCCGCTAGCCTCAAGTGAAAGACCGCATTCAGAATTGTCTGAAATTACAATGTCCTTAAAGCGGGGCTTCCATATCTGCAGGTGGTCCAGATAGTCTTCGTGCAGCCATTCGATGGTTTTAAGATATTCAAGTTCCTCCGCCGTAAAACGCAGGGTGCAATAGTGATGAATCTGCTCGCTTATTTCCTCTAGCATTTCCGGTGTAAAGAAGACGTCCTCGTTCCTGCACTTGAATGTCCAGTTGGTTTTATAGGAAGGATACTGGTGGTAGATGGCCTGCCCCATTGAAAATTTGTAAAGGTCAGTTTCCAAAAGACTGGTGATGATTGGTTCTAGTTTCATATTTACTCCAAGGTTGAAAATAGGTCATTTCAAAACCCCAGACCCTGAAGTTTTATGCCATGACCCTTTTATTTTATTACCCCCACCGAATTGTGTCAACCTTAGAAAAGACAGATTTTTCAGTTGAATTAAAAACACATTTGATAATATAATCATTTAGATGCCCTTTGTGATGACTAGGAGGCACCCTGGATGAAAAAGCGATTATTTTTATCTCTTGTTTTTATCCTGGTTTTGAGCAGATTGTTTTCAGCAGAAAAATTCCGGGATTATAATGAAACAACAGCTTTCCTCAAGACTCTTGGTTCCAACTTTATTGTAAAGAAAATCGATTCAGTTAGTTATAAGAATACAAGATATCCGATCTATAAAATTACATATAATCAGCTTAAAGATAAAAAAGGAAAGAAATATCTTGTCTTTTCTGGTGTTCATGGAAATGAGCCTGCCCCTGTTTATGCCGTACGTGATTTTATCATTTCATTGAACAAACAGGAAATTGTACGAAAAGACCTTCAGATTGATTTTGTATTGATTGTAAATCCTTATGGTTTTGAATTTAACCAGCGTTATAACGGTGCAAATCTTGACATTAACCGGGACATGACAAAATGCGAAACACAGGAAGCGAAAATCCTAACAGAAAATTTTAATCCAAAAGATTACGACAAATTTTTCGATTTCCATGAGGCAAATTCAAAAGGATTTTTCCTTTATTGTTACGGCCTGAAAAACAGGAGTCTTGCAAAAAAGATTCACGAGGAATTGAAAAACAACAAAGTAGTTTTGACAATGAATACAAGGACAACATTCTTACGGTAAAAGACGGCCGGCTTGATGTCCCATTTTATGCTTCCATGTATATGAAACATAAAAAGACCGTTACAACCGCAATATATTTTAAAGGATGTTCAAACTCCTTTACCTTTGAAACTTCCAAAAACGCAGACTTTAATGAACGAAAAAAAATAATCACACTGATATTGAATTACATCATAAATAATGTGTAGGAAATCTATAAATGAAAAAACCTGCCCCCCATTATCCATAGGGAGCAGTTCATAAATCTCTTTTCTTTACGCAAACTGGCGTTGGTACAGATCGTAATAGGCACCTTTTTTGGCCATGAGCTCTGCTGGACTTCCACGCTCAATTATCTGGCCGCCATCAATCACGTAAATGCAGTCGGCATTCTGAATCGT
>JAGCYQ010000230.1 GCA_017960765.1 Treponema sp.
TATCATTGCACTGGCGGTGTGGTTTCCGGTTCAGCTTATGACCAGCTCAGGCATTCAGAATACGAGCAAGGTTTATTTTGAAGTGGGAAAGACTTTGGGTGCGGGAACTTTTTTCCAGGTGTTCAAGATTGCAGTTCCGGCTGCCTTGCCAAATATTTTTCAGGGTGTGTTCAACGGAATCTGTGCGGCGTTCATAGCATTGATGACCGCGGAGATGTTCGGTGCAAAATACGGAATAGGATGGTACATCAGTTATCAAAAGGCGATGATGATGTATGCGGGTGTCTATGCAGGTTTGATTTTGATTGCGGTGTTCTGTACTGTAATCATCACCTCGCTGTTCAAGATCCGTAAGCGTGTTCTTGGATGGCAGAAGGGATTGATTAAATGGTAGGAGAAAGGGAAGGATGTCTGGAGAAATAAAACTATCAAACATAACCAAGGTTTTTAATCAGGGAGAAGCGGAGGAAGTTGTTGCACTTAACGGTGTGGACTTTACGATTCCAGCAGGCAGCTTTGTCTCCCTTATAGGTCCCTCGGGATGCGGTAAGACTACTCTGCTTCGTTGCATAGCAGGACTTGAGACACCCACTTCAGGTGAGGTCAGTGTGGACAGAAGCAAGATTACAAAACCGGGAAGCGACCGTGGCTTTGCATTCCAGCAGGCAAATCTTTTTCCATGGCTTACGATACGCGAAAATATTGCATTCGGTTTGAGGGCGAGGCATATCTATAAGAATCAAAAGGATGATGTGGAGAAATTCATAAAGCTTGTGGGACTTGAAGGCTTTGAGAAATCATTTCCGCATCAGCTGTCGGGTGGAATGAACCAGAGGGCCAGTCTTGCCCGTGCGCTTGTCGGTCATCCGAAAATCCTTTTGCTTGATGAACCCCTTGGTGCCCTGGATGCGTTTACAAGAATGACCATGCAGGATGAGATTCTCCGTCTGTGGAAAGAGCACAACACTACGATGGTGATGGTAACGCATGATGTTGATGAGGCGGTTTACCTCAGCGATTATGTTGTTGTAATGTCTCCTCGTCCTGCAAAGGTTGAGAAAATCATCCCGATTGATATAAGTCACCCGCGTGCCCGAGGTCAGGACATCTTCCTTAAGTACCGCACACAGATTCTGGAAATCCTGAATTACGCAGGCAAAGTTCAGGAAGTTGAATACGCGATTTAATAGATCATTTAGGAGGTTATATATGAAAAAATCAATTCATGTCGTAGCAATGGCACTCATGACAATGTGTGTGCTGTCTTCATGCAGCAAAAAAACTGAATCAGCTGCAGGTGGAAATCAGGAGCAGAAGGTTGTAAGGATCAACTTTTCTACGGGAAGCCTGTGCCATGCCCCGGTACATGTGGCAATGAAACTTGGCCTGTTTGACGAGGAGCTTGAGAAGATCGGACAGAAGGCTGAGTATGTTCAGGTGGTGGAAGGAGGAGCAACATTGGGAGAGATGATTGCATCCGGTAAGGTTGATGCAGGATATGGTCTGTATGCAACACAGCTTCAGGCTATGGAAAACGGTCTTCCAATTTCATTTACATCAGGAATCCACATCGGTTGTACAAAATATTATGTTCGTGCCGACAGTGACATTTATTCTGCGGCAGATTTACGTGGAAAGACAATCGGTGTTCCGGGACTCGCTGACAGTGCAGTAATGAACCTTAAGCGAAAATTGATGGATGAAGGAATTGGTGTGACGGCAGACAACAACGAGGTTGAATTTGTTGCATACGCTTCAAGTGATTTGGCCATAGCCCTGAACAACGGTGCTGTTGACGTGATTGGCGCTCACGATCCTGTTGCGACAAAGGGAGAGCAGGCATACGGCTTCAGGAAAATACTTGATACCGGAATCGATGAGAAGTTCGTTAAGGAATATTGCTGCCAGCAGTTTGTAACGCACAAGCTTCTTCGTGAAAATCCTGAGGGTGCCGCCGCTGTTACCCGTGCCCTGCAGAAGGCCTCCGCTTATGTCGAGGCAGAACCACGCGCAGTTGCCCAGCTTCAGATAGAGAATGATCTTGTTGCAGGAGAACTTGATTTTAACGCCGCATTGCTTGAGGAACTGAACTATCAGCCAAGCCGCTCTCTCGGTAAAAAGACATTTGATGCCGCAGCACGTCAGCTTCAGGAGGCAGGAATCCTTAAGGCAGAGACTGACATAGAGAAATTCATAGAGCAGGGTTACATAGAGCTGTTCGGTGTTCCCGACGGTTACACTTACGACAGCGCAACAAAAACATATCAAGAGATTAACGGTTCACGTGCATAGGAGGACAACATGAAAAACATAAGGATTATTTTATCAATCGTCACTGCATTGCTTGGATTATTGGTTGGAATTGCACCATACACTTTTGCAAAAGTCTGCGGAATGGCTAACATGCACTGCCATGCAGTTACGGCACCAACGGTTCTTGTCTTCGGAATCCTGATTTTTGTAATTTCATCAGCAGAGACAGTTCTTTTATGGAAAAAACGATAACTGTAAAAAGCCTGGCGCTTTCCAACATCAAGAAAAAACCGTACCGTACGGCAGCCCTCACGATTCTTGTGGCACTTGCATCCGGGGTGCTGTTTGGTACGCTTCTATTGACGGCAAGCATAAAAGGCGGGTTCAGCGGAATAAAGAACAGAATAGGTGCAGACCTTATGATTGTACCGGAAGGTTACGAGGCACAGGCAGAAAGTGTCCTGCTTTCCGGTGAGCCTGTATATTTTTACATGGACAGGTCCATCGAGGAAACCGTCCGTGGAATTCAGGGAGTTGAGGCAGTAAGCAGTCAGTTTTATCTTACAAGCCTGAGTGAAAGCTGCTGTGATTTTCCGATTCAGATAATCGGCTTTGATCCAGAGACAGATTTTATCGTAAGATCATGGTCAAGGAAAAAGGTAAAGAGTTCCGGCACAGATGATGAGGAGCTTATTCTTGCGGGAAGCAACATCACGACAGAAAAAAATAATGTGCGTTTCTTTGAGCATACACATAATGTAAGCGCCCGACTTGCAAAAAGCGGTACAGGAATGGACAACGTGATCTATGCGGACATCAACAGCCTTCAGAATATTTTTGATGATGCAAAGGAAAAAGGTTTCGGCTTTATTTCCGATGGCGACACAAAATCAAAGACAAGCGTAATTTTCGTAAAGCTTGCACAGGGAGTAAAACCGGACAGCACGGTGGCACGCATAAAAGGAGCGGTCTCCGGCATACAGGTGATTCAGAGCGATAAGTTTGTCTCAGGCCTTATGGACAGCATATCATCATTCATGATTTTTCTGTATGCGGGAAGCATAATCGTTGTCCTGATTACAGTGCTTACACTTTCGATCGTGTTCAATCTTTCCATAAACGAGCGCCTGCGGGAATTCTCTATCCTGCGTGTTCTTGGGGCAGATTTTAAGAAGCTACGTTCGATTGTGTTTACGGAGGCAGGCTTTATTGGAAGCCTTGGTGCGGTTTTGGGCATTTTCCTCAGCGCGCTGATTCTGCTTCCTTTTAACATTTTGATTTCAGAGAAACTCAACATGCCGTTTGTCCTCTCTGGGGCAGGGCAGCTGGTTCTTTTTGCACTCGTGACGTTTGCGGTTCTGGTCAGTGCATGTCTTGTGGCATCTGTATCGGGTGCTCTCAAGGTCTCCAAGCATGAAGTATATCATGGAATAAAATAGAATGATAAAGGCAGAAAATCTTTCAAAATCATTTATCACCCCACGCGGAAGAATTGATGTCCTTAGGGATATGAGTTTTTCAATTTCCAAAGGGTCATTTATCGGAGTAACAGGAAAATCCGGGGCAGGAAAAAGTACCTTGCTTTCCATAATAGCGGGGCTTCAAAAGCAGGATTCCGGGAGCCTCATGATAAATGGCACGGAGATTCTTACAAATGATGACAAGAAACTGAGCGCATTCAGGAATAAGAACATCGGTTTTATTTCACAGGAACAGAGCTTTCTGGAAAATTTTACCGTTCTTGATAACGTAAGGTTACCCGCATTCATCGGATTAAAAAAGGCAGATGACAATAAGGCACAGGAGATAACCCAAAGGGCAAGCGAGCTTCTTGATTCACTTGGCATCGCACATCTTGCACAGAACTATCCCACCACACTTTCCGGCGGAGAAAACCACAGGGTCCTTATTGCACGGGCACTGATAAACGATCCTCCTGTAATCCTCGCCGATGAGCCGACCGATTCCGTTGACACCGAGCAGACCCAGTCCATAATCAAAATATTCCGAAACCTCGCCGACCAGGGAAAGACAATCCTCATAGCAAGCCACGATCCCGAGGCCCTGAAGCTGTGTGACAGTGAGATAAAGGTCTAGGGGATGGGGTAAAGGTGAAATTTCCCTAAATTATGCACATTAAACTGAAAATTTTGTGGATATCCTGATAATATACCCAAAAAACAGGATAATTTCTTAATTTTCAATTGAAAAACTCTGTATATTTCTTAACTTTTTAACTTGTATGTTAAAAACTTGACAAGTTGTCTTTTTGGATATACACTATCAGTATGATAGACTTTCGTGATACTCCGCCATATAAAGAAGACTCTTATTACCGCAAGGAATATGTTGAGAAACTCCTTTCCTGGCAGGGGCAGCATGTAATTAAGGTCATTACAGGAGTAAGACGCTCTGGAAAATCAGTTGTCCTAAAAGAATTCTGCAAAGAAATTTCAAAATCTGTTCCAGAAAATCAGATAACATTCTTTAATTTTGAGATGCTCGAAAATGAAGATATAACTGATTATCATAAACTGCATTCTGTATTAAAGGAACGTATTCAGGAAGATAAAATGAACTATATCTTTCTGGATGAAATTCAGCTTGTTGCTCAGTTTGAAAAGGTTGTAGACTCACTTTTTGTTCTTCCAAATGTTGATATTTATCTTACAGGCTCAAACGCTTCTATGCTTTCCAGCGAAATTGCAACACTTTTGAGCGGGCGATATATAGAAATAAATGTCCTGCCATTTTCTTTCATTGAATTTCAGACGGCTTATAAAGAAAAGTTTTCCCAAGATACTTTTGATTTGCAAACTTTATACACAAAATATGTGACATTTGGTGGTTTTCCATACCTGCATAATATCTATGAAAAAAGGGATGCAATACGAGATTACGTTTCCGGGCTCTATTCAACGATTGTTCTAAAAGATATTCAGCAGCGTAAAAAAATTACAGATACAATACTTCTTGAAAAGATCGTAAGATTTGCTCTTGTTCATACTGGCAATCTGCTTTCACCAAAAAAAATCTGTGATACATTTGTTTCAAACGGCAGGAAAACATCTTCTGCAACAATAGATAATTGTCTTTCTGCATTGTGCGAGACTTATCTATTTTACAAACTTAACCGCTATGATATTCGGGGGAAAGAAACCCTAAAAACTCTGGAAAAATATTATGCCGTAGATATGGGACTTCGCTTTTTTATGCTTGGTGCAAGAGGTGGAGATGAAGGTCATATTCTTGAAAATATAGTCTTTCTTGAATTGCTGCGACGCGGTTATGAGCTGTCTGTTGGAAAGATAGACGATATGGAAATAGATTTTATAGCACAAAAAGAGGGTGCGTTTAATTATATTCAGGTATCACTTTCAGTACGTGATGATGCTACTTTAAAAAGAGAATTAAAACCGCTTCTAGCTGTAAAAGATAATTTTCCAAAAACTTTGATAACATTGGATAATGCTCCGGTTATATATCATGATGGAATCAAACAGATTTATGCCCTTGATTTTCTGAACGGAGAAACATTATGAGCGAAAGTGAGGTTAAGGTTGCTTGAATAATCCTCACTCCAATGCCTGCTGCAGATCAGCAATCAAATCATCGACATTCTCGATGCCGACAGAGAGGCGAAGGGTTTCGGGGGTGATTCCGTTTTTGAGGCGGAGTTCCTCGGGGACGTCGGCATGGGTCTGGGTTGTGGGGTAGGTGATGAGGGTTTCGGTTCCGCCAAGGCTTTCGGCATATTGGATGAGGTGGACTTTCTCGAGTACGGAGAGTGCCTTCTGGACTGAGGACAGGCGGAATGTGACCATTGAGCCAAAACCGCGTGACTGCTTCTGCATGATTATGTGTCCGGGATGCTCCTCCAATCCGGGGTAGATGACTGATGTGACTTCTTTCTGTGTCTTGAGCCATTGTGCTATCTTGAATGCAGATACCTGTGCCTTTTCCATGCGTAGTGCAAGTGTCTTTATTCCGCGGAGTACAAGCCAGCTGTCAAAGGGTGAAAGGCCTGCTCCTGTTGTCTTTATGAGAAAGCGAAGTTTATCCTGAAGCTCCTGTTTCTTTATGACGATGAAGCCCGCAAGTGTGTCGTTGTGGCCCGCAAGGAATTTTGTTCCGCTGTGGACTACGACGTCTGCACCCAGGTCAAGCGGTGTCTGGAAATACGGTGACATGAATGTGTTGTCCACGATAAGAAGAAGATTGTGCTTCCTTGATATCTGTGCCACTTTCTCTATGTCCGTTACGTTCATCATCGGGTTGGTGGGTGTCTCGACGTATATGGCCTTTGTCTGCGGCTGTATAAGGGATTCGATGTCGTCCTGTGAGCAGTTTGCGCGTGTGAATCTGATTCCGTTTTTTACTGATACATTGTCGAAAAGCCTGATTGTACCGCCGTATAAATCTGAGTCAACGATGAGGTGGTCTCCGGGCTTGAATATCTCCATGAGAAGCGTGATGGCGGCCATGCCTGTGGAAAGCGCAAATGCATCTGTTCCATGCTCCAGCTGGCATACGACTTTCTCCAGTTGCTCGCGTGTGGGGTTCTGAAGCCGTGAATAATCAAAGCCTGTGCTCTTTCCGACTCCGGGATGTGCGTAGGTTGCCGTCTGATATATCGGGAAGCTGATTGCGCCGTAATGTTTTATCTCTGAGTTTTTCTGGATTTTGTTTTCAAGATGAACGCATTTTGTTTCTATAGATAAAGACATGTTTTCTCCTGATTTATGCCCTCTTACTCGAACTTCAGGTAATAGGATGCAAGCTTTTCAAGTGCCTCCTGGATTGGGAGCTCTATGTCGAACACGCTTACTGCATTCCGTTCAAACTGGCGGCGGACATTCTGACCGACCTGTGCTGCAACAATTGAACGGCAGTCAAGAAGAAGCTCCACTACAGGTGATACGGGACCACCTGAACTGCCACAGCCGTTTCCTCCTCCGCAGCCACCACAACCGCCGCCCCCGCAGCCGGAACCCATGGGTACTGTGTCATCTGAGGCCTGCTCTGTCTTTGGGGCATCACGGTTCTCCAGAAACGCAAAGTGGTCACCGTTCAGCTCGTATACTGCGAACTGTCTTGCCTGTCCAAAGTGAAGGTCTATGTTCTTTCCGTCAGATGATGCTATTGCAACCTTTATTCCCATAGAAAACTCCTTGCTGATGTTTAATCGGGGGCGTTGCGGGGGATTTCCCCCGCAGAGAGGGTAGCGACCAACAAAGTGGGCGCGAAGGGAGAGGCTTCTCCCTCCTTTCTAAATCTTGTAATCGTCCTCGATGGCATCCATCAGACCGTATTCAAGGAGGATCTCTTCCAGACGGTCCTGTGTCATTGGCGTTGGAATTGTAAATGTCGTATTGTTGATTACGGCTTCTGCAAGGTTACGGTATTCCTGGGCCTGGGCTGAATCCGGCTTGTATTCGATAACTGTCTTGCGGTTTATCTCTGCACGCTGAACGATGTTGTCACGGGGAACGAAATACAAAAGCTGTGTACCGAGCTCCTTGCTGAATGCACGGAGAAGATCAAGCTCGCGGTCTACGTTGCGGCTGTTGCAGATGATTCCACCAAGGCGTACTCCACCTGCCTTTGCGTAACGGCTGATTCCCTTTGCGATGTTGTTTGCGGCATAGAGGGCCATCATTTCGCCTGAGGCAACGATGTAGATTTCCTTTGCTTTTCCCTCGCGGATAGGCATTGCAAAACCACCACAAACTACGTCACCAAGAACGTCGTAGAAAACAAAATCAAGGTCGTCTGTGTATGCCCCGAGATTCTCGAGCATGCTGATTGACGTGATGATTCCGCGTCCTGCACATCCAACTCCCGGCTCCGGTCCGCCTGACTCAACGCAGCGTGTTCCGCCAAAGCCTGTCCTCATGATGCGGTCCAGCTCTATGTTCTCGCCTTCGTCACGGATTGTGTCGAGTACTGTTTTCTGTGCAAGTCCACCCAGCAAAAGACGGGTTGAGTCTGCCTTTGGGTCACAGCCTACAACCATTACCTTTTTTCCATGCTCAACGAGTCCTGCAGTCAAGTTCTGCGTTGTCGTGGATTTTCCTATTCCACCTTTTCCGTAAATTGCAATCTGTCTTATCTCTGCCATTTTGTGCTCCTATATGACCCTGTCGGCCTTATTAAATACCTATTAACTCGGTAGGTAATAACAATATAATCATAATAACCTACCTTGTCAATAGGTTTTATAAAAAAAATTTCTTAAATTGCTGTCATTTGAAAAGTCCCTGCACGCGGTTGTATTTCCATACGCGGAGAATGGCCTCGTCAATTGAGCCTGGAAGTTCCATTGCCGTGATTCCCTGTGCGGTAAGGGCGGCACCTGCGGCACTACCCAGGCGTGAAACCACGATGTAGCGGCAGTCGGTGAAGTTGAGGGCGCTTTGCTCCATCTTTGAAACTATGTGTGAGCCGTCCATGCAGACCGGTTCCACATTGCGCTCTTCCACAAGGTCGTATCCTTCCTCGTCGTCCACAGAATATATGTAAAACTTTGATGCCCTGCCATAGTGCTGGTTTACGGTTTCTCCGTCGGTTGAGGCTACTGCGACTCTGTATGTCCTGGATTTTGTATCAGCCATGAGAGAAATTCTCCTTTATTACATCCGTGCCGAAGTTTGCGTAAAGTGTCTTTGAGAATTCTGTGCGTCCGGGAACTCCAACGGCGTCGGCACGGCAGTGGTTGCAGTGGAGGAAAAGCTCGATGTAAGGCATGGCGGAGGCCCTTGCTGCGTGGATCTCCAGACATGTAGGGGCTGGCTCGTCCTTGAGTTTTGCTGTTGGAATGAGCGGTATGATGTTGTATCGTTTTGCTCCTGCTTTTGCAACGGTCTTTGCAATCTCTGCGATGTGGTCTCCGTTTATCCGTGGCACAAGAACCGTGTTCACCTTGATTGTGATTCCTGCCTCTGCTATTTTCCTGATTCCCTCAAGCTGGTTCTGGATCAGGATTTTTGCGCCCTCTACACCCTCTATCTTTTTTCCATGCCAGATGATGTAGTCGTTGAGCTGGGCTTCTATCTCCGGGTCTACTGCATTGACTGTAACGGTAAGGCTGTCGATTCCTGCCCTGATGATTTCTTCCGCACGTTCGGAAAGCATAAGTCCGTTTGTACTCATGCACTTGATCAGATCCGGGAATTCTTTTCCAATAAGGCTGAATGTCTTTATCGCATTGTCACTAGCAAGTGTGTCTCCAGGGCCAGCGATTCCCGCCACCTTTATCTCTGGACTGATTTCCAGTGCCTTTCTTATAAGGGGAATGGTTTCCTCCGGCTTTAAGACACGGGATGTTACGCCAGGCCTGTTCTCGTCGTCATTCAGGCTGCGCTCACAAAAACGGCATGCGATGTTGCAGCCGGGACATACAGGAAGATGTATGCGTCCGGATGTAGCCTTTCCGCTTGCGAAACATGGGTGACTTTCTTTTAATTCTGAAAAACTCTTTGACATTTATCCCTCTTTGTCTTAGGTTAAAGGCGGTTGTATTCCTACTAAGTAAGTAGGTAAATATTTAAATGAGAATATACCTGAAATTACCTACAATGTCAATGGGTAATTATAAATATATTTTTCAGGAGTTGAATTGTGCCGGAGGTTGTAGGCGTGGGAGGCTTTTTTTTAATTGATAAAATACCGATAACATTGTAAACTGAAAGTAATAAAAGGGAATGGGTTTTTTATGTTAGGGCTTTCTAAACGTTTGCACAGTATAGGAGTTGGCGTTGTCATTGTTCTCTTGATGACGACGGTATTCTTTGCTTTGGAGGGGTTCAACAATTATAAGACAAAGGCCAATCTTTTAGCTTTTCAAAAACGTGAGATGCAGACGACCGTGGACAATTACATAAACATAATTGATTATCTGCGGCAGGACATAGGGGATAACCTGAAAAAGGAAAATATTGAATATACAGATGAGCAGCTGAAAGAGGCAACATTAGGTTTTCTGAGGCACATTGTTCATAAGGCGAATTTTGTAAACGGGGCATATATCTGGATCAACGAGGTTGTGAATTATGAGGGCGGTGATGATTATGCCATACGTCAGGTTCACGGCAATCTTCCGGAGACAGAGGGCGAGCTGCTTTCTACAAACACAGAGGATGCGGCGGGAAACCTTCCATATTTGGTTGAGCTTGAAGGAATAAAGAAAGACGGGGAAATCACATACAATTATTTTTTCAAGGAATATCAGTCGGATAATGTTTCCGAGAAAATCAGCTATGCAAAGCTTTATGAGCCTTATAACTGGATTGTCTGCACTGGAACATACTTGAATTCAATGTATGAGCCGACAGGTGGTGTAAGCTCAAGCAATCAGTTTGTTTTTTACCTGATTTGCTTTATTCTGATTGGAGTTTCTATTTTTCTTCTTGCATACATGATCATTTCCAATTTTATGTCATCAAGAAAACTGATAAAGGAAACGGAGCAGCTTAAGACCAAGATTGAGCGTGATTCTCTTTCCGGGGCAGGGAGCCGTGCATTCGGGAACTCTTTGCTGGAGGAATACCTGAGGAGCTTTAAGGCAACAGGAAATGATTATTCGATAGCGATTCTGGACATCGACAATTTTAAGACGATCAACGATACATACGGCCACAATATCGGTGACTGCGTGATCAAGAGCCTGGTTGAAACAATCAGGGAGCACCAGGGCGATAACGACCACATAATCCGATGGGGCGGTGATGAATTTATCCTGACATACATCAACTTAAAGAGAAGCCTTGATTCCGAGATGGATAAGCTGAACAAAAGTGTTGCAGAGCAGGTTGTGACCACGGACAGCGGAGAGGGAATTCATTATACGATTTCAATAGGTGCAAGCCGTTTCATGGAGCATGATAAGGAGATCGCGGATGCAATCAAGAGAATTGATGACGCACTCTATCTTGCCAAGCGGAACAAGAACACACATTATGTGATAGGCTAGGAAGACAGAGTACTTTTGCCTTAGCCCAGCGCAACATCCAGAACCATCATCAGTGCAAAACCAAGCATGAATGCGATTGTTCCCAAGTTTGAATGCTCTCCTTCCGCCATCTCTGGAACAAGTTCCTCTACAACGACGTAAATCATCGCACCCGCCGCAAAGCTCAGGAAATACGGAAGCACAGGCATGACAAGACTTGCAAGGAGTATCGTCAGCAGACCTGCCACAGGCTCAACTATTCCGGACAGGATTCCGTACCAGCATGATTTTCCCTTTGACAGACCTCTTGAATGAAGGGGCATGGAAATGATTGCACCCTCAGGAAAATTCTGGATTGCAATTCCAAGGGCAAGAGAGAGGGCACCAGCTTCGGTAATCGTTGCAGAACCGGACGCCCATCCCGCATACAGAATGCCGACAGCCATTCCCTCAGGTATGTTGTGGAGCGTTACGGCAAGAACCATCATTGTCGTTTTCTGCATCTTGCTTTTTGGACCTTCCTGTGTTTCATCCAGGTGCATGTGGGGAACTGTCTTATCCAGAATCAACAGAAAGATCATGCCCAGACAGAATCCGACTACGGCAGGAATGAATGCAAGCTTTCCCCTGTCTGATGCCATCTCCATAGAAGGAATAAGAAGGCTCCACACCGAGGCGGCCACCATGACTCCAGCGGCAAATCCGGAAAGTATTTTCTGCACTGTGCCGTTCAGTTCCTTTTTCATAAAGAACACAAGGGCGGAACCAAGAGCAGTACCAAGAAATGGAATTAAAAGTCCTTTTGCGATTATAAGATTCATTTGTGTCCTCCCTTTTAATTTACCTTGAATATTTTCTCGAATGCGATGACAGCCAGCGGCAGATACATAAAGACAAGATTCAGCCTTTGCCACAGGCCCTCGTTATCGATGAATGTATTCTTGAATTCTTCCTTGTCCGACATGACGAAAAGCACAAAGAATGCAAGCGAAATGATAAAGCTCACGATGCAGATAATTCCGTTGACCCTCTCATCACACTTGAACGAAAGGAGACCCGCAAGCAACGGAACAAACAAGAACAGCATGAAGCCGATCGTGGAACCCGCCCCATGGATTTTTGACGCAACAGTAACGACTTCCCTGGATTCGTTTACGCTGAAGAAACATGTGAAGATGCACGCACCGACAGCAAACACCGCGACAAACACAATCAGGAGCCATGTAGTGACCTGTGAATGCTGAATGTAGTTCCTGTACAGAACAGGCAGGGCAAGCAGAAACAAAATGCCTTCCACCAGCATCCACAAATTGAACGGCAGGCGCACCGGGCTTTTGGGATTTCCAAGAGCACTGATGGACATCTTCATGGGACTGTAGCCGCTGTAAAACAACGGAAGGATAAATGATGCGGCGACATCACCAATCATCGCAAGAATTAAAAAGTACCAGCCAAATTTGAATAAAGCATTCATAATATAATTATATTGATTTTATTTTTCAGCGACAATAGCCAGTCGTGTTTCCAAGGCCTAAATCAATGGTGCTATGATCCTGAACACTCTGCCGATAAAACGGTAATACCAGGGAATTGCCTTATAGTTTTGTGCGGTCATAAGGGTACAGTCCTTAAGGGTTTCCTCAAAGTCTGTCTTTATTTCCTTTATCACAGGATTCTGATGGATGAATGCACCACATTCAAAATGGTGGAAAAGGCTTCTGTAATCCAGGTTGATTGAGCCCACGGTGGCATATTTGTCATCGCTTACAAAAGTTTTTGCATGAATAAAACCCTTGTTGTACAGGTAGATCTTGATTCCGTTATCCATAAGCGTCTTCAGGAAAATTTTTCCCACACAGAACGTAATCAAATGATCAGGCCTTGTTGGCACTATAAAAACAACCCTCACACCCCTTCTGGCTGCAAAGACAAGACTTTCCAAAAGGTGGTTGTCCAGAACGACATACGGGCTTGTGATGTAAAGGTATTCCTTTGCATTTTCTATGATGTAGTAGTAAACGTCTTCTGCAATATCGATATTGTTAAATGCATCATCTCCATAAGGGATTACAAGACCGTCATTGTCCTGCCTGTCCTCGATAAGTTTTTGTCCTGCATTTATTCCGCCTGGTCCCAGAATATACTGCTCATACCTGTCGTTTTTATCCGTGTAGATGTTCCATGTCTGTAAAAAAAGAGTCGTCAGGTTTTGTGCCGCAGAGCCTTCAATTCTAACAGCATTGTCCTTCCAATACTCAAAGCGGTTTTTCCCGATGTTAAAATACTCATTGGCAATATTCAGACCGCCGGTATAGCAGATCTTTCCGTCTATCACGATTATCTTGCGGTGGTCACGGTTATTCATTCTTGTGGAAAAAAACGGAGTCATGGGAGAAAAGTTAAGCGATTTTATTCCCTTTGCCTCAAGATGCTTTTTATATGAACGTGATGAAATGATTATTGAGCCAAAGGAGTCGAACATCACACGAACTTCCACACCCTGCTCACTTTTTTTCTCCAGAAGGTTTACAAGATCCAGCCATGATTCGTCAATGTGAATGATGAAAAACTCAAGGAAAATGAATGACTTTGCCTCGTTAATATCCTGCATGAGTTTTGGAGAGCATGATTCTCCGGTGGGAAAATATGAAATTTTATTTCCAACATGTGGGGAACTGCCCGCAAACCTGTTCAGATACATGCCGATTCCCTTAGCCTCAGGGAATGACTTTAAAAGCTCACATGCTTCTTTTTCCTTCATGCAATACTTTGAAGTAATCTCCTTTACCTTGGCAAGATTGTGCTTCATCCTAAAGGCACCAATGTTTACATGATAAATCAGATATGCTGAAATTCCAAAGAGAGGAAACACCACAAGCGGAAGAACCCATGCAATTTTGAATTCATTTTTTCCGCCGCTGTTTGAAAGAAAAATCATAAAGACAAACGAGACAGTAAGGCTGCTTCCCAAGTAAATCTCAAAGTTTTTGTTAAGACGGAAGAGGAACAGACAAAAAATCAATATCTGGACAAAAAGCAAAAGCAGAATCAATGCAAGCCTGCTGAACATGACTCTGTTTGCAATTTTCTTGAGTTTTTTGTTTTTTACCAGCGATTCTGTAATATCATACTTTTTGTTGTCCTTCATATTTGAATTATAACAGTGAAAGGATATAAAAACAATGGAAAACAAAGCTAATCCGGCATAAAACCAGATGAGTGCACCCTATCCGTCACTTTATTCTGATTATTGACCCATTTTCTCTTTTTTGAGATAATTCAAAGACATTTTAGTTATGAATTGGGATTTAATTTTTTTTGTAAACAGCGTTCTTCTCGGTGTCGGACTAGCCATGGACGCTTTTTCTGTTTCTATCGCAAATGCCTTAAGTGAACCGGAAATGAAAAAAAGACGCATGTGTTTTATCGCGGGTATTTATGCTTTCTTTCAGTTTGCCATGCCAATGATCGGCTGGGTTTGCGTTCACACTATTGTTGAGATTTTTTCCAAATTTGAAAGCTTTGTTCCGTGGATTGCACTGATTCTCCTTTTGTATATCGGCGGCAAGATGATTTGGGAGGCGGTCCGTGGTAAGGATGAAGGTCCTTCGGGTAATGTTGTAAGGCTTACTTTTTCCACACTTTTGATACAGGGTGTTGCAACTTCGATTGATGCGCTTTCGGTTGGTTTTACGATTGCAGACTACGGTCTTCTTATGGCATTTACTGCTTCCATTATAATAGCTGCTGTCACTTTTGCAATCTGTATGGCAGGACTTTTAATCGGTAAAAAAACAGGAGACAAGCTTGGTTCAAAAGCAACTCTGATTGGCGGTATAATACTGGTTGGAATCGGAATTGAGATTTTTATAAAGGGGATGTTCTTTTAGTTTTTGTAAGGAGATTTTATGGAAGAATGGGAAAAAGAAGTTAAGGAACATTGGAATAAAATTTCGGATTCTGATTGGTACAAGTCATTGAGGACTGATGAGGCACTTGAAAGGATAAGGGAAAATCCAAGGACTGCATTCCACCCTGAGATGATAGCCTTGCTTGAAAAACATGTCGGTGACTTTGCAGGAAAGAAAATTCTGTTGCCTTCCAGCGGTGACAATCATGCGGCCTTTGCTTTTGCATTGATGGGTGCATGTGTTACTTCTCTGGACATCAGCGAACGGCAGCTGGAGAATGCGAGGATTATATCTGACGGCTGGGGATTGGAAATTGAATATATCTGCGACAACACGATGTATTTGTCAAAGGTAAAAGATGCTTCTTACGATTTGGTTTATACATCAAACGGAACATTGACATGGATCGGTGACCTGAACGAAATGTACAGGAATATTTCCCGAGTATTGAAAGACGGTGGTTATTCTGCGATGTTTGACATGCATCCTTTTAACAGACCGTTTACAGGAGAAGCATGGAAGCTCCCGGTAATCAAGAAATCCTATTACGATGTTTTTCCAGATTTGCATTGGAGGGTTCAGGACATCATAAACTCCAAGATATCGGCCGGCCTGAACATTTGTGAGATGGCAGAACTCCCCGCCACAGACGCAACATTCTGGTACACATACGATGAACTCAAATCAAAAAGCAAGGATGATGTTGAAAACATAAATGACTGGAACCTCAATCCCATGGCAGCCCTCCCGGCATGGATAGCGGTGATTGCCAGGAAATAGGAGTGTTGGGGTGTTGTCACGCGGCTGGTGTTTTCATCTTGCTTTGTGGTATAAGAGTTTGATGATGGTTAATTTTCTAGAGGGGCGTAAACCTACAATTTACGAAAAAGGAATTGACGTAGAAGCTCCTTTGGCGCATATTGCCTGATCAGCTAATTTATACTTTTAAAACCTATTTTCAATAATTCAACATCACCAGGACAAAATTCAAAATCGTCTATTTCGTTTTCAGTAATCCATTTGATTTCAGAAATTTCATTTTTATTGAAAACAGGTTCTTCTAATATTTCGCCATAATAAGCAACTGTAATA
>JAGCYQ010000231.1 GCA_017960765.1 Treponema sp.
CCTGTGCGTTTTCTGCGTGTAAGCTGTGGGGCAGGACTGTTTGAGCATCTTCTGGCACGCGAAGGCCCCGATGTCACCGGCCTAGAATATTTTCCTGAGCTGCTTAGAACGGCTAACCTGCGCAGAAGAAATCAGCTCATGGCGGTAAGATTCTTCCAGATGTCAGAGCTGGACATGGCCCGTTTTTTGGGAAAGGGCTTTTACCATATTTTGTCAAACCTGTCAAACCGCATCATATACATCCACGACAGGACGCTTCTGAGAAAATTCTTTTTTGACAGCCGGCAGCTTCTCTCGCAAAACGGAAGGCTTGTTCTTGAGCTGTACAATTATGATAAATTCAACCAGCCGGGAATGTTCTTACCTGTACGGGAAAGTCTTCGTGCCAAGATGACGACACGTCTTGATGTATCGGGGGACGGCCAGTGGGTTGTGAACAAGACCATAGAAACCGGAAGCGGGCGTATTCTTCCTGTGATGGAAAACGAAGTTGTATTCTTACCAAAGCCTGCGGAGATAGAACTTTTTGCAAAAGAAGCGGGATTCAGCAGCATCAAGTTTTATTCAGACTTTGACAAGACTCCGTTCACCGGAAACGAAGACACGGTCATCGCCGAAATAACTTGAGACTGACTGTCAGTTGATTTCCCAGCGGTTGCCCTTTCTTGTAAACCTGGAGGCATTCACTTCCAAAAGGCGGCCGTCATCTCCACTCATCTTTACCATTGAGGTTATCGGATTCACCTCATTGATCCTGAACATGGTTCCGTCGTATTGAACGCGTGTGCCTTCGTTGGGCAATGTCCTTTTTGCCTCGGTATACCAGTCATACTCGTAGCTCAGACAGCACAGGAGCCTTCCACACTGACCGCTTATCTTCATGGAATTCAGGCTAAGGTTTTGCTCCTTTGCCATGCGGATGCTTACGGGCCTAAGCTTGTCGTTCACCTGATGGCAGCAGTAGGGTCTTCCGCACACACCAAGTCCACCGGTAATGCGGCTTTCATCACGTACGCCAATCTGCCTCAGCTCAATCCTCATCTTGAACACAGACACCAGGTCCTTGACCAGCTCACGGAAATCCACACGGTTGTCGCTTGAGAAAAAGAACAGGGCCTTTGGCTCACCCACAAGGAAATGAACGGTTATGAGCTTCATGTCCAGATTGTGATACGCAACCTTCTCGCGGAACACGGTAAATGCATGCTTTTCCTTTTCAACAAGCTCGGCGGCATGCTCCAAGTCCTTTTTGTCCGCTACTCTTGTTACCTGAACGACATCATTCGGCTTTATTCCGACAGGCTTTTTGGCACGTCCCAGGTTGATTGCAAGATCATCGCCATAGCGTGTGGGAACTATCAGCCTCTGTCCGTTTTCCGGGGTAATGTCCTCGGGCATTGTGGCATAGATTCCCTCACTGGAATAAACCAGCTTGAGTTTATAAAGGTTGTCCGGGAACACATAGTTTTTGGAATAAGAATTGTCACTGCCTTCCTCATCTTCAAGGGCGGCAATGTCCAGGGTCTCGTCATCTATGTCGTTTTCAAATATATCTGACATTTTTTTTCTCCTGTTTTCAAGTTGCCATCAAATCCACTAGCAAACCGCTGATTTCGTCGATTTTCTTCAGCATCAAGAGCGTCTCGGAATGTCCTTTCAAAAGCCACCGTGCAAGCTCATCCAGTTTCTGGTTAATTACAACCACCTGGGTCTGAACTTTGCCTTTTCGTCCTTTTTTGGCGGGGCGTGCATGCTGCTCTATGGTAAAATTGTTCTTGACCACATAGCGCATGAACTGGCTCACTTTTTTCCGGTAATCCGCAAATACGTCGGGCATCTGGCATTCTTTCAGCTTATCCGCGGCAATATCGGCGGCATCCTTCAGGTAGCGGGCGGCCTCCTCAACTTCCATTCCTGCAATTTCAACTGGAAATCCCTCCATCTGCAGCTGATGTTCAATTCGGGATTTTTCAAATACTGTGGCAAAGGCAGATTTTTTTACTTCAGTCGATTTTTCCTTTTTATTGGCTTTTCGGGCATTTTCTGCGGCGGCAAGCTGAGTTGCGTTGAAATAAAGGCCGGAACTGACTGAATCCACTCCGTCCATTAACTACTCCAAATATTCATCATCCAAATCAGGATCTGGCAAAACGGTATCCGGAATAGAAATTGACGGTACATCCTGCTGCATCGGCTGTGACATTGCCTGAGGTGCAGCCTGTGGAGAAACCTGTGTTGCTATAGGTGCTGTGGCGGACAAATCCGAGAACATCGAATGATCCACCGAAATATGTATGTCCTGTAAGATTGATCTTGATGCAATTGCCTGGGTATCCTGCCATGAATCTACGGCATCGTTGTACTGGGCCGGGTCCTTGAGCGAAATGCAGTGACCGTGAATGATCACCTTCTCGTCCGCCTGAAGCCTGTGAGTCTGAATGTCGCCTATTACAACAGAGGAAGAAAGCAGCCTGACCATTTCCACCGCACTGATGTTGCCCTTTACAACTCCAGACACGATGATTGACTTTGCAGTGATGCTTCCGTTTACC
Source organism: Treponema sp. (assembly GCA_017960765.1). Lineage (GTDB taxonomy): Bacteria > Spirochaetota > Spirochaetia > Treponematales > Treponemataceae > Treponema_D. The sequence continues at coordinate 2,553 of JAGCYQ010000231.1, forward strand.
CTAGCGTTCTCACCAACGATTACGTTTCCGGTTGCCTCCAGATTTCCATCCAGGTCACCAAAAACACTCATTGAACCGCTGACTTTCATGTCGCCGCGAATTAATGAGTCCCTTCCGATTATGCTGTTGATTGAAACGTCGTCGTTAAAGAGTGCCATTTATTTGATGTTTATGTATTTTGCCGGGTCTACAACGTCTGAACCGATGTGTATCTCGTAATGCAAGTGAGGACCAGTTGAAATACCGGTGTTTCCGATGGTTCCGATAATCTGCCTCTGTGAAACCTGCTCGCCTTTTTCAACACGAACAGTTCCAAGGTGGGCATAACGAGTGTAAATGCCGTGCTTATGCTTGATTACAACAAAGTTTCCATAACCGTCGTCATAACCAACCGTGACAACCTGACCGTTAGCGGTTGCCATAACTCCATCTCCACTGCGGTAAGTACTGAAGTCAATTCCACGGTGGATGTACCAAAGCCCCGTAATCGGGTGTACGTTCTGTCCAAAATTCATTGAAATGTGACCGATTCCGTTTTTAACCGGCCAGATGTTCGGGATGTCGGTAAAGAATTCTCCCTGACTCTGCAGCATTTTTCCTATCTGCTCTACAGGCTGAACTGCGCTCTCAAGATATGATGTAAGCTGCTTGATGTCCGCTGTCTCACGGAGGGAACCGGATGCAAGGTCCTGTGTGTCAAAAAGTGATGCAAGGTCGCTGTTGCTGCCGGTTGATTTTGTTGTCTGCTCGCTCTGATTGATTCCCAGAATTGAAAGTGACTGGCTTAAAGAAGTCTGAAATCGTTTGGCTGTCTGCAAAAGGGTGTTGTTCTCGTCACGGAGCTCATCAAGGCTTGCCAGAGTCTCACGGTTCTCGTTCCTGAGGCGGTTGATTTCCGCACCTGAGCTGGCTGAACGTCTGGTAAACGGTATGAATGAAAGGACGATGCCCACAACGATGACGAATCCCATCAAAACTGCAAATACATTTGTCTGAAGGTTGATGACCCTGCCGTTTGAGTGGGGAACAACCATGATAGTAAGCTTTTTATCAAATATATGGAAGAATTTCAGAAAACCACGTCCGATTGCAGAAAAAAAAGCTCCAATGCCATGTCCAATCCGAGTAACGAAATTTTTCTCAATTTTTTTATAATGACGTGTCCGTGCCACGAAAATCCTCCGAATCAATAGTGCAAGTATAACATATCCGCGCTTAAAGTGTCAAACCATAAAAGCCTTCAGATCCATAAATATATGTTATTTTTCGATAGTTTTTGCAGTTTTACGCTTTGTTCAAAAATAAATTTGACTTTAAGACATTCCTGCGTTATACTTATCGGTAGTTTAGGACACTCTAATAAGTTTATTCACGAGGAACTCTGATCAAGACGTTTAGTTCTGTCAGGGTTTTTTATTATTCTTTAATTTACAAGGAAGCAAGCCATGCAGTTATTTGATACTCATGCACACATAGGGTTGATATATGACGACCCGATAGAGCAGTTTCGCGTCATTCAAAAGGCAAAACAGGCAGGTGTCGCCAGAATTCTGAGCATAAACAACGGTCTGGTGGATTTTAAGAAGGAATACAACATCCTCAAGTCTATGAAAGGCATTTACCATGCCGTAGGAGTAGGCCCGTCAGAGGTAAAGACTCCCGGAAACGACTGGATAAATCAGATTGAGGAATACGTCAAGCTTCCCAACGTGGTAGCCATAGGAGAGACAGGCCTCGATTACTTCAAGCAGTTTGGAGACAAAAGGAGCCAGATTGAGCTCTTCATAACCCAGCTGGAGCTTGCACAGAAGCATGACCTTCCGGTGGTCATCCATAACCGCAGTGCCGGAGACGACATCTTCGAGATACTTCAGGACCGTCTTCCGGAAAAAGGAGCAATCTTCCACTGCTACAGCGAGGATGCCGCCTATGCAAAGAAATGCCTTGACGCAGACATGAACGTTTACTTCTCGTTTGCAGGAAACCTTACCTACCGCAACGCACGCAACCTACACGAAACGGTGATGAACATTCCGTTGGACCGCATCCTGATTGAGACCGAGAGCCCGTTCATGATTCCGACAGAATACCGTGAAAAGAAGCGGACCATGCCGTCGTATCTTGTATCCACTGCCAAATTCATGGCGGACATGCTGGAAATTGACCTGGAAAAACTCAGTGCCCAGTTGTGGACCAACAGCTGCAAGATATTCAATCTGCCGGAATGACGCTATACCACCCTGTTTCCATAGGCAAGCTGGAATTACCCGGAAATCTCTTTCTCGCACCCATTGCAGGCTACAGCGACAGGGCGTTCCGTTCCCTATGCGTTGAACAGGGGGCTGCCTATTGCACAACGGAAATGGTGTCGGCAGAGGCACTTACACGCGGCTCAGGCAAAACCCAGGAACTGATGCAGAAGGCACCCAACGAAAAGATCTACGCTGTGCAACTCTTCGGCGGAAATGCTGATGTCGTTGCAAGGGCGGCAATCATGACACTTGAACAGACTGACTGCTCGTCCATAGACATAAACGGCGGATGCCCCGTACCCAAAATCGTAAAATCAGGGGCCGGCTCAATGCTCACAAAGGAACCCGACAGGCTCTATTCGATTGTATCGGCAACAAAAAAGGCGGTCCAGGAATACACCCAGGCACACCCGGAGCGCGGGGAAGTACCCGTCACAATCAAGATCAGGAGCGGCTGGGATGCAGGCCACATGACATGGAGGGAATGCACAGAGGCGGCACTGTCAGCAGGGGTGGATGCACTCACGATTCACGCAAGGACCAGGGCACAGGGATATGAGGGCAAGGCAGACTGGGACATCCAGAGGCAGGTTGTGGAGACCGTAAACGGGAAAATACCGGTTTTCGGCAGCGGAGACGCTCATACTCCTGAGACGGCACGGCAAATGCTTGAGCAGACCGGAGTTGACGGTGTAATGTTTGCCAGAGGGGCCATGGGAGACCCGTTTCTGTTCAAAAGGACGATACAATTCCTAACAACCGGGCAATATCAGGCCGAAACTATAGAAGAGAGGCTTTTGGCTGGTTTCAGGGAACTGGACCTGAACATTCAGGACAGGGGGGAAAAGGCGGCGTGTCTTTTGATGCGCAAGAAATTCTGCGCCTACAGTTCCGGAATCAGGGGGGGCGCAAAACTCAGACAGCAGGTGGTTCATGCGGAAACTGCAAGGGATTACCGCCAGATTTTTAGCCCGTATATCCAGAGTTTCTCTTGAAGAAATTCAATTTTAGGAATAGAATAGAGTATGTCTTTTTTTCAAAGTATAACGGACTTTTTTCATTCAATTTTCTCTGCTTCCACACCGGAAGGCAAGCAAAAACTGGCTCTCAAGCGCATTGAGTCAGAATTAAAGGCCACTGATCCCCAGATTTTCAAAGACGGCACCATACAGCCTGCATTTGCAGAAGCCCTTAGGCTCATGTTCAACTGTACAAAGCCAATCATGAACATACTTTCGGACACAATCTGCAGCCCGGACCTGGAAAGGAACCACCGTTTTACCGAGCAGCTTCTTTTAACCGGTTTCCCGCCCGAGATTCAGGAGATTCTGGACAACCTGTCATACGAGAAACGCAAGGCAGAGGCCAGGGAAGCGGAATCAATCAGCCGTTTCTTTGAAAGCGAGCACCGTCAGCTGGAAAAGGCCATCAAATACCTTAACACCCCGGAATTCACAAAGATAGACGCAGTCCTGGACAACATCAAACAGCTCTACGACATCTGCAAATTCCCATATACCACAGTCCTTACCGTATTTGACCAGGGATATACCTCAAGCGACTCATACAAGCCCAATTTCCAGAGTGTACCCGCGGAACTCGTTGAGACACCGCTTGAGGAACTCTATTACGTTACGGCAGGAATGGACATATCCAAGTCCACATGCAATGCAATCGTGGCACTTTACCAGCTTTACCAGAACCCAAGCTCCATCCGTGACGTGTCAGAGCAGACCCTTGCCAACCTCCGCAAAGTACAGAGCCTCCTTCGCCATGTATTTACGCCGGAAACCCTCAGGAACCTTATCCGTGTTGCCAAGAAGGATTCCACATACGAGCCGAAGAAAGCCGTCTATCAGGAGAATTCACGCCGCAAATATGCAGATTACCTGGAGAACCGCTTCCAGGTGGAGGGAACACGCCTCAAGGGAGAGCTTCAGGACGAGACAATCAGCCACGAGCTTAACGAACTGTTTGGAAGCGCCACACTCATGCCTGTTGTGGGATACAACAACGAGCTTAGCAACCACCTCATCCAGAGCTCACCGGTTTCATTCATGTACGTCATGCCCATGCAGATCCTCAAGAACTTCATAAACATGTACTACACCGAGCACATAAAGCCCCTTTTGAACGACATCGTAATCGAAGGCTATTTCAGCAATCCAGCATACAAGAGCGAATTCTCCTCCTATGTCTTTGCACTCAACGAAAGCACTGACCGCATCACCATGTTCGAGGAGAAATTCCAGCGTGGAAAGCAGTTTGACGAGGCCCAGATTACGGGACTCATCCGCGACAGCCATAAGGACAACATTTTTGTAAACCGACTCAAGGACCTTGTGGACACAATCAACAAAACCGCAAAGGAACTGATTCAGGACGAGGTAAACCACGTTTTCCATGTGTACAAGATTGCCGGAGAAATATTGCTTGAATCAAAAAAGGCAAATTCCGATATAATTAGTAATCTAAAAGTTCTCACATTATCCTCAAGGAACAGGGACAATACCGAAATTCTGGAAAAACAGTACGGCTTGTGGAAAATTTTCCTTGAAATAATGAAAAATTATGTTATTATAACTAATGTTGAGAAGAAATAAATGAGTAGAAAGAAGAAGGCCGAAGAAGAACAGAAGATAGTTAAAGATTTCTCGGAACCGGTTAAGACCCCGGAGGAGTACGAAAAGCAGATCTATGACCTGCAGCAGCTCCTTGAGATTTCCCGTTCCCTCTGTACAACTTTGGAGCTTCATACCCTTATTTAATCCATTCTCTACATCACGATGGCACAGATGAGGGTCCTTGGAGCCGGTGTTTTCATCCTGAATTCATCTGACAGCCAGGAACTTCTGCTCGGAAACAACTACAACGGATTTGAGGTTGACGCCTCCGTAAACTATACGATTCCGGTTGACTCAAAGCTGGTGGCCCATTTTACCGCACAGAACACGGTTTTCACGCTGGATGAGCTCAAGAAACAGCTGGGTTCAAGCCCGGAAATCAAGATATTTGAATCCCTGCACCCGACGCTTATTGTTCCGCTTATCCTGAAGAACCACCTGAACGGTCTCCTTTTCCTTGGTGAGCGCATCTCCACAAGCGATAACGATGAGGGCTACACTCCCTACGAGAAAAAAGAAATCTATACAATGGCATCCCTTGCTGCTATTGCCGTAAACAACGCATCCCTGGTTGAGCAGTCATCCACCGACATGATGACACACCTCAAGCTGAAGCATTACTTCTTCAACGTGCTCACGGACAAGCTGGACGAAGCGGCTACAAGCGGACAGAACCTTGCAGTAATGATGTTCGACATAGACTTCTTCAAGAAATTCAACGATACTTACGGACATGCCTGCGGTGACTACGTTCTGCAGGAAGTGGCCCAGATAATAAAAAAGAGCATACGCTATGCAGACATGGCATCCAGGTATGGTGGCGAAGAGTTTACCGTGCTTTTGAACAAGACAAACAAGAAAAATGCCCTGTCGGTTGCTGAACGAATCCGCAAGAACATAGCATCACATGACTTCTTCTATCAGGGACAGCACATGAACGTAACTATCTCCGGAGGAGTTGCATTGTTCGATTTGGAGCAGAATCCCACTGTATCCGCAAAAGTTCTGGTTGACCAGGCAGATCAGGCCCTGTATGTCTCAAAACGCAGCGGAAGAAACTGCATTACCTTTGCAGACGCCAAGATTCTGGAATCCCAAGGCAAGTCCGAAGAAGCCTCAAAATGAATCCAATCAGAAGACCCTTTAAGTATTCATACTACAACGCAGCACTCTACCTCATCGGAATCAACGTACTGGTGTTCCTGATAACATATTTCAGGCCGGGTTTGACATCCCTGCTTGGACTGAGCCCCTACGGCTTGTTTTCCAACCATTACATCTGGCAGCCGTTGACCTACATGTTCACGCATGGAAGCATTACCCACATACTGTTCAACATGCTCACGCTGCTTTTCTTTGGCATACCCACGGAGAAAGCCATAGGCACAAAGGAATTCCTCCTGATGTATCTTCTGTGCGGAATCCTGATAGGCCTCATATCCGTGACCTTCTTTTTTGCCCTGTCATATTTCCTGGCCCCTGAGTATTACCAGATGGTCATCTTCTACCACTACAACCTGATAGGTGCAAGCGGTGCCATCTATGCCCTGCTTCTGGTGTATTCGGTCATCTTCCCCAAGGCAAAAATCTTCATCTGGGGCATACTTCCTGTTCCAGCTCCGTTACTTATTGTCATTTATTTTGTTATAGAATTAGTGAGTCAGTTCTCATCAGTGTCCAATACAGCGCATTACGCACATCTGCTTGGACTTCTCCTGGGAGCACTTTATCTTATAATACGAATGGGGATACATCCGGTAAAGGTATGGATAGACGCATACAGACGACGGTAAATGTAAAGCTTCTCTTTATTGTGCTTGTGACGGCATTGTTTGCAGCAGGTCCGTTGTTTGCACAGCAGATTGACCAGTCCAGGAAGATCCGCATTCAGATTTGGTCAGAGATGGATGCTTTCCCCGGTCATTTTGACGAAGAGACGGAAGACTCCACGACAGTTGCGGCCGAAACCATACGTGAGCAATTGAACGAGACAAAGGAAACGGAGAACCGTGACGCGACGATTTTTGCCTATGCCATTGCCCGTGCCAGGGAAATAGCGCCTTTCCTTATGGAAGGAATGATTCATGGCTGGACATTTGACTATGTTCCCTACGACAAGACCCGCAAGGTGGACGAATACTTTGAATTCGGCAGGATCAGGGAGCTCAACAAAAGCGTAAATCCGGTCGTTTACAAGGAACCGCTCCCCAGGGCAGAGGACGGAAGGCTTTTATGCTGGGTTGAATGTGAGAGAACCCCGGAGCAGCAGCTTTCTTTCCAGCGGTGGAACACGATAACCAACCCGAAAGTCCGCGGTCATGGCACAGCCCCGGTGGAAAAAGGCTTTGACGGAATCCAGGAGGCATGCGCGGAGGCCTTGAAAAACGCAGTCAGGGAGTTCTGGCGTACAAAAGTCAAGAATAAACCCAAGGAAATCTCCGGAACAGCGTTACTTATCCAGGAGCCGAGGGTTTATATAAAAGACGGTAATTATGTAGTTGACCTTGATTTTTTTCTAGAAACTGATAAAATAGTATCATATAGTTATTATTGAATTCTTTTTTCCCAGGAGGTGAAAAATATGAAGAAAATATTAGCCCTTTGTGCATGTGCATTACTTGCCACATCACTTATGACCGCCCAGACAACTCCGACAAGTGTCGAAGAGGACAAGAACCCAAAGGTGGACATTTCCACCCGCGTACGTCAAATCGAGGATACCTATGCAGAATTCCATCCCACTGCAACAATGGTAACACTTGATCTTGAATACACACCTCTGACAGGCGAAGTTATCATCAACTACACCTGTATGGCAGCAAGCTTTGACCAGGGTGAGGCTATGAACACAATCGATGCAATTCTTGAGGAATTTGCAGAAGAGAATCAGTTCACAACAAAGCCTGCCTATGTTCGCAAGGACAGGACCCGCTACTTCAAGGATTCCCGTGATATAAGAATGGCTTCCTACAGAAGATGGGTACGCTTTGACGTTCGCTAAATCAGTTCGGGTTGGTATATAAAAATTGACAGATACAAAAACACTATTAAAGAATCTGCACCCGCTTGAGATAAAGGTGCTGTTGAATTATAAAAAAAATGACAGGCTTACTTCTGAACGTCTGCAAAAAGAACTTGGTTATAAGGAAGGACATTCCAATCAGGCGTTCAGCTGGCTGTCTGGAAAAAATCTCCTCATCGAAGTAGAACGTGTTCCTCATGTTTTCTACGAGCTTACGGAATTTGGTAAGAAGGTCGCAAAAGAAGGCAGTGCGGAAGAACGTATTGTCGCCTTCCTTAAAGACAAAGGTCCACATACCATGCAGGAAATCGCTGATGCCCTTGGAATTGAAGGCAAGGATGTCGGCTCTGCATTCGGTGGCCTGAAGAAAGAAGGCGTCCTTACAATGGGTGCCGGTGCAAAAGCTGAATACACAGGAACACCTCTTCCACCCCGTATTGAGCAGGCCAAAAACCTGATTGCCCGTGCCATGAGCAAGGAAAACGCTACCCTTGAGTCAACGGAGCTTTCCCAGCTTGAATCACAGGTCATGCAGGGCCTTACCAAAAAGAGGGGCATCTCAGAGACTCCATTTAAGACTATTGAACGCGAAACCGTGACATATCAGCTCACTGGAGACAGTGATCAGGTTGCACAGGAATTGAAATCTGCCGGCGTCACAGGAAACGAGATCGGAGAGCTTACACCCTCCATGCTTGCAAACGGTGACTGGCGCAAGGGCACTTTCCGCGGGTACAATATCTCTATTCCTCCTGCACGCATCATTCCGGGACGCACGAACCCATACGTTCAGTTCCTTGAGAGCGTAAAGGACAAGCTCTGTGCATTGGGCTTCCAGGAATTTGACGGTCCTCTTGTAGAAACCGAATTCTGGAACGGTGATGCACTTTTCATGCCGCAGTTTCATGCCGCACGTGACATTCACGATGTTTACCGCATCAAGAATCCGACACATGCCAATTTCATTGAGGAACCGTATTTGACCAATGTTGCAAACGTCCACAAGAATGGAGGCAACACTGGCAGTCGTGGCTGGAACTATGAGTTCGACAACGAATTTACACGCCGTCTCATCATGCGCAGTCAGGGCACTGTTTTGAGCGCACATCAGTTGCACAAGGCAGAGATTCCTGGAAAATACTTTGGAATCGCCCGCTGTTTCCGATACGACAAGGTTGATGCAACTCACTTGAGCGACTTCTATCAGACAGAAGGCATCGTTCTTGGTGAAAACGTAAACCTCCGTACACTCCTGGGATTCCTGCGTATGTTTGCGGTAGAGATTGCCGGAGCCACAGAAGTCAAATATGTTCCAGGCTATTTCCCGTTCACCGAACCTTCAATCGAGGTGCACATAAAGCATCCGAAACTGGGCTGGTTTGAGCTGGGTGGATCAGGAATATTCCGTCCAGAGGTAACAAAGGCAATGGGTGTTGACGTACCTGTAGCCGCCTGGGGAATCGGAATCGACCGCATGGCACTGATGGCATTAGGCCTGAACGACCTGCGCGAGCTTTTCTGCGAGGACATAGAGCGCGTAAGGCTCAGAAAGGCAAAATTCTAATTTAGAGATTTATCTCGGAGCAAAAAAAAATAACCGGATATAGAAAGCTCAACACGAGTATCTATGATCCGGTTTTTTTATTTTCTTCTCTTATTTATCTTTCTTTGTGTAGATGGCGATGGTCAGCGGGATGCTCAACAGACAGAGCACAAGGGAAACTGCCATGACTATGTAAAATGTAGGGGTCCTATAGTCAAACAGCTGTGCCCTTGAAAGTCCTGTCCATATACCGAATGCAACACCGACAATCACAAGGCTTACAATCATGCAGACTGTACGTCCGACTTGAGAGGAAACCGCAAAATTGATTGGCATGGTGACTGCAAGATACACAAAAAGCATAATCAGCTGCATCAACAGAGTACTAATCAGGCCGTTTGCAAAAACATCGATATCCATCACAAAGACACCGACAAGCATTCCCAGCGCGGTAAATACAAGAGCAGCCCCCAGACCGATAAGCACAAGGACATATTTCTCCAGCACCACAGTGGCACTGCTGATCGGCATCATGCTCACAAGGCGGTTGAATTTTGTAAGCTCATCCTGATTTATTACAAGAATCGGAAGCATAAGTACGTAAATCATTCCGATATACATTGATCCAGACCAGGAGGAAAACATAGAGAAGACGGCTATAAACACCAGAAAAAGCATTACAGTCTTAATATCCTTAATTAACAGCGCTTTCATTTTTCTTAGCCTCCTTTGCACACCAGATGATGTAATCCTCAAGATTATCAAATTCCTTTTCCTTGACCTTTGCCATCACTGCATCTTTTTCCTCAAAGAACAGAATCTTTCCATGATGGATATAGGCAACATAGTCGCAGATTTTTTGGATGTCGCTTATGATATGTGAGGAGAACAGAATTGAATTTCCCTCCTCATGGGCAAATTTGCTCAGAGTCTCGACAATCTCGTCACGAACAAGGGGATCAAGTCCACCGGTAGGCTCATCAAGCACCAGAAGTTTTGCATTATGAGAAAGGGCAAGAGCCAGTGCCAGCTTCATTTTCTGTCCGCGGGAAATCTGCCTTACGTTCTTTTTAAGAGGAAGCTCAAATTCCTTTATCAGCTGAACATATTTCTCGTGGTTCCAGTTCTTATAGGCCGCACGGAAAATCGGCTCCATGTCCTTTACCTTCAGGACTGGCAGACAGGCTTCATCAAGAACAATGCCGACAGCCTGCTTGACTTCAGAGAATTCACGGTCCTTGGTGTTATCTACACCCAGAACGGTGATGGAACCTGAGTTATATCGGCATGAACCCATTATAGAACGAATCAGAGTGGTTTTACCGGCCCCGTTTTCGCCTACAAGACCAACAATTTTACCTTCGGGTACATCAAAAGAGATGTCAGACAAAGTAAAGTCCTTGTACTTTTTAGTTACATTCTTTATTTCAATAGCATTCATAGCTTGAGTATACTTATTTTCGCGTCTGGTTTCAAGACATATTGATTTTCTATCCCGTTTTTCTTACAATAGAATAATGAACCAAGAGCATATCGTTAAGGAAGGAACTTACATCCCGGTTCCGCTTGATCAGTTTCCCGAGACCCCAGATCAGCCGATGTTCAACCCAAAGATTGTGCGCCATGTGGAGCTTGACGAAAACTATCCGTATCTGGACAAATCATTTAAAGCTCGCTTTATGAATTTCTTGATTTACCTCGGAATCTTCGTTCTTGTCTTCCCCATCCACCGCATACGCTACGGCCTGAAGATAAAAGGACGCAGCAACATCCGCAAAAACAAAAAGCTTTTCTCCAACGGTGCCATGACAGTGTGCAACCATGTCTACAAGTGGGATTATCTTGCGATACTTCAGGCAATAAAATACCGCCGTATGTGGTTTCCTGCACGTGGAGCAAACATGGACGGTACTGACGCAGGCCTTATAAGAAACGTTGGCGGCATTCCGATTCCTGAAAACATGGGCGGCCTCAGGAAATTCAAAGAGGCATTTGACGAGCTTCATGCAAAAAAGAAATGGATCCACATTTTCCCCGAGGCATGCAGATGGGAATGGTATGAGCCGATCCGTCCGTTCAAGCTGGGCTCTTTTTCCATGGCTGTACGTTACAATCTTCCTGTCATTCCGATGGTCATCACTTTCCGTAAACCGACAGGTATATACAAGCTTTTCGGGGCAAAGCATCCGCTGACGACAATCACAATAGGTGAGCCTATTCTTTACGATTCAACAATGAATAGAAAAGAGGCCTCCCTGAAACTTCTGCAGGAGACTCATCACAGCATGTGTAATCTTGCGGGAATCGAAAAAAACGGATGGGTAGAACTGGGCGAATAAGAGCCTTTACAGGTCAAACTCTTTCTCTGCCCATTCAGTGAACTCTTTCCAGCTTATTGCCGGACTTTCCTTCTTTTTATTTTTGTCGCTGATTTGAATGAACTGCATGCCGCTGTTTCTCGCACCCTCTCCGTCCGTATCTGCCCTGTCTCCAACAACAAGACAATTCTCAGGGGGAACGGCTATCGCCTTTGCAATTTCATCGAATGCACGTTTTGCGGGCTTAAGGCAGCCGAATTCCTGGGTGGAATAAATCCTTGAGAAAAATGACACCAACTCCTGATCCATTCCAACTGCAAGCATCCTCTCTGTTACAAAAGGATAATCAGACAGGACCACCATCTCTATGCCTTTGTCCTTTAATCTGGCAATGAATTCCTTGAGTCCGTCCCTGATCTTGTAGCTGCGTTTCAGGACCTTCAGCATGGTCTTTTTGATATACGTGTTCTGATACCAGGTGAAATTTTCTTCTTCTGTCAAATGCGTCATTTTTGACATGCGTCTGTTATACTCTGCCTCAAAAGCCTGAGTCGTACCAAAGTCCATTCCACGAAGCTGCCTGCGTACAACACGGTCAGCCCTTATCCTGAACAAATGATACGGCTCGCGCAATATAAGCCTTATGGGTATAAAAGAGAAGTCATATAGTGTGCCGTCAAAATCAAAAACTATTGCCTTAACAGAAGAAGCCATAAAAATATCCGTTCTGACTTTATTCCTGCACCAGATTCTTGAACATTGCGTGTCGCTTTTCGTCCTGCATCAAGAGATTCAGCTTGAACTGACCGTCCCTGGCACCCTGCTCAAGTGCCGCAACCTTGTACAACTCAAATGCATTTTCCCTCATTAAATGACCGATTGGATCCTTGACACGGAAAGAATCCCTCTTTGACTCATACTCGACGTTTATTTTCTTGAGTTTCTCGTCAACAAGCTTTGTAAACTTGTCTACCTTATCCTTTGTGACGCCAGGTGTCTGGAAATCAAAATAGAAGTGATAGAGAGAAGCATCCAAATCTGCAAAACCTACATAGAAGCGTGTCTTTAATCCTGACGCTTCCTCTGCCTGCTCAACTGCTGACATGAACTGCCTTTCATGGATTTTTTCTCCAGTCATGCTTACAATACCGTTTACCTTCTGAATGAACTGGATTGTCGGAATCGTGTTGTAATGACCGGTTACTTCAATCATGTCGTTCATGTTATAGCGGTAGAGGCCTGAATATGTGGTAATGTAAACCAGATAGCGCTTGCCTACTTCAAGCTCGTGCAGCTGATAGAATTTGGGATTTGGATTCTCCATATCGTCTGCACTTGTAAATTCAAAGAAGTGATAATGAGTAAATGGAACAGTGTCATCCTTACCGTTCATGACAAGACCTGCACGACATTCAGAAGCAAAATAGCCGAATTCCTGATGCAGCATCGTTTTTGGGAAATAATCCTTGAATTTATCCATGTAAACATGAGTATTTCCACACTTCCATGTTGTAAGGAACTGAATGTTTGGCCAATAATACTTTGGCAGGACCTGTCCATACTTTGCCTTGAGCTCACGGAGTTCCTTTGCCCTTTCAGGATTTGGTGCGTATCTTGCCTCAAGCTCAGCACGGATTGCCGGCTCAATCTCAAATTTTGAAGACAATGTACCTTTCTCAATGTCGTTCACCATGTCCTCAAAATTGTCGTCCACCGTTTTCTGCAGCTCAAGTACAGTTGAAGGATTTGCGGTAACAAAAGAAGTTACGTTCTGCTCGATACCAGTCCTCATCAAGGCATAGTTTCTTGCATGATAGCTTGAGATACCAAAAATTGAACGGGGTGCTGAATAAAGTCCCTTGATGAATTCAGGGCAGTCACGCTGTGTAACACCTGAAACAGAGCCACATACAGTTCCGTCGGGAGCATGGGTCTCAACATCCTTTCCTACGATAGAAACACATTTTCCCCAGAATACTGATGGCCTGTGCATCATGAATGTATAGAGCCAAACCTTGGTCATCTTGCTGAAGACCTCTGAATAATAGCGTTCTGTAATTGGAATCCATTTCGGTTCATTGGTGGTACCGCTTGTAGTTGCATACATCATCGGCTTACCGGGGAACAGAATGTTCTCCTCTCCGTTCTTATGACGTTCAATAAACGGACGGAAATCTTCATAATCACATACTTTCTGGTTTTTCGTCCAGCGTTCATAGAGTTCTTCACCATTCGGAGCCGCCAGGATTTCCGCAAAATTATGAGCTTTTCCCCATTCCGTATCCTTTGCAAACTCCAGAATTCCACGCAGGGTCTGTTCTTCTGTAGCCTTGCAGTTTTTCGCAGCCTTGTTCAGAACCTTGGAATACTTCCTTCCAACCCAGCCCAATGCAAAATCGATCAGCCATGCATTTTTTTCTTTTTTCATAAAGAACCCCTTCTTTTATTTCTCTCTCTTCTAAAACAACGTACAAGTAAATGCACTGATTAACCCCAGGAATATTGTAAGTCCGATGGTATGTACTGGAACAAAATTGCTGAATGCCAAAGCGCCAAAAGACAATGCCGTAGTCAGGAACGACAGGAAAATGGCAAATGGCTCCAGCTTGGATGTCTCATCTTGAATCAGCCCCTTTTTCTCCCTCTTGATATTCTCTATCATATAGATAATATAATCAAGCCCTAGACCGAATACGAGTATCATTCCAGTCAACCCGAAGAATTCTATCGGCTGACCTATTATCAAGTACACGGACAGGATGACAAGCACGCTCAAAAGCGGAATTGAAGCTATCTTAAGCGTGTGCTTCCACTTATAGAAGAACTTCAGCACCACAACAATCAAAAGATATGCAATCGCAAACATGATGATTACAATCAAAGTCAAATGATCAAGTCCAAGACCAGATCCTTCATCTTGTTTTCGTATGTTACCGTATCCTTTCTTTCTGCGGCAATCTTTGTATACTCTTCATCCGCCATGTTCGTGACAGGCATGACCACAGAATAATACTCACCCTGGATTTGTCCCAGCCAGAGCATCTTTACTATAGAGGCAACTGACTCAGGAAGCTTACAGTCCGGCAAAAGATAATCGTTTTCTGACGAATCAAATATGCCTTCAAGGTCCAGATCCTCTCCTTCCTCATATCCCAGCATCAGATACTGCTCCGGTGCCAGCTCAAGAAGCTTTTTGGCCGCATCCCGTGATTTTTTCTGATGTGCAATTGACGGAATGAAACGGCTTGTTGCAAGGAAACCTCCACCTGCTTTTCCACGTCCAATTTCCCTGAGCTTTTGGCAGACATATTCCTCGGTCTGTAAAAGCTCTTCCTCGGTCTTTCCGTGAATGATGAACCAGCCTTTTGGATTATACTGTGTCACCTCGGCAGCTATATCATTGTCTTCCTTGAGGCGGCCTTCCATCGTGTAAAGCTTGTACATGTCATTGTGGATCCGCACGTTCTTATGATGCACAGCGATGATGATTCCGGTAACAATGATGCAGATACATGACACAATAAGGGTAAAGTTTTTCTTCTGGGCAAGATTTGAATGCCTGTAATACTTGATGATGGAGATTTTACGCTTGTTTTCCTTAGGCAGCTTGAACAGCGGGTAAATACAGATTACCGACAGGAATGAGCTCATGATGCCGGTCATGGAGAAAACACCCATCTGCTTGAGCAAGTCAAACGGGGCAAACAGCAGAATGAAATAGCAGATCTCAGTTGAAACAAGGGAGAGTGTAAGTCCCTTGAACAAATACTTTCTTACTTCAGCTCCAGAACTAAGAGCCTGATTGGCCTTCCAGTTCACAAAGAAATGCAGGCTGTAATCAATGCACGAGCCTATCAGTGAGGTACCGAGAATAAGCGTAAGGATATGCAGTCCGCCGTATACCAGGTGAGTAGCGGCAAAACCAGTTCCAACCGATACAAATATCGAGACAACCGAAGCAATCAGAGGCAGACCGCTCCTAAAGACAAGAAGCAGAATCAGCACCACTATGCTCAGTGAAATTGCAGAAATAATGCCAATCTCACTTACGGCAGATGTTGAGCTCTTGTGGCTGTGGAAGGCTGTTCCTGAATACACAAACCTGATTCCATCCTTCTCCAAAGGCTCACATACCTTGTATATTGAAGTAATTCCGTTGTCCTTGCTAGCGATTGCACTACCCTCTTTGCTCAGGGTTCCGCGGATCATCACATACCATTTGCCCTCGTATTCCGATGCCAGAACACCATCCTTTGCGGTCATTGCCGTACCAGCATCCTGAAGCGCCGCAAAATAAGATGTCACAGAGTTTTCATCCAGCAAAAATGGATCCTCATCAAGATAAGAAAGCGGTGTCAGCGTAAATGAGCCGTAAGCCTTGGAAATGGCATTTTCCGCGAACATCTGGGGGCCGTCCGCAGCTGAAAGTTCCTGAATGGAATCATCATCCAGCAGGTTCCAGCGGTAATCGTGAACAAAATCCTCGATACTGGCGATTGCATTGTCACCGGCATAGAGGCTTAGTGAAGTTAAGAAGGGATTGTCTTTTAACTGACTGTAAACGTCTTCAGCGGTTGCCTTGGCGCTTTCAAACTCCTCGTGGGAAACCAGGATAAAAACGTTCTGTGCAGTTGCATCCGACAGCCTTTCATCGGCCTCTCCCATTGCAGGTCCAAGGGTAGATGTCGGAAGCATATGAAAAAGGTCACTGTCAATGTTCAACTCTTTACCAAAAACAAACGACAGGACAAAAGCTAAAATAATAACCATGTGGAATACAAGCCACATGGTTACAAAAAAACTATTTTTTGGCGAAAAGGGCTTTTTCTGCATCAGACAGAACCTCTTTATACTTTTGTTCTGAGAAAGTATAGGCCACTTTCCCGCCAGATGCATTGTCAATAACTAAAGTATCAATAGAGGTCTTTCCTGTCAAAGAGCTGCCGCCTAGTGTAATCGTACCAACAGAGGATGCAATGGTTTTATCTTTTGGAGTGAGCGACATTTGCCAGCTGGAATCATCAGCTGTAAATTGAATGGAAAAGTTCTTCTCTAACTCGGATCTGTCACCGTTAAAAAGCGACACAATTATCTGAGCGATGCTTTTGTACATCTGATTATTCGAAACATCAATAACAGAACGACTACCGTCCGGATTAGTCTGTATCAGTGATGTCTGTGTGATTCCCTGAAAAGTCTTAAGAGGCTTAACCGTCGAAAGACCTACTCCCTCCTGGGAAAGAATAAAAGTACCATTGGATTTCAGTACACGTTTAGATTTTCCGTTTGTTTTTTCCTGAACAAAAGAACCCGTAGTCACCTTATGGGCTGCAATTGAAGTACAAACTGAATCAAGTGTTGCTTTTTCGGCAAAAACTGTTGCGGCTGCAAAAGCAAAGAGAGCACATATAAGATATTTAGAACATTTCATTTCTGTTCTCCTGAATAAAAAGTCCGCATAGCGGCTACATTTAAAAAAAATCTATAAAACAATGGTTACAGCTAAACAGTTCTTTTAATAGTAGCAAAAAATCGGGATTTATTCAAGAGTTACAAAAGAAATGTGAAAGGCAAGTGCAATTCCTTATAAAATCACGAAATACAAAGCTGCAGGAGGGAGCATTTCCATTCTTGGCAGTAACTTGTCAAAAACAACAAA
>JAGCYQ010000022.1 GCA_017960765.1 Treponema sp.
CCTGATTGCGTCTGCCTGCTGAAGTGACTTGCTCTTTATCCTGAGGCTTGTGATTTTAGAAGTCTGACTGCATAGCTTTGCGACATCTGAACCGAATTCCTTTTCAATCTCCTCATAACAGTCGGGAACAACATCCAGTATGTTGTGAAGGAACCCGGAACAAATTGAATCCACACCCAATCGTGTCTTTGCAAGTATGCATGCCACTCTCATCGGATGAAGGTAATACGGAAGCCCGCAGGACCTTTTCATATCGCCTGTGCGTTCAAGCAAAAATTTCCAGGCGCTCCTGATTTTCTTCTCGTCATCTTCGTTGTAGAGGTCAGGATATGTTGTAAAGAATGTATCAATTAAAATCTGAGGATCATGTTCTTTGGTATTTGTCTCAAACGTTTCCGTCTTCATTCCTGCCCCCTTGAACGGATTAAGCTTCCGTCCTGAATATCCATGTCTGTATAAAGTACACATGGATGACCGTCACAGCACCAGCGGTATACCTCGCCTGTATCCGGATTAACAAGCTGATAATGCTCATGCGGAAGATCCTTGCTTACGATATCCGGGCTTACAATCTGCAGCTCTGATTTCTCGTTCAGCATATTGAGTGCAATCAGGGGATACATGTGCCAGCCTTCTTTTTTCTGCACATCGGGTAAATGCTTGTCCGGTTGATTTTTTACCCTTTCATCCCATGCCTTCTGTGCCTGCGGGACTAGTGAGTTATATTCATCAATCCGTCTTTGCCTTAAACGCATGCCACGTGACAATACCGCTTCTTCATCCTGCTCAGACAACCTTGGCTTTAGCTCTGCCGCAAGATCCCACGGACTTACGCTTTCTCCACTGACTGTAACATCTGCCTCTGCCTTGTCAAAATAAAAACCTGTAGAGAATGCCCTGTGGCTCACGTTGTAAAGCTCATCAACAAAAGGCTTTGCCTCTTCCGTGCTGATTTTTCCCTCAAGCTCATCCAGTGCCTTTCTATATGCCCTTGTGCACATCGCGACATAATATACGCTTTTCATGCGGCCTTCGATCTTTAACGAATCAACACCGGCATCCTTCAGTTCCTTTAAGTGGTCTATCATGCAAAGATCTTTTGACGACAGGACCGCAGTAAAATCATCACCCTCATAAACTGGGAAATATTCATCCGGACGTTTTTTCTCACGCAGGACAAGCTCACCGCTCTGGGCAATCTGTTTTGCAGAAAGCACATCGTAATCCCATCGGCATGTATGAGAGCAGAAACCTTCCTGTGCAGAACGACCGTTCAAATATGCGCTCATCAGGCAACGACCCGCATAGGCAATGCACATCGCACCGTGAACAAAACATTCAATCTCCATGTCGGGAACAGCATCCTTTATCTCTGCAATCTCCTTTAGCGAGGCCTCACGTCCCATTACGACACGGCTGAATCCCAGCGAACGGTACATCTTTACGGCCTCACGGTTCATGCAGCTTGCCTGTGTGGAGACATGAAGCTCAGCATCAGGAAATTCCTTTTGCAAAATCGGTACTATTCCCAGATCCTGCACTATGAATGCGTCTATAGGATACTGCTTGAAATACGGAATGTCGTTCAAAAGGCGGTCTATCTCTGAATTGTGGAATGCAATGTTCAATGCACAGTGGAGTCTTTTTCCCGGAAAGGCGGCCTTTAATTCCTTGACCTTTTTATATTCATCCTCGTAAAAATTGTCTGCCTTTACCCTTAGCGAGAAATTCTTTAACCCAATGTAAGCTGCGTCTGCACCATAAGTGTAGCAGTATCTGAGTTTATCAACATTTCCGGCTGGAGAAAGCAGTTCCATTTTATTCTCCTGATGCGATATTGTTTTTCCTGAGTATGCGTTCCCTTTCTTCTCTTTCGGCTTCTGTCTCCGCTTCCCTCTGCATGATGAACTTGCCGACTTTTTCAATCGCAAGATGTGACTCAGGAAGGAATTCATCTGCCATCTGGAACATGAACATCATCTTTGGCCATATATCAAGAATGCATTCAACATTAACGGCCGAGAGTTTTTCCTTTAACTGTTTTGCCTGCTGAACAAGAATCTCTTTTTCTCCCATCTGAATGTAAACAGGAGGGAACATCTCAAAGTCCTCGTTTGGAGCCTGAAGACAAGACACATAAGGATTCTGAATGTTTGTCGCATAGGTATACATATCAACTGCACGATGCAGGGACGCACCGCTTACAATCTCGTCGCTGACTTTTTTCCCGCCGATAAGAGGATTGTCTGATGTCAAATCCAGCCACGGAGAGAACAAAAGCAGAGTCTGAATATTGTTGCGGTATTTTTTGTTAATCTTGAGCACAACAGCCATTGCCATGCTTGCACCGCTGCCGTCTGCCGCAACGATTATCTGGGCATGCGATTCAGAAGGAGAAAGGTGGGAAGCCGATGCCTCAAGGGAACGTGCCACAGTCTCTTCCTCATAAATTGACCTGAACACTGCAACCAGATCATCTATGGAAGCCGGGAACGGATGTGTCGGTGCCTTTCTGAAATCAGGAACTACGATACGGC
This sequence comes from Treponema sp., assembly GCA_017960765.1. Classification (GTDB taxonomy): domain Bacteria; phylum Spirochaetota; class Spirochaetia; order Treponematales; family Treponemataceae; genus Treponema_D. The sequence goes on from JAGCYQ010000022.1 coordinate 2,538, forward strand.
ATGAGGAGGCATTTGCAAGCGATGCACAGAAATTACGGTAACTGTTGCATGAACCGCCGATGAACGAGCCTCCATGAATATAAATGATTATTCGCCTGGAAGAATACACAACCGGAGAAACCACATCGCATTTTACGCCATTGATGTTCCTCTCAGAGTATTCAACATTATTGGGAAGAAACACAGAAGAAAAAGTTTCCTCCAGACCACGGCAATAGTCATCCGGATCCATTTTTGGAGTAAGAACAAGATTCTTTAATTTTTTGATTGCGGCCTTGCGGTCAGATTTCATAGCAGTCCCCTCTACGCTATTTTAATACACATACAGTATAGCAAATAAATCAATTTTATGCTACAATTACGCCAATATTTTAGACAAACATCCAGTTGTCGCAATATCGAGGTGCAGTGTGCCAATCAAAATTGATGCGGATTTACCGGCTTTTTCCGTTCTTGAAAAAGAAAACATTTTCGTTATGACTCAGGGTCGCGCCCTTTCCCAGGAAATTCGTCCTCTGGAAATTGCCATTGTAAACCTCATGCCCACAAAGATTGCAACAGAGACCCAGCTTTTGAGGCTTCTGGGAAACACACCGCTGCAGATCAACATTCACCTTGTCCAGATGGAAAGCCACATCTCCAAGCACACAGGCCAGGACCATCTTGAGCGCTTTTACATGAGTTCTGAGGACGTCTTTACAAAAAAATTCGACGGCATGATTATTACAGGCGCACCAGTCGAGCAGCTTGAATTCGAGCAGGTTGATTACTGGAATGAGCTCTGCAGGATCATGGACTACGCAAAAAAACATGTATATTCAACTCTTTATATCTGCTGGGGTGCAATGGCAGGACTCTATCACCTTTACGGAATTCCAAAGAGAATAGTGAACAAGAAATTCTCAGGCATTTATTACAGCAAGGCACTGGTTCCCACCGATCCACTTTTACGCGGATTTGACGATGTTTTTCCTGTTCCAACTTCACGCTATACAAAAATTGCAGAGGAAGATGTCATTACAAATCCAAAACTAACGCTTCTTGCAAGCAACGAGGAGACTGGGCTTACAATCGCAAAGTCTAATGACAACCGCTCAATCTTTATGACCGGGCATCTTGAATATGACTCCGACACACTTGCCAACGAGTACAAGAGGGATCTGGACAAGGGAATTGAAATTGCACCGCCAAAGAATTATTTTACAGACGATGACGTGACAAAACCTGTTCTTTCAAGATGGAGAAGCACGGCACACCTGTTTTACTCAAACTGGCTGAATTATTACGTCTATCAGGAGACACCTTACAACCTTGAGGATTTGGACGGGCAGTGAATGAACGTAAGCTCGTGCTTGTTGTAGTTTAGGTGAACGACACGGCTGTCCGGAATTGATGCGAATTTTTGCACAAGAGGCCAGTTGATTTCTCCCTGCATCTTTATCGTACATATCATGTTTGAGACTTTCCTGCTTTCCAGCCACATGCACACCCATTCATAAAGCCGCTCGGGATAACAGATCACGTCACTGAAAATCCAGTCGAATTCACCAAGAGCCTCAGGCTTCAAGGTAAACGCATCATGAGCCTGAAACGTAACAAGAGGATTATTCATCAACGAGTCCACAAGCGGTGAACGGTCAACGGCAAATACAGTGGCGCCAAGGCCTGCCAGAACCCATGTCCAGCCACCGGGACATGCACCGGCTTCAAAACAACGGCTACCTACACCAGGCATTTCAACTCCAAAAAAATGATGCGCAAGAGTAAGGCTTTCCTGAATCTTTAGGTATGCCCTGCTCGGAGGATTTACATGGTCTTCGTTGAAGGTTATGTTTCCGGCCGGAAGATTTGAATCTGTAAGGGCTGAGGCAATCATCGTGTGTTCAGCTATCAGGGTGTAGAGGCCAATCGGTGACTTGGGAATGTCAAATGGAAAATCGCGGTTCTTTAAGTTTACATAGGGAAGCTTGTCCTGTATCAGGGAACTTCGGCGAAAAAGCGTATAAGAATATGGAGCCCATGACCTTTGGATTGACTTTAGGGCATTGGCGGCATCAGAGACAGATTCAAAAGTGATTAAAAGTGGCTTGAGCATGGTACACCTTGACCAGTACGGCATGACACCATCAGGCGCATAGTCTGGAACATAAACCAAATCCCCATACTGCTCGGATAAAGAAATGTCCTTTCCAAAACGCCCGGAGCATTCAGAAAACAAAAGCTCCTTCATGCCCGGAAAAGATAAAAATGCACATCCGCTGATTTCTTTAATCGAATAGTTTCCCATATCCACACG
>JAGCYQ010000232.1 GCA_017960765.1 Treponema sp.
CCAGGCATCTGAGAGCCGCATCCGCGACACAGATATGGCTAAGGAAGTTGTAGACTTTACAAAGAACCAGGTTCTGCAGCAGGCTGGTACAGCTATGATTGCTCAGGCAAACCAGACTTCACAGAACGTTCTCTCTTTGCTCCAGTAGAAAATGGAAGGGTGGCTTAGGCTGCCCTCATAGTGAAATGCCTATTCAAAGGACATCTTTCGGGGTGTCCTTTTTTTTGTTTAAAAAATTTTACTTTTTTTTTGTTAAAAATGCGGGGTCACATACTATTTATATAGTATGAGGAAATTGATTTTGTTTGCGGTGGCATTTATCGCTGTCGTACCGGTCTTTTCAGGGTGTGCGTTGTTTTCGCTTACGGAAACCGCGGAATTCAGCCTGGAAACTGAATGTGCTGGTGTTCTCGGGGAGGCCCGGGCGCTTGATGTTTTCTGCGTCTCATCTCCGGATCTGGAGCAATATGTCCGTGTGGATGGCGGGTGCAGGTCCATGTCGTTCTCTGTGCCCAGGAATTACGTGTCGGCGGTTCTGGCATATCCTGTGGTGGAAGGTTTCAGGCAGAGGCCTGTTGGAACGGTTTATCCCTGTTCATGCAGACTGGACGTGACGGGCGGATTTGTCGCTGAGGTTCTGGCCCGGATTTACCGTCTGTCGGAAGATGGAGCAGTTCAGGATTATGTCACGCGCTTCAACTGGCAGAGGCTCTATGATGAGTGTGCGGAGTTTGAGGACCCGTGGGCTTTAGACATGGACAGGATTGTAAAGTCGATAGCAAAAGGCTCGTTCAGGAAAAGCGATTTGAAACTTGCGGGTTAAAAATTGAAAGTTGACGGGGAATGTGGTATAGTATGGATATGAAGAATAAAAATTTGGCGATTGTTCTCTTTTCTCTTCTTGCAATGGTTGGGCTTCTTGGCTCATGTAATGGCAAAAAAAGCAAATCTCCCCTTGGCGACATGATGGAGCTTAAACCCGTGCAGAAAAGCCATGTGTGGTATTATTTCTCGGATACGAATTTCCATACCGTTGACCTGCCTCAGCATTCCCCATACGTGGCGGAAAAGGCATGGACGGAAGTTGTCCGCATCACCTCTGCTTCAACTTCTCCGGATCCTTCAACCGGATATGCCCTTGTTAACAGGCTTGGAATGTTGACACTTGATGATAACGGCCCTGAGCTTCATACCGATGCCTCTATTTTTTCTGGGGTTACGGCGGATTCCCTTGTTTTCAGCAACAAGAGCCCCCTGTTTTATCTTTACCGCAGCAGTTTTTTTAATGTCGATTTTGAAAAATCAGTAAGCAATGCAGTTCAGCCTTCAAGACCGTTTTTGGTTGAATATGATCCTTTGGCAAAGGCATTCTTTCCGCTGGTTTCCTATGACAACCTCAATCTTAGTGATGACGAGCAGATTGCCGGGTATTTCTGGGACGGTGAGACATGGGCCTGCTCTGCAAAAAAGGTTGTGGACAATCATGTGAGCTTTACATATTTCTACTGGACGCCCTATGCCCCGCTGACTGAGCTTTCTCCGGCGCTTGCAAATCCCGAGCTGTTCACGTTCAGGACATCAACTGAAGAAGAATACAGGAACCTTTCAATGCCCAAGGCCTTTTCTGCGGCTCCCGATGACCTGAAGAAACTGTGCTCATCAATTCCAAGCGAGTTTACTGTTTCGGTTTTGTGGAAGGACGGCTCAGGAACTTCAGCGGTCAGCTATTATCAGCAGGGCTCAAATTCTGTACCTCTCATGGCAAACGGTTCTTCCTCCGGCAAGTACAGTACGCTCATTTTTGCAGACGGAACCACTTACATCATAAAAACTGCTGAAATTAGCGAGAATCAGGATGTTACGGCATTCAGACTACCGCTTTTACCGGCAGGATATACCTATGGTGATTTTGCAATAGCGGGTGACACTCTTTATGTGGCATGGGAAGAATCAAGTTTCTACAAGACAGGCAGGACCGGATTTTTACAGGTGGATCTGAAGGCTGTTCTGGAACAGGTTAAATGAAAAACAAAGCGGGATTTCGACTGGGTGATTTTGCCGTAATTTTCCTTTGTCTTGCGCTGGCGGTTGTCTCATTCGTCTTGATAAGGGCACACAGCGGAGGAAAAAAGGTTCTCGTGATTCAGAGCATGGGAAAGGAATACACATATCCCCTTGATCAGGATGCGGCCTATCAGATTCAGGGCAGGCTTGGCATTTCGGTGATAGAGGTGAGTGATGGCAAAGTCCGTTTTGTTGAATCCCCATGTCCCACAAAGTCCTGCGTTCAGCATGCGGCGATTTCTGCGGTGGGGGACTGGAGTGCATGTCTTCCAAATGAGGTCCTGGTTCAGATTCAAGGTGAGGATTCTGACGGAGTGGATGCCCTTTCGTTTTAGTTTTGAGAATTCAAAAAGGAGTTTAAGTTTATGGCAAAGAAAAAAGGCAGTATAGTTTATAAATGCTCAAGCTGCGGATATACGCAACCTGCATGGCTTGGAAAATGCCCCCAGTGCGGCGAGTGGAATACAATGGAGGAATGCATAGTAGACCCTAATGCTTCTTCTCCAAGGATGAATGCTGACGGAACTTCAAAAAAGGCAAGGCCTGTTCCTCTTTCAAAAATACAGGTGCAGTCAGAGGGACGTGTTTCCACCGGTAATGTTGAATTTGACCGTGTGCTTGGAGGCGGTGCGGTAAAATGCTCTGCTGTCCTCTTGGGAGGAGAACCTGGCATCGGTAAATCCACTCTTTTGATTCAAACTGCGGCATCGGTTTTGTCCGGAATGGAGAAGGCCCGTGTGCTCTATGTCTCGGGGGAAGAGTCTGCGTCCCAGATTAAAAGTCGTGCCATTCGCCTGGGATTAAAGGTGGATGCTCTTGAGATTCTGTGTACCCTGCGTCTTGAGGATATCCTTGATGCCCTTGATTCGCTTAATCCTCTTCTTGTCATAATCGATTCAATCCAGACCGTATATTCCGTGGAGGCGGGTGTAGTGCCCGGTACCGTGAGCCAGCTTAAATACTGTGCCAATGAGCTTATCTCGTGGGTAAAGGAAAGGGACAGTGTGCTTATCATGACGGCGCATGTCACAAAGGACGGAACTATTGCGGGACCAAAAAGCCTGGAGCACATGGTCGATACTGTTGTCTCGTTTGAGCGCAACAACGATGAGGTCAGGTTCCTTAGAGCCATGAAGAACCGTTTCGGCTCAATTGATGAGCTTGGCATTTTCCAGATGGAAGGGGACGGCCTTAAGCCTGTGCAGGATCCTTCATCCCTGTTTTTGACAAGGCGTCAGGGGGCTTTGCCTGCCGGTGTTGCCTGTGTTCCCGTGTTTGAGGGAAGCCGTGTGTTTGTTGTGGAGGTGCAGGCCCTTACTGTTCCCGCCAAGGCATCGATGAACCGTGTTTATTCCGACAAGGTTGACTCTGCGCGTGTCAGCCGTGTGGCAGCTGTATTGGAAAAGAGGGCTGGCCTTCAGTTCTCAGACCAGGACATATACATCAATGTGGCGGGGGGCGTGCGTCTTACCGAAAGTGCCGTTGATGCGGCTTTGGCGGCGGCATTGTATTCTGCAAGGACCAACATATCGCTTCCGGAGCAGACCGTTGTTGTGGGTGAGCTTTCCCTTGCCGGAGAAATCAGGCCTGTGTCCAAACTCAAGCAGAGGCTCAAGGCAGCCAAAGAGCTTGGATTTATCCGTGCAGTGGCCCCTTCTGCGGAAGAAAATGCCGTTGCGGTGGATTCTGTCAAAAGTCTGGTCCAGGCCCTTTTTGCGGGAAAATAAAAAATTATTGAAATAAAATGTAAATCTTTCTTAAAAAAACTTGACAATTAATCTTGATTGGGATATATTAAAGTTAGCTTGTAAATAAGCTGATAAACTCTCTCCGATGTCCGAGAAATCGGACGGTAGAGGTCTCGAATGGCGTTGCTGTTTGGGACCTCTATTTTTTTTGTGCCATATTGGTAATTTTCCACCCTTTACGTTTTCCTATTATTTTGCTATTATATCCCCATGCTTTGTGATGAAAAGACAGAAGACATGCATTCAATTGACAATGCTGTCAACAATCTCTTGGAATCCTACAACAAGTATGGCGGAATCACTCTGGAAGA
>JAGCYQ010000233.1 GCA_017960765.1 Treponema sp.
CCATTACGGTGCCTCTTCTCCTTCTATTCCCCATTCGGCCAGCTTTCTTTGCAAAGTCTTTCTTCCGATACCAAGTATTTCAGAAGTGCGTGTCTTGTTGTTTGCGTTTGCAAGAAGCGTTTCCTGTATGATGATTTTCTCTGCCTCGTCAAGCGTAAGTCCAAGCGGTATGGCGATGTTCTCACCTGTGCTGCTGGAGCTTATTGTAGGCGGTAAATCCTCCTGGGTAATCTCTTCTCCATTACACATAACAACTGCCGCTTCCATACAGTTACGTAATTCACGGATGTTTCCAGGCCAGCTGTAGTTGAACAATGCCGTCTTGGCACGTTTGTCAACTGATTTTATGTTCTTGTTGTTCTCCTGATTGAATTCCTGTAAGAATGATGACACAAGTAGCGGTATGTCCTCTTTTCTTTCCCGTAGCGGTGGAACCTGAATGTGGATTACATTAAGCCTGTAATAAAGGTCTTCGCGGAATCTGCCGGCCTTTACCTCTTCCTCTAGATTTCTGTTCGTGGCGGCAACAATCCTTACGTCAACCTCGATTGTCTGCTCTCCACCCACACGCTCAAATTTCTTTTCTTGAAGAACCCTAAGGATTTTTATCTGAACGTTCTGGTTAATTTCTCCTATCTCGTCAAGAAAAATTGTTCCGCCATGTGCAAGCTCAAAACGTCCCTTTTGCATTTTGTCCGCACCGGTAAAAGCTCCCTTCTCATGGCCGAACAGCTCACTTTCAAGAAGCGTCTCGCTCAATGCGGCACAATGGACTTTTATAAAGCTCTTGTCCTTGCGTGAAGAAAGATTGTGGATGGCATTTGCAACAAGCTCTTTTCCAACTCCGCTTTCTCCGGTAATCAGGACATTTGCACGTGTGTCTGCAACTCTTCTTATAAGATCCTGAACTTTTTGCATTGCAGGAGATGTTCCGATCATTCCCTTGAGTGCATTGTTGTTCTCAAGCTCTTTTTTCATCTCCTGATGCTGAAGGCTTATTTCCCTTCCTTCAAGTGCACGCTTTACGATTAAAGAAAGCTGGTCAAGGTTAAGCGGCTTTGTAAGGAAATCGTATGCACCGTGCCTCATCGCATCAACTGCGCTGTCTATGCTTCCGTGGCCTGTAAGGATGATGACCGGAATCCCCGGTGTCTCAGAGCTGACTTTTGCAAGGACCTGCTCACCGCTTATACCAGGCATCCTAAGGTCGGTAATTACTAGGTCTATGTCTCCTTTTTCTATAAGCGCAAGACCTTCTTCTCCTGTGGCGGCTGTCTTTACGTTGTAATCCTCAAGCTCAAAGTTGGCGGCTAATCCTTCCCTTATGTTCTTTTCATCGTCAATAATCAGGAGTGTGAATTTCATGAGCGTGTATCCTCTTTTTGACTTGAATTATCAGCAAGAAGCTTTATGTTGTTCTGCGGTATCGGAAGCTTGATTGTAAAGACTGTTCCATGATTCTGCACTGATTTTGCATCAATGTCCCCGCGGAATTCCTTTATGATTTTATAAACTGTCGTAAGCCCAAGTCCTGTTCCGTTTGCCTTGGTAGTGTAGTATGGCTCAAAAATATGCTCGGCCGTCTTGGCATCCATTCCGCAGCCGTTGTCGGCAATTGTAAGGTAATAGAAATCATTTTTTATAAAGGATTCTATCACAATCTCTCCAAGCTTGGATTCCCTGTCCGGATATCTTGCTTGAATTGCGTAAAGTGCATTCTGCGTGATGTTGATGATTACCTCGCGGAATAGTTTCTCGTCAAGCAGAAGCCTGGTGTTGGTTCCGGATAGTTTTGTGCTTAACTGAATGTTCTTGTTCTCAAGCTCAGGTCCAAAGAATTGAACGAAAGTTGAAAGAAGCTCGTCTGGATTTACAAGATGCATGTTTGCCTGAACAGGTCTTACGGCAAATAAAAAGTCAACAACAATTTTATTAAGGTTATCGATTTCCTCGTTGATTACGGAGATGTAGTTCTCCATGAATTTTTCTGGAGGAAGTGTGCCGTCTGTTTTTCTTGCCTTTGCAACAGCTTTTTGAAGCAGCTGAATGTGGATGCTTATGGCACCAAGCGGATTCTTAATCTCGTGTGCAACTGAGGCCGCCAGGTTTGTAAGGCTTGCCAGGCTTTCCATTCTGTGTAAAAGTATTTCCTGCTGCCTTTTTTCCGTTATGTCCTCTATTGTGATGATGGAGCCCGCAATCGTCGTGTCGGTTACCTCGTCGTCATCGTTCCATTCTTTTTTGACAAGTGGAACTACAGTCAATGAGATGAACCTGTAGCTGTCGTTGTTCTGCAGGGAGAATTCCTCGTTTACGTTTGTCCTTTCTTCCTCTGCGCATTTTTTAAGGTAGTTGGAGACATCCGTATCAAGAATCTGAGTCCAGACAGGTTCTGTGTCTGTCTTGATGTCCGCTCCGTGGTTCAGGAATGGCAGGAGTCTTTCGGCAGATTTATTCAGGTCAATTATTTTCCAGTCACAGTCAACGATTATAAGGCCAGTGGAAAGACTTGAGAGAATTGAATCCATCCTGTCTTTTTCGCCGATGATTGACTTGACAAAAGAAGAGAGCTGCTCCGGAGAAAGCTTGGAGATTTTTTGAGATGCTTTTTTTACAAAGTCATTCATTAAACGTCTCCCTCAAGATTCCACCATGCATGCGGTTTATGTGAAGGATTTCACGTGTGAGCTCCTCAAGTGCTGATGCAGGCTTTTGACGGTAAAGGATGACGTCGTTGTAGATTTTCCTGAATGTGTCCATGAGCATGCTGGATGCAGAGGATCCCTGTGCGCTGTTTGCAAGGGGAGCATGAAACGAAATCAAGTCCTCGATAAAAAGCTTGAACAATGCCTTTATGTCAAAATTACCGCAGGATGATACAATTGCAGGAATGTCCGGAACATGCCCCTGAGCTGCTGTCTTAAAGAAAGACTCAGCGTTGGCCTTTATTGTTGAAGGATGAACGGGAAGATAAATCTGAAGGAAATCGTTTATGCTGTCTGGAACTGTTTTTCCACGGTATACGGAATCATAATGGAAAACCCTGTTAATCACTTCCTGCTGCTGTTCTTTTGTGCGGTTAAAGAAATTGTATGTCCTTACCCTGGAAAGTATTGTTGGAAGTATGGCACCCCTTTGTTCTGTGGTCAATACAAACAGTACGTCTGCCGGCGGTTCCTCAAGGATTTTTAAGAGTGCGTTTCGCGGGCTGTCTGCCATTTTTTCAGCGTTCTCTATGATGACGACTTTCTTTCCGCTGGTTGAGCTTAGATGTGCCCATGAGGAGATGTTCCTTATCTGTGAGACCGGGAGGCTTTGATAAAGATAGGTTGATTCAAGCTTAGCTGTCTGTTTTTCTATCTCATCAAGGATTTTGCCAAGGTCTTCAGCAGACGGCAGTGTTCTTTTTGGCTCAAGGAATTCAAGGTTCTCGTCAATTGTCTGAAGGATAGGGGAGAACTTTGAAAGCTTGTCTTCTCCTTCCCAGAGTATTGGAGAAAATCTTAGCGTGAGTTTTCTTACAGCCCTGAGGTAAAGATATCGGGATGCCTCTACATGGCTTGTTGCATTTGCGTTCTGTGATAACAACGTTGCCTTTGCCGCCGCTATCTCCAATGTCCTGGAAGAAGGACCACACAAAAGCAATGACTGGTTAACCATGGCCTTGTGCTTGCTGCATGCCTGACATGTACAGTTCCATGCTCCTTTAGAGTTAGTATTGGTGCAGCTTAGGATACGGGCAAGTTCAAGTGCTGTTGTAAGCTTACCGGAGCCAGCCGGACCTGCAAGCAAAATGGATGGCGGTAATGAGTTTTTTACAATGTCATCCGAAAGCAAATCCGTTGCGCTCTGATGAAGCACATTCTCAAACATTTGTTCCTCCGACAACTTGTGATGCCGGTATTAGGATGTTCTGATAGAGCCTGAAGAAGAAGCTGTTCTCAAGGTATGGGGTAAAGTCATAGAACGGAAATTTCTTCAATACCCAGATGATGATGCATATCAATGCAAGGCTTTCTATTAAACCGAATGCAAAACCCAGCGTTCGGTTAAGTCCGTCGAGTATCTCGTTGTCAAACAGTTTTCCGATGATGACCTGAATTATCTTTACCACAATGAAAAGAACAATGAATAATCCAAGGAATGCTACGGCAATTGCAACAACAGAATTCTTGATGTATGGAGAAAGTTGAAGCGCCAGTCTTCTGCAGAAAAGGAATGCTCCGAATACGGCAACAAGCGGTGCGGCCTTGTCGAATACTGAATCAATGAATCCCTTTACAAGACCCATTACGATACACAGAATGATGATGACTACAAAAATCAAATCCAAGATAGTAAATGTCATTTGATACCTTCCAAAATTATATTTGCGATTGTAACTGCGCTTTTTGTCTCGCCAGTAAGCTTGCGGCATGAAAGAGAAAGCTGTTTTCTTTTCTCCTCATCCGTCAAACTCTCAAGGCATTCTTTTAGGTTTTCTCCGGTGGCTTTTTCCCCTACAAGAGAAATTGCGGCTCCCTTGTCCTCAAGATACTTTGCATTATCAACCTGATCACCTCTTGTTCCTGATCCGCATAGTGGAATAAGGAGCATCGGTTTCTCGCAGACGGCACATTCCCACAGAGAGTTTGCTCCGGCCCTGGAAAGAACTATGTCGCTTGCCTGAAGTACCCACGGCATCTGGGTGTATATAAACTCAAAGGGCTTGTAGTTTTCATTTGCTTTCTGGAATGTTTCCGGGTGTTCCTGCGCCCATTGTTTTCCTGTCTGATGGACGACAATAAAACGCTCACAAAGCCATTCAAGGTTCTCGCTTACAAGAGTGTTAATCTGGTTTGCTCCAAGGCTTCCACCTATGACAAGCAGGACCGGTTTTTTATGGTCATGCTCTATTCCAAGGAAGTCCAGGCCTTTTTCACTGTTGTCCTCCCAGAATATGGGTCTTACAGGATTTCCCGTGACAGTGCATTTTTCAACATCAGAAGAGAAGAACTTTTTTGTCTCCTCGTATGACAGAAGTATTTTTGTTGCATATTTAGAGTTGAGTCTTGTTGCTAGTCCCGGTGTAAAATCACATTCATGGGTGTAGTAGGGGACTTTGAGGCTTTTTGCGGCACGGCATGGTGTAACGCTGACAAAGCCACCCTTGGAGAACAGGCATATCGGCTTGATTTTCCTTAATATTTTTTTTGACTGGAAATACCCTGAGACAATACGGAACATGTCGGTGAAATTCTTAAACGAAAGATAACGCCTGAGCTTACCGCAGGAAATGCCATAGAAGGACGTAATGCTTCCTCCCTCTGTCACAAGGTTTTTCTCCAGGATGGATTTGTCAATTCCTGTTTTATTTCCGATCCAGTATATCTCTATCTTTATTCCGCGCTTGTCTGCCTCGGTCTTGAGTGCATCTGCAACCGCGATCCCCGGGTAAATGTGGCCGCCGCTTCCACCGCCTGCAAAAACGACTTTATATGTGTTTTCCATCTCTTAGTCCTCTTTCTTGGGGAACTGAGCCATGACTTCGACCATGCCAGGTTTCTTGAACAGGTTGGCATATCCCCTTGCGCTCATTCCCATGCTGTCCTGTAAATCTGCATCCGCGCCGCTTTCGAGCAAAAGCTTTACGATCTTCTCATTTCCGTTTCCTACTGCAAGAACAAGGATTGGCTGTCCGTCGGAGCTTACAACGCTGAGGTCTGCTCCCTTGTCAACAAGGAATTTGGTGATGTCAAAATTCTTTCGCCATACCGCATCCATTACGGCTGTGTAACCCCTGTCACCGGAGATGGCATTGATGTCTGCACCAAGATCCAAAAGCCATTTAACCTGATCGAAGTGGTCACTGCGCACTGCAATGCTCAAGAGTGGAACACCCTCGCTTGTCTTTGCGTTTACTGACATTCCTGCGTCTATAAACATGTTGTAGATTTCAGGCTTGTCTTTTTCCAGGTAATGGGCAAAACTGTCGGCTGTAAAAGGAATACCCATCGTAAGAAGCTTTATAAGTGAATTGTGGACGTCATCAACATCCTTTAGCCGTGCAAAATCTTTTTTAAGCGAGGAGAATAAATCAGTAAAGCTGGAATAAGTCCTCATCAGATCGGTTAGTTCAATTTCAAGAGATTCAAATTTCAAGTCGCTCGAACTGTTTTGAATCAGGGTCTCAACCTTTTTTCCCGCCAGGAATCCGATAATGTAATTATATTCTTCAAAAACAGAAATCTTGTCAGCATCAAGGATGACACAATGTGTTGCTTTGTTTATTGATTTTATGCATTCAAGAAGCTCTTCGTGATTGATTTCGGAGGATATGAAAATTTCGTCAGGCATCTCCTCCTTTTGCTTAAGGAGAAAGTCCTCGAGTTTCTTGACATTCTTGTTCTGCAAGTCATTTGCTATTATTAACCAGTTCATGGAATCTATTATAAACTATAGTTATAAGTTTAACAAGACAAGCAGGGTTTTTTGTGCCAAAACTTCTATGGCCGGAATAAGTTGAATCTTATCGCTTTTTCCTGTATCATGACCGCATGAAATACGAGAATCTGGATATGCCGGCTAAAGGCGATAGGGGTGTTGTCGGAATGTCGGGGGGTGTTGACTCCACCATGACAGCACTTTTACTCAAGGAAAAAGGTTGTATTGTTACAGGAGTGACTATGGCCTTGTGGAAGGAAGGAGAGCTTGATTTCCCTGAGAACGCGGTTTTCCACGACAGCTGCTACGGTCCCGGTGAAAAACTGGACATAGAGGAATGCCGCAAATTCTGTGCCGAACACGATATCCCGTACCATGTGCTGGATGTAAGCTCGGAATACAAGGTTCAGGTTCTGGATTATTTTAAGAATGAATACCGCTCTGGGAGGACACCCAATCCATGCATAAGATGCAACCGTTTTATAAAATTCGGTGCCCTTCTTGCCGGAATAAAAAGCCTTGGAATTGAATACGATTATTTCTGCACTGGTCATTATGCCTCTGTCGTAAGGGGAAGCGAGGAAATATCAAGCCAGTACGGTGAGGATGCCGTTCAGGATGAGAATGCCTCAAAAAGGCCTGCCCAGATTGCCATTGCAATGGATTCAACAAAAGACCAGGCATATTTCCTTTACAGGATTCCGTCGGAGGTCCTGGAGAAAGTCCGTTTCCCGCTTGGAACCTACACAAAGAAAGAGATCTTCCAGATGGCAAGGGAAAGGAATCTTGAGGCCGCAAACCGTGAGGAAAGCCAGGATTTTATTCCACCCGAGATGCTTGATACACTTTTCAGCGACAAGCCTTCTGTTCCCGGGGATATAATCGACATGGACGGTAAGGTCCTGGGAAAGCACCGTGGGATTGAGCATTATACAATCGGTCAGAGACGTGGCCTTGGTGTCAGTGCAAAGGAACCGCTGTATGTGGCGGCTATAGACAAAGAAAAGAATCTTGTAGTTCTGGGAAAAGACAGCGACCTGTTCTGTACTGGACTGATTGCGGATGACCTTGTGTGGCCTGCCGACTATAACCCTGGATGCAGTTTCAAGGCAATGGTCAAGATAAGGCTTGCCTCAAGACCTGTAAACGCAACGATAGAGCCGTATGAGGCTTCTGACGGGGAAGATCTGTGCGGAAAAGCGGTGAAGGTGGTTTTTGATGAGCCTCAGCGTGCAGTGGCACCGGGTCAATCCGTGGTTTTCTATCGCGACGGAATAACTGCGGGCGGCGGAATTATCCTTAGGGCAATCAAGTAGAGCTTAATGAATTATTGAATCAATATATGTCCATTGAATAGGATGCCTGTCTTTCGCTTCCTGTAATGTCCTGAATCGTGATTGTAAGGGTGTTCTTTCCCTTGGGAAGCTGAAGAACTCCAAGAAGCTGCCTGTCCTCGTCAGGATAAACCTCGCTGCATGTGTAGGAGCTGTTTCCGTAAATGCACAGTTCACCGTCCTCAGCCTTTATCCTGTCATAGCTGATTGTCTCGATTGTGGCTCCGTTCAATGCAATTTTTGTCTTGTAAGGAACTGCAACGCTCTGTCTTGCATGATAAATTGAATAGCGGCCTGAAGGTATTATCCTTGTGTTTGCAAGGTCCCAGGATGTTCCCTCCTCATTCCTTACCGTTACCTTTCCTATTTCAAGCGGAAGCTCATTTCCCATGTGCGGCATAAGGTTCCTTGGGTTTATGGAAGCTTCGGTCTTCAGGTCCAGGACCTGGAATTCCAGACAGCTTTGTCCGTTCTGCCAGCCTGAATTTCCGCTGGTTCCAATTTCAGTTCCTGTTTCAACTGTCGTTATGCTGAACAAGTCCTTGTTAAGGCTCTCTTCGTCTATGTTTCCGTAAACTGTTGAAAAATCATCATCGTGCACAAGAATTACTGCGTTTCCAAGAGTAGAGTCGAACCAGCCCATGTCATTGTTATGCTCCGTGATTATGGCTGCGATTGTTCCTGTCTCAGCGGCTTTAACAGTTGAGTTGTCCCTGAAAATCAATGATGTCTCAAACGCTCCGCCCCGTAACTGTGCAAAGTAAGAGAAAAAATCGTCGGATGAAACCTTTTCCTGAGGCCAGTCAAATGCAAAGGCTGTCATTGCCGTTAAGGAAACTAAAATACCTGCTCTTAAAATCTTTCTGCTCATATTCAACCCTATTTTCTTGAAATGGTTAGACGTGAGATCTTGCTGTCACGACCTATATAAAGCGCATTGTCAACTGTCCTGATAAAAGCACAGTCTGCCTCAAACGAGAACTTGAGGATAGGATGATCCATCAGCTCAATTCCTGTAAGCGTGTATTTTTCGGAATCCCTGCTCAGGATAAAAAGCAGGTCACCTGATTCCTGTATCTGGATAATCTGTCCTTCGATCGGAACATGGGCGCTTTTGTTCTTTATCAGGTCAACGATGCCGAGTCCGCCCTTGTAGTTGAAGAATACGCTGTCTCCCTTCTCGTTGAACTGAACGAGGGTCTGGCTGTTGAAGCTGTCCTGAAGGTATTCGTGGTATGTGATCTTGCCGTTGATGCTGCCCTCGCTTTTTTTGGAGATAAGGAAACGCTGCTGATTCTGACCGCATACACATGCAATCATGCTTCCGTCCGGGGAAATGGCGGCTCCAAGAATTACCTCAACCTCACTGCCTCCCGGGGCAAATTTCTGGCTTACTGTGCCGTCTTCAAGCAGGGATACAAGCATGCCGTCTGCATAGCCTGCAACACAGGCAGTCTCACATGAGTCGAATGCCGTTATCGGTGCATAATAATCATAGGTGTACTGGCGTTTCCCTGATGAATCAAGGGCTGCAAAGGAAGTTCCACCCGGTAAAAACACAAACATCCTGTCATCCTGGAAAAAAGGAAAGCCTTTTTCGTTTATGGTGCCTTCCTGTGTTCCGCTGGGACTGAAGAAATCCGCGCTCTGGCTGTCAAATCCAAATGTAGCGTAACGGCTGTCCGATATGGTTGCCTTGACCGGATACGGTATGTTTGAGACAATCTTTCCGTCAACTGTAAAGTAACCGATGTTCTGTCCGAGCCTGAATGCATAGGATGCTCCTCCTGATGCGGTCTCTGTCGTGGAATTGATGTCAACAGTCCATTCAGGAGTCAGATGCAGTTCAGTTTTCAGCGTTTTTATAGCGAAGATGATGTAAAGAATGCTGAACAGGATTATTGCAAATATGAGTTTATTACCTTTTTTTTCCTTTGCCATAGTGTCCTCATTTTAATAAAAGACGGCACTTTAAGCAATAGGAGCAGATAAAACTATTTCTGCAGCTGCTTTTTCTCGAACAGGTTCTTTATCTTTCCAAAGAACGTGCGGGCTGAATTCTCCCTCTTGAAGTTCTTGACGGCCTCGTCCAGTGAGAAATCATTGCCGAACTTCTGCTTGAGCTCATCCCAGTATTTTATCACGTAAATGTAAAGGTCACTGTGGGTTCTGCCCTTGAAGAGCCTCAGGATATGGTTCTGCTCGATTGTCTTGATTACCGGAAGGTACACATTCTCATGCCATGACAGAAGGGCGTCCTCAAATGGAATCTCTTCCGTTATGCCCATGTTGATGTAATAGCGGTGCGTGAGGATGTGGTTGTAGATCACGTCGTACTGACCGGGGGTTGAGAAATCAAGGCACCAGTAGTCAGTGATGTCCCCGAAATTAGTCTCGCTGTAGAAAACCCTTTTCTCATATCTCAGGACCTGCTTAAGGAGGTCCTTCTTAGAGTTGCTGGGCTTGAGCTTTATCTCGCTCTGAAGGCTTACCACCTCAGCATCTATAGCTTCCTGTCCCTTCATCTTTGCCACGGATACACGGTGGTTTCCGTCCCTGACAAAATACAGTCCACCCGCCTCATAAAGGCTTATCGGTGGAAGTGTGATGTCCTGCAGAAATGCTGAGTCTACGCTTTCCCAACTTCTTTTGAGGAATGTGTTCTTCGGAAAGAAGTGATTGTCAAAATCCTTGTAGCGTCCCTCGCTTCCGACTATCAGGTTTATGGGGACAATCTGCATTCCCTTGTAGACCTCGTTTTTTGTGCGGATCATTTTCTTAATGTCAGTAAACGAAATCAGCGTTGCTTCCTCTGGATTCAGGATATGCTGCAATTCGTTGAACAGGGCCTTGTTGTGGGCCTTGTGGAAATCCTCATCTGTCTGTGAGGATATTAATGGATGAGCCATTCGTTTCTCCTTTTTTACCTGTAAAATTGGGTTCGTAGTCAATTACCAGATGGCTGTAGGCATTGACCACTGTTGTATCATAGCTTTTTGTCACTCTGACTGCCTGAAGGTCATAAAGATGTATGTGTCCGTGAATCAGAAGTGCCGGACGGAATTTCCTTATGAACCAGTTGAAGCACTCAAAGCCCTTGTGGCATTGGTCCTCCCTGTCGTGTATGTGACGCGGTGAGGCATGCGTAAGAAATACATCGCAATATCTGCCGTAGCGTATCTTGTTCCAGAACAGGTGCGGGATCAGGAAAAGAATCTGCCTGAACATCTGTTTCTCCGTGTACTGGTCTTCTCCCATGTTATACCTCAGGGATCCTGAGAGTCCCACCAGAAGAAGGGGTGTCCTTTTCCCCGATGGAAGCGTAAAACCAAGATGGCGGCACCTTATCACCTTGTTGCTGACATAATCTCCGCCGTGAGCCTTGTCATTGTTCTGCAGGTCGGAAATAGTCACGGGCTGCTTTTTGGCCCTCTTGTCATACATGGAGAAGTCTTTGAGGTCATGGTTGCCGAAGATGAAGAACATTGGCTTACCAAGCGCTGTCACGATGAAATCCTGGTATTCCATGCTAAGGTCCCCGGCACAGAAAACTGCGTCAACATCATCATAGCGTTCCTTTACGCCTGTTGAATAAATAAGCGGGTCAACTATATCTGAAACGCAGAGAAACCTCATGGCTTAACTGTCCACCTTGGAAAGAATCATCTCAAGCTGGGGTTTGTCAACCAGGATGATGGGCCTTCCGTCGGCATAGCCTGTTGCAGCTTTTGTAAAACCTGAGCTGGAGAAGATTATGGCCTTGTAGTAGTTCTCGTCACGCATAAGGTCAGCGACCTTTCTTATTGCGGCATCGTCAACCGGATCTCCCTTCCTGTAGAATTCAACAAGGAAAACCTGCTTACGGACGTTCATCCATGAATCCTTGCGGTTCTCTATGGCCGTGAAAGAGCATCCGTACGGGGTAATCTCTTCCTGCTGACTGTCAAGCTTGTAGGCGATGGAAGCCACTTTCTTGCATATCTCAAGGAAATTTCCCGGATTGGCGGTAAGGTATTCCTTCATGCTGTCGTTGTTCTGCAGGTCACGGTAATCGTTGAGCTTTGCCGATACATCCTGGAAACGCGGATTTCTTGCATGGATAAGCTCCCATTCAACAAGGGCCTTCTCGATCTTGTGGTCTTTCTCGTAACATGCGGCAAGGAAATAGTGTGCGTAAAGCGTCTCCTGTGAGTTCGGGTCCTTTCCGTACTTGATGGCGCTCTGGTACTCGATGGCGGCATTGTCATACTGATCTACCATCATGAAGCATGAGCCCCTCTCTATGAGTGATTTCTGCCTGAAGTCAGGATCACGCTCGGCTTTCTCAAATGCCTTGAGTGCTGCGGAATAGTCACCGCTTTCCTTGAGGAGTTTTCCCAGGTAATAGTAATTTGAGGCTGTATCAGGACTTAGCCTTATGGCCATGTCGATTTCCTCTTTTGCCTCAGGGAACTGCTTGTTCTTGAGCAGAAGATATCCCAGCGCACTGTGGGCCTTTGAATGCTTGCGGTTAGTCGTGATGGCCTTCTGGTAGAATCCCATGGCAAGGTTCTGTTCTCCCTGACCCTCGTAAAGCTGTCCTACTGTATAGAAATTGTCCGCATTCTGGCTTTCAAGCTTTGTCAGGAGTAGATATTCCCTGAGAGCGGATTTCGTTTCTCCGAATTTCATGTATAGGGGAGCGAGCTCCTTGCGGAATTCTGTCTCCGGAATCTCTCCGTTAAAAAGGGCATTGTCATTTACTGCCTTGAACTCTATGTATGCCTGCTCGGGCTTTTTGTCCGCCAGATAGGTTTTTCCCAGCCAGTAATGGGCAACATAATCCCTGGAATTCTTGGAAAGAATGGATTTTGCCAGTTTTTCCGCCTGAGGAATCTTCCCGTCCTTGATCAATTTTTTGATGTTTCCGACTTTTTTAGGCGTAATTGCATTTTTAATGAGAATGACTGAGACTGTCACTATCACGGCAAGGAGAATGCATCCGATAATAATTGTTATAGGACTCATTGTACGAATACCACCTTAGTTCCTTTTTATATGCTGAATTCCGTCCAAAAAATGGTGTTTTTTTGCCGGAAACCAGTTACGTTGTTGTATTTTATCTGTTTAGCCTATATAATGACAGTATAGGCATTTGAAATTCCTTTAGATATTCGGTGCAGTTTATTGTCCGAACCTTTTGGAATTTCTACGCATATTGAAAGATTAACTTTTTTATGCGAATATGTCAAACGGAAAATGCAGGAGGTTTGCCATTATGAAGAAAAAATGCACAAAAAAGAGCATTCTGACCATTTTTCTCTCAATTTTTGTGGTTTTCTGTGTCTTTGCAGAGAATGTGAATTTTACCAAGGGAGAAGAATTTTTCAGACAGAATGAACCGGCAAAGGCAATACCGCTTCTTGAAAAGTCTATCACAGAGGGCGGTAATCCCCGAGCATACATCTATCTGGCCCTTTCGTATTACCAGCTGGAGCAGTATCCGGCCGCCCTTGAGGTATGCAACAAGGGTATGCTTGCAACCGGAACAAACAAGAAAATCATAGCCTATGACGCAGGAAACATCTGTTTTAAAATGGAGGATTACGAGAATGCCGAGAAATGGTACACAATGGCCATAACGGCAGACTCAACCTATTCCCCCGCAATCCTTAACCGCGCACAGTCAAGGCTAAAGCTTGGAAGATATGCCGACAGCCGCGAAGATTACATCCGCTATCAGGAGCTCGCCCCCACAAACCCTCAGTACCAGGAGATTCAGCTTTTGATTGCACTTCTGGACACCGAGGTAGAGCGCATTGCCAAGGAAGAAGAGGCCGCAAAGGCAGAGGCTCAGCGTATTCAGATTGAAAATGCACGCATTGAGGCGGAAAATGCACGCATAGAAGCCGCTAGGGTTGAGGCAGAGCGTGTAGCCGCAGAAAAGGCCGCCGCAGAGAAAGAAGCCGAGGAAGCACGCCAGAGGGCAAAACAGGCAGAGGAAGAAGCCCGTATTGCCGCGGAGAAGGCCGCAGAGGCAGAGCGCAAGGAAAAGGAAGAAGCCGAGCGCAGAAGAAGATTACTTGAAGACGTCGCTGCATCATTGCAGGATTCAGAAACTCAAAATATGTCAGCTGGAGCTGAAGGAACGGTAGATTATGGCTACGAATCAGAACTCGAATAAAGAGAGCGGAGCAGAAACCACAAAAAAGGCATCTGCGTCAACCAAAAAAACTGGAACAAGGACTTCAACTACAAGAACAGCATCATCAAGACCCGTAACTGAAAAAAGGGGCCCGGGACGTCCTGCAGGTTCAACAAGCAAGACTTCCTCAACCAGTAAAACTGCCACTACCAGAACAGCGGCCAGTGGAAGAGCGTCTGCAAGTGACAGAACTGCAACATCCACCAGAACGACAGCTGCCGGAAAAACCGCAGTAAAAGCCCCTGCCGCAGAGACAAAGACTGCAACAAGGACTTCAACAACCAGGACCGCTTCTACAGCCAAAACAACGGCTACGGCAAAAACTCCTGCAAGCACTAGGACTGCGTCTGCAACAAAGACCGCCTCTACCTCAAGAACTCGCACAAGCACAGAAACAGGCTCAAAGACTCAGGCTTCCTCAGTATCAAACGAACCTAAGTCAGAGTCAACATATACCGCACCTTCATTCTATTCTGCATCTCCTCTTTTTGCAGATGAGGCAAGTTCAAGTAAGACTTCACTTTACGACACTACTGAAA
>JAGCYQ010000234.1 GCA_017960765.1 Treponema sp.
ACAGTGAATTGGACAAGGTCATTGTTGAAGTAGTTGATCCTGAAACCAACAAGGTTATCAGGCAGATACCGTCTGAAGATATGCAGAAAATACATATTCATATGAAGCATGCCATTGGATTGCTCTTTGACGAAATGATATAATTGCCTGCGCTGTTCAAACCGGACAGCGTAGACCACCTTTTTTTGAAGGGATGGGGATATGGCTGACGGAATTAGCATACCGGGTGTAACCGACAAATACAAGACTAACGACCTCGTAGAAGCCCTCATGGAGACTGAGCGCATACCGTTAAAGCGGGAACAGGCCCAGTTGGAGAAATATGAGGAGCAGCAGGGAGCGTGGCGTGACGTTAATCAAAAAATGTCTACGCTCCGTACGAGTGTAAAATCTCTTTATTCTTTTGAAAATCCGTTCAACAACAAATTAGCCTCTTCTTCTGATGAATTTGCAGTTACGGCAGACGCTGACCGTGACGCAGATTACGGTTCATTCAAACTGGACGTTATTCAACCTTCAACCGCAGACCGTTTTTTAAGCGGCAACATAGACAAAAATCTTCGGGTTGAAAAGGGTCTTTACACTTTTAGAATAGGCGACAAGACAGTCTCATACAACTGGAAGGGCGGAAAGCTCACAGACTTTGTATCAGGACTGAACAAGCGCGGCACAAATCTTCTTAAGGCATCAGTAATCGGTGTCAGCTCCACGGAAAGGGCCCTTTTGATCGAGAGCCTAAAGCCAGGACTTGAAAACCGTCTTATTTTCGAGGATGATGCATACGATTTTGCCCAGCAGATAGACATGATAAGCAAAACCTCAGGAGAAGGCGTCAAAAAGCTTGATGCAAAACCTGAGTCATTTACGACCCCTACAACAAACGATATTAATCCTCAGTCAAACCTGCCTCCAATTACAAGAAGCGGAGTTACATCTGATGGAGACACTATCAAGGTTTCTCCACGCGGTGGTTTCGAGATTCCTATACCGGAAGAAGCAAAAAATGCCCCGGATGGAAAGATCGAATTTACAATCACTGTTTCTGATGTTGAGGACATTACAGACGAGATAAACGCAGGACTCGCCTCCCCTACAATGGCAAATCCTGGTTCAGTTGAATACAAGGGCGTAACTGTTTACAACGAGGAAAACGACAGTACGCTTACACAGATGGCACTTGCAAATCCAGTAGTTCCGGTTGAAGACGAGCGCTATGTTTTTGTAAAGAATTCAGATGGAAGCGAAGAAGCTGTTTCTGACAATTCAATTACAAAACATCCAGACGGTTTGATGACCGTAGTGATATCTCTTCCTGAATACCCTGATGCCGTCAGCATTATCATAAGAAATGCAAACACAGGCAAAGAAATCGCAATGTCAGTTCCAGAGACATACGACGGTGTCAAGCCTTCCGGATTTGCACCAAACCACCCCGTTGCAACAGCAAGTGACGCAATCATAAAATATGAGGGCATTACAATTACAAGGGGAACAAACGACATCGACGATGTAGTACCGGATGTGACCCTGCACCTTCACGAAAAGACAGAAAAAACCGCAACCATAACCATAACTCCAGACAAGGAAAGCGCAAAGGACGCCCTGATTACTTTTGTAGGCCAGTACAATCAGGTTATCGCGGAGATGAACGTGCTTACCTCAAACAAACCGGAAATAGTAACGGAGCTTGACTATCTGAGTGACAGCGAGCAGGAAAAAATGATGCAGAAGCTCGGAATGTTCCAGGGGGATTTCTCCCTTACAAACGGCAAATCACAGCTGCAGCAGATTGTCTCAAACAATTACAATTACGGTTACGATGCGGACATCACCATGCTCAATCAGATCGGTATCTCCACAAATGCAACAAGAAGCAGCACAGGATACAATGCCTCACAGCTTCGTGGATATCTTGAGATTGACGAGAAGAAACTTGACAGCCAGCTTGAGACAAACCTGGACCAGATAAAGGACCTCTTTGGCTTTGACAAGGACGGAGACCTCATCATAGACAGCGGCGTCGGTTATATGCTGGACAAACAGCTTGATGCATGGACAAGAACCGGTGGAATCATCTCCACAAAGGCATCCACACTCAAGACGCGCATAGACAACTCAAATACAAAGATTACACAGTTGCAGAAACAGCTGGACAAGAAGGAAGCAGAACTCAAGTCCAAATACTCAACTATGGAAAGCACCCTGAACAGCCTGGAAAGCCAGAAAAACACTATAACCGATTGGTCAAGCCAATTAAACAACAGCAGTAAGAAGTGAGGTAGATCGTGCACTTAAAAGTTAACGGCGAAAACGTAGACATCACCCTTGACAGCGAGAAGACTGTAGGAGATTTCCTTAAGTCATTTGAATCTGAGGCTGCAAAAAACCAGGCGACTACAACTAAAATCACGCTGAACGGCAAGACGATTCCTGCAGAGGACATAGACAGCATCCTGGAAACAGAACTCACTGCCGATACCCTTATTGAACTTGAAGTTGTCTCCAAGGCTACGGTAATTGAATCATTCCATCAATGTGCTTCTTCGTTTGAGGAAATCAATTCCAAACTTGAGGAAATAAGCGTACTGCTTCAGAGCGGTAAAGACAGGGAAGCCTCAGACACAATCAGCAGCCTGGCCACGGCAATGTCAGATTTTGTACATATCGCACGCATGTCCACTCTTTTCCCAGAGCTTTATGATCAGATTTCAATTGGCGGAAACAATCTTCAGGCATTTTTCGAGGAATTTGCCCCTATCCTCAAGGATTTTGAGCAGGCCATGGAATCCAAGGACTCTGTCACAGTCGGCGACCTCTCTGAATATGAAATAAGCCCAAGGCTAAAAAATGTAATTCAAGCATTGCAGACTTTATGATTATGGTGTATAATATATCATATATACGTTAAGTATCAGGAAAAAAGTATACAGGAGTTACAGTCATGGGACTAGATGGAAACGGTTCTCCACTTACAGCACGTCAAAACCCTTTCATTTTTACATTTTTGCTCATTGTAGCAATTGTCATTTTGGCACTTTTGATTTTTCATTTAATCTCACGACATCTTCATAAGCACCGCACATCTAAAAAATATGTAGATGAACATAAAAACGAAATCACAACAAAGAAGAATGTTCAGAACGTTGCACGCATTGCATCCCTTGATACAGAGGAACATAATCTTTTGCAGCAGATTTGCACGGACTACAAGCCTACAAACATAGAATACCTTATAAAGGAGACAGGTCCCGTTGCAGAGCTTCTTAAGAGCAAGTATTTAGAAATGATCCAAAGCAATGCCAGCGAAAATGAAATCGCCGTCCTGTTCTCGCTTCAGTATAAGCTTGAAAAGGCACACGACGAGGCATTGTTCATAACCACCACAAACAGTCTTGGCACAGGCCATGAGTTTACCTACAAGGACATAGACGGACGTGATTGGGTCCTTACACTTGTAAAGAATTCTCCGCAGTTCATAGAATTGAACATTCCGAAGGCCCTCGCAGAATCAGACAGAAAACCTGAGCAGCTTTCACGCTTCATTCTTTCATTTACTTCAAAGGGAAACATAAGCTATACACTACAGACCAGGGCTATCCGTTATGAGGAAGCAAAGGAAGGTGTTTATTCACTTTTCATCTCTAACTCCAACAGCCTCAAACCGGTACAGAGACGAAAATACAAGAGGCTTTCATTCATAAGCCATTGTGCCTTCTCCGCAGTTAAACCTACAGCAAAAAAGGCCGACGGATCTACAAAAAGCTACGAGATCCTTGAGAACAAATATGACGGATTCCTTCAGGACATCTCAGCAGACGGTGCCAGAATCTCATGCTCAATGCCAATCAAGGAAGAGCAGTACATTCACATCAAGTTCTCTATAAATGAAAAGGAACAGAATGCAGTCGGCTTGATCGTATCAACAAAGAAAAGCCCGGATCAGAATCAATTCATACTGCACATAAAATTCACCGATATATCTATAGCAGCCAAAAACCAGATATATGCTTTTGTATACGGTTATACGGGGTAGACTATTTTCTAAGGGGGAAGCGTAAAATATCTTGTAAAAAATCAAGTAATACGCTATTCTATCGATATGAAGGTCAAGGAAATAAATTCAATTTCGAAAGAAGACGGTTACATATATTACATCAATCGCTATAGAGGAAACGCCGTGTTAGAAATCCTTGCGAAAGAAGTTTCAATCCCCGTTTCTTTTTCAATAGAAATCAATCCTCTTGGACAGAAAAACATAGAAGTCGAAAACCTGCCTTCAAGCTTGAATTATCCTGTCATGCCCGTAAAAAAATCCCTCAAGGAATTCATCGACTCAATGTACAGCGACGGAGTCCTGCCATAAACAATGTCCGGTATCAATCTATCATTTAAAACAAACAGTGCAGAGGAAACCATAGAGCTCGGTAAAAAAATCGGTTCAATGTTAAAGCCCGGTGACATAATTGCAATGGAAGGAACTCTTGCCGCAGGAAAAACTACAATCACAAAAGGAATTGCAAGTGCACTTGGTGTAGACGAGACAATCACAAGTCCTACCTTCTGCCTCATAAGCGAATATGCCGGAAATAAAATGCCCCTATATCACATGGATGTTTACCGCCTGGACGGTGCTGAGGATTTCCTTAATCTCGGAGTCGAGGAGCTTCTCTATGGACAGGGTGTATGCATTATCGAATGGAGCGAGAAAGTCAGATCTGTATTGCCATCCAGGACAATTACATTAAGCATAAGTACAGAAGCCGACGGTTCAAGAAAAATAGAAATCCGTAACTGGAACAACGGGAGCATGGAATGAATTCAATTGCAATTGACTGTGCAACCTCAAGATTGAGTGTAGCCGCAAAAAAAGACAGCTTTACAGTAAAATCTGTTCTTGATATCGGAATAAGGCAATCAGAGAAACTTCTTCCCGCCATCGATTATGTAATGAAGGAAATAGAGCTTAAGCCGTCTGATCTTGATTACACAACCCTTACATTAGGTCCGGGAACTTTTACTGGACTAAGGCTTGGTTTAAGTACACTAAAATCCCTTACATTAAGCCATGACATTCCTGTTTACGGCATTCCCTCCCTTGACACCTACAGCTATGACTACAGGAACATCCGCAATAGAGTTCTTTCATTAATCGAGGCAAAGGAAGACGAATTTTTTCTTGCGATTTATGCAAACGGAAACAAGATACTGCAGGATGATGACAAAACACTAGACGAAATACTTTCTCTTTTTACTGATGAGGATGAGATTACAGTATGCGGTCCAGGAGCAAGCAATTTCATTTACCGTGCAAGAGAAATTTCTCCGCTGATAAGATTCAATTTGCTTTCACCTTTTTATGATGGATGCTGTGCTTTATTTGAATTGACAGAACAGAAAATCAAGGAAGGACTTGAGCCTTTAAAGGACTATGACGGTCCTATTTATGTAAGGAAAAGTGAAGCTGAGATTGTTTACGAGAAAAAACATCATTCATGAAAAAATGTTTTTAAGTGCGTCATCGCTTGTCTGTGTTGCGGCAGCCTTGTTCTCTGCCTGAATTGCCTCATAGACTTCCTGACGGAACACCTTGACGTTTTTGGGAGCCTCTACACCGATTTTTACAAGCTCTCCGTGTATTTCAATTATAGTTAGCGTTATGTCGTTTCCAATCTTGATTTTTTCATCAACTTTGCGTGAAAGGATAAGCATTACTTGCCCTCCTTCTTTCTCTTGAGTCCTTCAACTAAATTATATTTTGTAGTCCATTCAGCATCATTTAAAATTACTTGAATTCCCTCGCGAGTCTTTTTGTTGATGATTAGAGGTCCCAGAAGATTTGTCGTAACTGGATTTCCATCTCCAGGAACCGTTACAAGAGTCAAAACCAGAACTTCTGACGGATCTTTTATGTTGATTTTTGAAAGTTCCCTGTCGTCGATGTTCGTTTCATATTCCGAGCATACAAGGAATGGATCTATAAGTAAAAATGAAAGGTTGATTTCTTCAAGAGACTGAAGCCTGACAAAGGGTTTATATGAACTGTCGTAAAGTGCAAATCGAGTATATTCCTCAAAACCAAAGAGGCCGGCAGGAATCGTGATGATGTGCTCCTCCGGAACCTCTACAGTTCCAGAGGCTTTTGTTTCAACAAGCATTCAACCTTCCTTAACGCATATAATCAAGCAAGGTACTTGAATACATGCGGCCTGCATTGCTCAATGTAGCCTGATGTACATAATCCATCATCTTAAGGTCTGTGATTGCCTCGCTCATGTCAATGTCACCTTCACGGCTTACAAGCTGTGTAACGTTCAGGTTGTTGAGAGACTGACGCTGAATGTTGTTCTGTGCCCTCTCGTAGTCACTTCCTGACTTTGCAAGACGTGCTGTAAGGTTGTTCATACCCTCGTCGATTGTTCCAAGAACACGGCCACCGATGGATTCGTTGTCTCCCCTGTACATTGCGTCACGAAGAGCGATAACTGTATCAAACAATGAGCCGCCAGAAACACTTACGCTGTTACCGACATTGTATGGTGGAAGCTGGCTCTTGTCCTTTATCATTCCGATATCCTCAAGAACTGTACCGCTCTTGTCAACAAGCCACATCTGATGCGCATCTGTTGTCCTGAGGTTAAGGCCACGGCTAAGAGGATCAATTGAAGCCTTGATTGCAACACCGCTGTCATTGATTTTTGCAGCAAGTGCATAAACATTGTCGCCACGGTTAATCTGGATCTCTACTCCGTCAACTGCGATGACACTGTCTTCATTTGCCTGCCATGCGCTGAGGTCCCTCTGTCCCATGTATACCTGTGGTTCTGCCCAGAAGATTTTGTTTCCTGAATAGTCCACATCAAGATATGCGTTCTCGTCAACCTCAACCTTGTTGATTGAGATATTTCCGTTGTAGTTGACATTTGTAATAAGAGGCTCACCTGCTCCGTCAACATCACCCATTGAGATCTCAAAAGCAGTGACATTGTTTCTGGTTCCTGCAAAGAGTGAGTTTCCATCCGGACCTACTGCATTTGCATTCTGAATCAATTCTTTAAGGAGCTCATCAACTTCTACTGCCATGTTCTTGAGGTCATCCGGTGTGTTGATTCCGTTTGCACCCTGAACTGCAAGCTCACGTACACGCTGCATGATCTGAAGGTTCTGATTGATGTA
The DNA here is from genome assembly GCA_017960765.1 of Treponema sp. Lineage (GTDB taxonomy): Bacteria > Spirochaetota > Spirochaetia > Treponematales > Treponemataceae > Treponema_D. Next base: position 7,174 of record JAGCYQ010000234.1, read on the forward strand.
TCCTTCGCGTACTTGGAAGTTATCGGAAAGTGTCTGAGCATTTTTTTCAAATACGTTTACACGGCTCAGGAATGACTGATAGCGAACAAGGTGTCCTGCCGCAATCGGATCATCGCGCAAAGCTGTAATCCTGCTCTGTGTTCCGATCTGTGCATTCTTACGGGCTTCCTTTACTTCCTGCTGCCTTAAGAAATATTGTGTATTTGTATTGTTGAACTGTGAACTGATTCTATTCATTTTCCCAGGACGGCGGCCGGGTCATCGTCTGGTTCACCCC
>JAGCYQ010000235.1 GCA_017960765.1 Treponema sp.
AACATAGACAAGGACGAGCAGCAGAAGGTACTTGAAACCACCAGCGTACGCGACAGAATGCAGCAGGTCCTGATTTACATCAAGAAGGAACAGGAAATCCTCCGCGTTCAAAAGAAAATCCAAAACGAACTGAACGACAGAGTAGAAAAAAACCAGAGGGACTATTTCATGCGCGAAGAACTCAAGGCAATTCAGGAAGAGCTTGGAATCGCATCAGACCCGAAAAGCAGCGACTATCAGAAATTCAAGACTAAGATTGACGCATTCAACTTTACGGGCGAGATAAAGGAAACTGTCTACAGTGAGTTAGAGAAATTCCAGCTTCTTGACCCGCATGACCCTGAATACAACACGGTAAGGAATTATCTTGACCTTGTCATCAACCTGCCGTGGAATGAAAAGCCGATGGAGCAGTTCAATCTTCAGGAGGCACAGAAAATCCTGAACGAGGACCACTATGGCCTTGAGGACGTTAAAAAGCGCATCATGGAATATCTTGCAGTCCGTAAGCTCAAGCACGACGGAAAAGGCTCTGTCCTGATCCTTGTGGGGCCTCCTGGTGTCGGTAAGACAAGCATAGGCCGCTCAATAGCACGTGCCATGAACAAGAAATTCTACCGCTTCAGTGTCGGTGGTGAACATGACGAGGCAAAGATCAAGGGTTTCAGGAGAACTTATGTAGCCGCAATGCCTGGTCAGATTCTTGAGGGCCTCAAGATAACAAAATCCGCATCTCCTGTCTTCATGATAGACGAGATCGACAAGATGAACGCATCACACCAGGGAGATCCTTCAGCAGCACTTCTTGAGGTACTTGATCCCGAGCAGAACGTGAATTTCAGGGACACATATCTGGATCTGCCTTTTGACGTAAGCAATGTCTTCTTCATTTTGACAGCCAACACCCTGGATACTATTCCACAGCCGCTTTTGGACAGGGCAGAAATCATCGAGCTTTCCGGTTACATCGATCAGGAGAAAATCGAGATTGCAAAGAAATACCTGCTTCCAAAGACACTTAAGAAAAACGGCCTCAAGAAAAATCAGGTCAAGCTTACAAAGAATGCCTATGCGCTCATAGCCACAGAATACGCACGCGAGGCAGGAGTCCGCAACTACGAGAAATGCCTGGACAAAATCTGCCGCAAGCTTGTACGTGAGCAGGTTGATGAATACGAGAAGGTCAACGTTCCTTCCCCATGCCCTACTCTTAATGACATAAAAAAGAAAAAGGCAGCTTCACTTCCAGTCCAGAACGCAAAGAAACTGAGCAAGGAAGAAGAGCAGGAATTGAATGAGGAGCTTTTGAAACAGGAGCAGGAAAAATACGCCGCTGAGGAATCCAAGAAAATCTCCAGTGCATTTGCAGACAAGTCATTCAACATTGACATTCCGGAAGTAAGGAAATATCTGGGCAAGGCTGTTTTTGACGAAAGCCAGATAAAGACAGCATCGGTTCCGGGAACTGCAATCGGACTTGCATGGACAAGCATGGGAGGCGATACCCTTCTTCTTGAAAGCATCTCATTTGAATCCGATAAGGGCGGTCTCCAGCTTACAGGCCAGATGGGTGACGTGATGAAGGAAAGCGCACAGATCGCAATCAACTGGGCAAAGCAGTATGCCATCCAGAACAAGTACAAGGAAAGCCAGTGGTTCGACAAAAATACAGTCCACCTGCACATACCGGAAGGAGCAACGCCAAAAGACGGACCTTCAGCGGGAATCACAATGGCAACGACATTCATCTCACTGTTCCGTGGAAAGAAAATCAAGCCGAACCTTGCCATGACAGGAGAGCTGAGCCTTACAGGTCAAGTTCTGCCTATAGGAGGCCTTAGGGAAAAGACTGTGGCGGCCAAGAGGAACAAGATCAAGACCATCATTATTCCATACGCAAACCAGAGGGACCTGGACGAAATCCCTGAGCACGTCAAGCAGGGCATAAAATTCATCCCGGTGAGCCGTGTAGAGGAAGTCATGAAGATTGTATTCTGAACCAGGGCATTATTAGGATAATGAAGATTAAGATTGCTTCCATTATAAAAAACAAGATTACGAGTTCTCAAAGACTAAGAAAAATGGGACAGATCTTTTATCTTACATGCTCCAACTTTAACGGCAACAATCTCTGGGACAGCGCCTCTGCATGCTCTTTTGGCTTTATCTTTTCTTTTGTTCCGCTTGCACTGATTATTTTTACTGTGCTTGTGGGAATACTCCGTGTCAATCCGGCACTGATTGACTATGTAAATGCTTTTTCGGATGAGATAGAGACTATCGTTGACATCAAGCCTTTTATCGACAACATCCTGAACAAGAAGAATTTTCATGTCGTTGATATCTTCCTTGCTGTATGGATTATCTGGATGGCACGAAAAATGTTCATTTCAATAATCCGTGCAATGACAAAGATTTTTAATTTCCAAAGAAAACACCGGGGAATCCTGAACCAGGCCCTTATGTTCATCTCTGAATTCCTTTTTGTAATCGTGATCACGGCAATTATAATCTTTATCTTCAGCTTTAATCAGCTGGTCTCCGCAAATGTCTTTGAGCCGCTCAGAAAACTGCTGCCTGAAATAGTCAACCAAAGCTCTAACAACATTTTTTCATTCGCAATGTATTTTGTAATTTTTATTTTCACCTTTTTCGCCTATAGAGTGCTTTCAGGAACAAAACCGCCGGTCTTGATATGTTTTTTATGCGGTCTCCTGGATTCAATCTGCTTTTTCTTTATTTCAACGTGGGTCTCAAAGTTCATGAACCTTACAAACTATAACATAGTATACGGAACAATAAGCACAATTATCGTGCTGATGATGATAATATATTCATTCTTTCTTTTCTTCCTTTTCTTTGCCCAGATGATTTATGTGATTCAGAACTTCCAGCTTCTTACCGAATGCGAGGTATACCTTCTTCCACCCAGCGAGAAAAAAGGATGGTTTGTGTCCCTGCGTCGTGTTCTTTTTATAAACCCCACTTCATTGAAAACTGCAGAAAATGCCAGATCATACAAAGAAGGTGACGTTGTTTTTGAGGCAGGTCAGAAAGTTGATTCAGTATATTATATACGCAGCGGAATAATCCGTGAGCAGATTGGAGATGAAATTATAGAACACGTAAAAGGCTCGTTCATAGGAGATACACTTTGTCTTTTGGATGAAGAATTCAGAGGAACAGGTGTTGCCGCAACAGATTGCAAGGTTTTGATTTTTACTGAGCAGGAATTCAAATCATTCATGAAGAAGTCTCCACTGGCCGCATCAAAAGCGTTGACCAAACTTGCCGAGATATAATTACCAGTTGTCTTTAAGTCATCAATTACAATAAAAAAAATGCGGAACATGCACAACACTATGCAGCCCCGCACTCATCAACGTTTGAAACGCCTTTTATTTTTCCTCTTCCACAGCTTTTAGCACTGCTCTTGCCATGTCACAGTGCTTACCAAGGCGGCGGTCCAGTTCTTCCTGAGCAGTATCATATTCATCAATACGCTCAAAATCATGAATCGTAAAATTATCACCGGTCACATAATAATTGAATGTTCCCAGATAAATGGCCTGTATATCATTGGGAACGTCAACTTCAAATGCGAGAGGCAGCGGAAGATAAATCATCGCCTTGGTGCTGCCAAAGAAATACATATTGAAAATTCCAGAGAATTTAAATGTGTTGGGAGTCTTTTTCAGTCTTCTTACCTGAACGATAAAAGTCTCACCGACATTGTACTCAGTCTGATTTTCCTTGTTGAAAGTCGATCTGTTGCTTCCAAAAGTATCTGAAGGATCATCAACGTAAGGAACAACATAAGTGTCCGGCTTTTCTGCAGAGGAATCCGGAAGACCGCGTGTCTTGAAAATAAAATCACGGCTCTCGTCATAAATCACATTTACTTTTCCTACAAAAATTACTTTTTTAGAATCCGGCTTAATTGCAGGAGCATCTGAGAAGGCACAGATATTGCATGTAACCAGTACAAGACCTGCCAACAGGTATTTATAAATCTTTTTCATTACTTTACCTCCTTAAGCCTGCTTTGGATAACAGGCTCCCATTCTGTTCCCTTGTATCTCCTCAGGGCCTCCTGAAGACATTCTATCTCCTGCTTTTTGGGATTAGTCGTGGCAAACAGGCCTGTCATCGGCTCATTCTCTCCCTTTTTGAACGAGTCCTGTCCGCTGTAATAACCAAAGTAATAGATACCAGGTTTTTCAGGAATCTTTATGTCAAATTCTTTATACTGCATCGGATAAACATCATTCCAGTAATACACTACGCGGCCATAATTGGCGGAACCAGAAACCCATTCCAGCCTGTATCTTGAACCAGGTGCTACAGGGGCAGAAACTATGTACGGACCTTCCAGCTGCTGATAATCCGGCTGATACTCAGAATCACACTGAGACCAGTACATTTCCCAGTCGTTTCCGTAAAATCCAATAAAAATAACGGAATTTTCCGGAGTTCCCTGAGCTGCCCTCTCCTTATAGTCAAAGTTGGTCACTTTAGCAGAAAGACAACCCGTAAGCAGGAACGCAAGCACTCCCGCAAACATCAATGAAATTTTTTTCATTTCTTTTATCTCCTTATTTAAATTTAAAATCCTATTGAAACATAGAATACAACAGAGTTGACACTGCCATCGTATTCCGAATCCATGAATTCGATGAATTTCCTTCCCTTAAAAGCAACACCAAAACCAGGATAGAACGAAAGTGACGATGTATATGTAAAGCTGAGGCCTACCTCATACACAACAGACAGCAACGGTTCAAACGATCCCATACCGCCAGCAGAGAAGCCGATCTCTCCATAAGGAGTAATCTCAAATGTATAGAAATCCAAGGGGAATCTTACAATTCCGCTCATCTGGAAACAAAGCTTTGAAGTATACGGAGTAGAAGCCTTGTAAATTCCCAATCCCGCTCCGGTTATATCAGTGAAACAGTATAGTAACTCTGCGCCGAAATTAAAGCCCTGTTCACTCAACGGCAGCTCAAAGACGCCTTTGATCATAAGTGTTTCTGTGGAATTCATTCCTGCAAAGGATAAACCTCCGGTACTACTTTCCTTATCATCATTATTATTCTTCTTGCTTTCCTTGCGTTCATTTTTCTTTACCTGCTCTGTATCTGCCGCACTTGCATCAAGACGCCAGAGGCCGTGTTCCTTTATCCATTCAGTTTTGAATGATGTCAGATCATCACCCTCGCCTGCAGTAAAAGTAATCGTTACCTTGTCTTCTGTTGATTCAGTAACTTCTGTCTTGTAGGAATAAGATTTATCCTCTGTTGAGCCGTATTTCTTGAACAACTGATATGCACACGCATAGCGCAGACCTTCTGCCGGATTCGAATTGAAAACATCGGAAACCGTAGAGCGTACACTTGTCGGGGCAAAGCGAAGAACAGACTCAAAATCCTTCTGTCCGTC
>JAGCYQ010000236.1 GCA_017960765.1 Treponema sp.
ACAATCGACAGTCAGTTGAAGTCAGAGCTTCTTTCTGCCCTTCAGCCGGCATTTGCACTCATCTCAGAACAGGGCATCCGTTATTCAGCTCTCCCCGGACATGCAATGGAGATGGCCGATTCACTGAACAAGGTCCTTTCTGAAAAATGGGGCAAGCTCCGCGGTATAGAAATCGTTTCCTTTGGTGTTTCTTCAATCAAGGCTGACGAAGAGGACGAAAAGAAAATCAAGCAGCTTCAGGAAACTGCGGCTTATACCGATCCTACATTTGCAGCCGCACACCTTGTTGGATCTCAGGGAAATGCTATGATGACCGCTGCCGGAAACTCTGGTGGAGCAATGACAGGCTTCATGGGAATGGGTATGGCAGGAATGGCCGGTGGAATGAATGCACAGAACCTCTTTGCCATGGGACAGCAGCAGCCTCAGCAGCCACAGGGTGGTGGAGCGGCACCTCAGGGTGGAGCCGATTCATGGAAGTGCTCTTGTGGTGCAATGGCAAGCGGAAAGTTCTGTCCGGAATGTGGAAAGCCAAAGCCAGCAGCCGGAGGATTCTGGACCTGCTCTTGCGGAACACAGAACAAGGGAAAATTCTGCAGCAACTGTGGAGGCAAAAAACCAGCCGGTGTACCACAGTACAAGTGCGACAAGTGCGGATGGGAACCGGAAGATCCTGCTCATCCACCGAAGTTCTGCCCGGAATGCGGTGATCCGTTTGATGACGGCGATATAGTTCAGTAATGATATTGTTTATGGGGACTGTCCTAACGGTTTTGGGATGGTCCCCATATTAATTTTAAAGACAGAGGGAGATGCCGAAGGGCATTCAGTTTGGAACCATGGACATACAGAATTATAAGTGTCTTGCTTGTGGAGGCGGATTAAGGTTTGACCCTGCAAGCGGAAAAGTAATCTGCGAATATTGTGACAGTAAATTCGACATAGAGCAGATAGAAAATGCATACGGAACTCAGGAAAGCGCTGAACCGGAAAAACCAAATGAGTCAGCGGATACAGGTGATGCTGCGTTTGACGGCCAGGAATCTAACTGGAACACGGACAACCTTACGGAAGACTGGGGTGAAGATGCAGGAAAGATGAGGGAATACAACTGCCCCTCATGCGGTGCGGTAATTCTATGTGAGCAGACCACTGCGGCTACAAGCTGTCCCTATTGCGACAATCCCACAGTCATAGAGACACAGTTCAACGGAACACTGCGGCCTGACTACATAATTCCGTTCAAGTTGAAGAAGCAGCAGGCAATCGACAAGCTCAAGGAATTTTATCATGGTAAAAAGCTCCTGCCAAAACTGTTTGCGGAGGAGAACCACCTTCAGGAGATAAAGGGCATTTATGTTCCATTCTGGTTTTTTGACGGTGTTGCCAGAGGTCATGCGGTTTTCAACACGACGACTTCAACTTCCCATTTCAGCGGTGATTACAAGATAACGACGACACGCCATTTTGAATGTGTCCGCGATGCAGACATTCCCTTTGCCATGGTACCGGTGGATGCCTCGGAGAAGATGCCCGATGATTTGATGGACTCCCTGGAACCGTTCAACTTTGGTGAGATAAAGGAATTTTCAACTGCATATCTTCCGGGATACCTTGCAGACAAATATGATGTTTCAATCAACGACAGCATAGGACGTGCCAATACACGGTGCTGCCAGACCTGTCTTGATATCCTCAGGAGCTCGGTAACCGGTTATGAGACTTGTTCACTTGTAAGTAAGAATATTGTTCTGGAAAAGGGAACCGTGCATTACGGCCTGCTTCCGGTTTATCTCCTCTATACGAAATGGAACGAGCAGCGTTTTCTGTTTGCTGTAAACGGACAGACGGGAAAAGTTGTGGGTAATCTTCCAATAAGCAAGGGAAAAGCAGTGGGACGCTTCTTTATCAAATTCCTTCTTTCTCTTCTTATAGGCGGTCCGATTGTTGCCTGCATAGTGGCGTATTTTTTTAACTGACATTTGAGTGGAGTTTTAGTGGGGTACAGAATGAAAAAGATTTTTCAAAGATTGATTTCGATAATGATGTTTGCCTTGGCGCCTATTGTCTTGTGCACTGCTCAGGATAGCGTGGACATTCCGCTGACGGTTTTTTCGGATACAGATGATGTTGGATATTCGGATGGTGACATAATTTCTCTTGGAGATGACTCACAGGATGAAGTAACATATTCCGACTATGATTATTCTGATGTGGTATTTGTTGTTGATAATGCGGATATTCTGACAGATGAACAGGAAACAGAGCTGAATCTTCTGGCACAGGGCATAGCAGAAAGGCATGATTTTGGCGTGTATCTGGTTATTGTCAACGATTACACTGAATACGAATATGAAATAGAAGATGCGGTTGAATATATTTATGATGGAATGGAATTTGGCCTTGGAAACGACAGGCGCGGTCTTTTGCTTTTGATGTCCATGGATGACAGAAGCTATGACCTGGAAGCTTATGGCTGGGGAAACACGGCGTTTACGGATTACGGCAAGGAAGTGCTGTCACGAGAGTTCCTTGGCAATTTCAGGAATGATGACTGGTATGGCGGCTTTAAGGATTATATAACAGTCTCCGAGAATTTTTTGACTCGTGCGGAAGAGGGAGACCCAATCGATGTAAGGCCTGATGAATACGGTGACGTTTATTACTCAGGCAGGAGCTATACGTTTTGGGACAGGATCAAGGATTCAATGTCCACCATACTGCTGATAATGATTCCGCTTGCACTTATAATTGCGGGCGTAGGTATTTCGTCGGAAAAGAAAAAGATGAACAACATTCACATGGCAACAGAAGCCAGGAATTACGTCCAGGACACAAGAATCAACTTCAACAGGAACAATGATGTCTATACGCATTCAACCACAAGGAGAGTACGCATAAACACCAGTTCCAGCAGTGGAAGCAGGTCATCATTTGGCGGGGGAACAACAATCCGACCCAGCGGACATTCACACCATAGCGGACACTTTTAATTCAATTCGGCAGCCTGTAAAGTTGCCTTGTCCCGGGTGATGTTTTTGAGCCATTTTTTCTTAAGGTAATGCACGATGACAAAAGGCATTTTCTCAAACTCGTCCAGATAGAGGACAAAATAGACCCACACAGGCGGCAGCTTGAATACAAAGGCGGCAAGCAGGCCCAGCGGAAGTGAGACAAGCCACATACAGATGGCATCTGCAATAAAACCGAATTTTGCATCTCCACCGGCCCGGAAGATTCCACAGATATAACCGGTATTGACGGCACAACCGATAATTGAATAAGAATTTATAATCAAGAGCCAGAAGCGGTAATTGCTAGCAGTTTCGTTCAGCTTAGCGATAAAGGGCAGGACAGGGTACAGACATAGGACCAGAACAGCACCAAAGACACCTGCAGCCACAGTTACCTTTCCAAGACGTGAGGCATTTTTCTCGGCCACCTCAAGATCCCCTGCCCCCATGTATTTCCCAAGGACAATTGCACCACCGTATGCCATTCCAAATACAAGGACAGTTCCCAGATTACGCACTACATTGACCACAGAATTGGCGGCAACAATGTCTTCTCCAAGATGGCCCAGAATAACCGAGTACATGGAGAAAGCAAGGCCCCACACCATTTCGTTTCCTACAGCGGGCAGAGAAAACTTAAAGAAATCATGTGTAAGAATCCTGTTGCGCTTGAACAGAAGATGGAGACCGAATCCTAGTTCCTTTTGCATTGCGGCATAAATCAGGCAGATTATAACCTCGATAAAGCGTGCTATAGAAGTGGCAATTCCTACACCGACAATACCCAGTTTTGGAAAGAATAACCAGCCGTACAGGAAACAGCCGTTGAGGATAACATTCATTCCAAGCGAGACAAAGGTCAGGACCATTACGAACATGACTTTTTCCGTGCTCTTGAATGCAGCCTGAAGAATCTGAGAGACAGACATGCAGAGATAGGAGACACTTACTGCCTTTAGATACGAGGCACCCACAGAGATAAGGTTTTCATCATTGGTAAAAATCCGCATCAGGAGGGTAGGAGTAAAAAACGCCGCCAAGCTGAATACAAGACCAACCGATGCAGAGATCCGCAGAGCAATTCCCGATAACGTTTGAATCGACTGTATGTCCTTTTTACCCCAGTATTGTGCCGCCAGCATCACAAGCCCCGAGGAAAGACCTGTTGTGACCATGAACAAAATGAACACGATTTGCCCAGCCAGAGAAGAAGCCGCTATTGCAGTTTGCCCCACAGACCCGAGCATAAAAATATCCACAGAGTTAACAAGTGCAGATATCAGATTCTGCAAGGCCATCGGACCCACAATCAGGATAAGTTGTTTATAAAAGGATTTTGCCTCTAAAGTCATAGACAGTAGTCTAAAGGTTTAATTTGATTTGTACAAGAGAAACTTGAATATTGTATAGCATTCAGGATATGAAAAAAAACAAATTTCCCAAAAATATTCCCTAATTTTTTGTTAAAACCCGGGGGTCACCTACTATTTATATAGTAAAGGGAAAATAGATATCCCTGATTTAATTTCACAAAAAGGAGCAATCAATGAATTTCACAGAAAACACCCAGAGAGAATACAAGGACCGCCTATTCAAGGCCATCTTCGGCAGAGACACAGAAGAGAGTAAACGATGGAGACTTGATTTGTACAATGCCCTGAACGACACAAGCTACACCGACCCAAATGCCCTGGAGCTGAACACAATCGAGAACGTCATCTACATCACCATGCATAATGATGTTTCATTTCTGATTGATGACCAGATGGTCCTTTTCGAGCAGCAGTCAAGCCATAACCAGAACATGGCTTTAAGGGGATTCCTGTACTTCTCCCAGCTGTATCAGATTTATCTAGCTAAGAAGGAACTGGACGTGAACCGTTGCAAAAAGATTGAAGTTCCTGCACCTCAGTTCATCGTTTTCTACA
>JAGCYQ010000237.1 GCA_017960765.1 Treponema sp.
AAAATACATAATCATTTCATATAATTCAGAAGGTTTCATAAGCTTTGAAGAGATGTTTGAGATGCTTCAGAAATATGGAGAAGTTAAGACTGTAGAAATCCCGTACAATACTTTCCGTGGCAGCAGGAACCTTAGGAGCCGTGACACCTATGTCTCGGAATACCTCTTTGTCCTCAAGAAATAAAAGACCATTAAATATAGATAATTGACGATTGTCTGTTAAAATTCTATAATAACACCATGAATAGAAGATTAATTACATCCGCATTACCTTATGTAAACAATATCCCTCACTTGGGCAACCTTATCCAGATGCTCAGTGCTGATGTCTTTGCACGCTTTTGCCGAAGTCGCGGCTATGAGACCCTTTATGTATGTGGTACTGATGAATACGGAACTGCAACAGAAACCAAAGCCCTGGAAGAAGGAAAAACATCCAGGGAACTCTGCGACTATTATTTTAAGCAGCACGATGAAATCTACAAATGGTTTGACATTGCCTTTGATAAATTCGGACGCACATCAAACGATGAATGTACGGAGATAACACAGGAAATCTACAAGGACCTTGAGAAAAACGGTTATATCACAGAGCATGTGAACAAGCAGCCATTCTGTCCTAAATGCCAGCGTTATCTTGCAGACCGTTTTGTCCGTGGAATCTGTCCTAAATGCGGTTACGATGACGCACGCGGTGACCAGTGTGAAAAATGCGGGTCTCTTCTGGATCCTGTTGAGCTTAAGTCACCAAGATGCTCTACCTGTGGTGCTGAGCCAGAAATCCGTGATACAAAACACCTTTACATAAATCTTCCTGCAATCTCCTCCAAACTTGATGAATGGATGAGCAAGGCAAGCAAGGAAGGACGCTGGTCAGAGAATGCCGTAAAGATTACAAAGGCATGGATCCGCGACGGCCTTAACGAAAGAGCCATTACACGCGACTTAAAATGGGGAATTCCTGTTCCACGCGAGGGATACGAGAACAAAGTATTCTACGTATGGTTCAACGCACCTATCGGTTATATCTCAATCACAAAGCAGCTTGAGGATGAGCTTAAGGCACAGGGAAAGCCATCGTTTGACTATAAGAGCTGGTGGATTCCGGAAGAAAGCGAGGAAGCAAAGGGAAAGGCTCCAGTAGACCTGTTCCAGTTCATCGGAAAAGACAACATACCTTTCCATACAGTTGTATTCCCATGCAGCCTTATCGGTAGCGGCCATAACTGGACAAAGCTCTATCATATGTCCTCTACTGAATACCTGAATTATGAGGATGGAAAATTCTCAAAGAGCAAGGGAATCGGTGTATTCGGTTCTGATGCAAAGGAAAGCGGCATCAAGGCAGACGCATGGAGATTCTTTATCTTCTACAATCGTCCTGAGAAACAGGATTATCAGTTTACATGGAAGGAATTCCGCGAGAAATACAACGGCGAGCTTATCGGTAACCTTGGAAACCTTGTGAACCGCACTCTCCTCTTTGTAAACAAATATTATGACGGCAAGATTCCGGATGCACCTGTTGACGAGGAAATGTGGGAAGCAGTCCGTGCACACGAGAAAAAAATGACTGAATATCTTGAATGGGCAGATTTAAAGGACGCATTCCACGAGGTATTCGCTATAAGTGACATCGGAAACAAGGCATTCCAGGACGGTGAGCCATGGAAGACCCGTACTACAGATCCTGACAAGGCCGCAAAGCTCATTCATAACCTCTGCTACATGATTAAGGACCTTATGATCATGGCACATCCATATCTGCCTCAGTTCAGCGAGACAATTCTTGGATATCTTAACAAAAAGATCTCTGAGCCAAAGTTCGGTGAAACTGCAGTTGAAGGAGGATTAAACTGGAGCGATCTTGGAAACACCGAGGGACTTGATACTGTAAACGAGACAGCCATATTCTTCTCTCCGCTTGACCAGAAGACAGCAGACGCATTCAGGGAAAAATATTCCGGAAGCCAGAAGGACAGAAAAGAAAAGGCCAGTGAAAATAAAAAGGCAAAAAAGGAAAGCAAAAAAATAGAGCTTGCTGAAGATCAGGTTTCTTTCTTTAACGAGAAAATTGAGCTGAAGGTTGCAAAAATCGTTAAGGTCGAGAACAACCCGGAAGGCGAGAAACTTTACGTAGAGACTCTTGATGACGGAAGCGGTACACCACGTATTATTCAGAGTGGCCTGAGACCTTTCCTTAAACCAGAGGATCTGCTTGGAAAACACATTATCCTTGCGGCAAACCTTGCACCCAGGGCAATGCGTGGAATCGAAAGCCATGGCATGCTCCTGGCGGCAGATTACAAGGACAAGGACGGAAAGGATGCAGTAGAAGTTCTTGAGGCACCGTGGGCAGAACCTGGAACAAGAGTTATTCTTGAGGGTGCTGATATTAACGCACAAAAGCCGTCAGAGATCACTGCAGATGATTTCTTTAAGGTTCAGATTAATGTTGTAAATAAATCTGTGGAGATTTCCGGTAAAAAGCTTATTGTCAATGACAAGGCTATCACCACGATTCATACAGAAAACGGCGGGGTACATTAAAGTGCCTTACAATGAACAGCGTTTTTTACAGACAGAATTCTGGGCAGAGTTTAAATGCAGGCACGGCTGGTCGTCAATGTACTTTAACATTCTGCCGGACGGAAATCTTAAAGTAACTGATCATTTTTCTGCAGAGGCAAACTCCAAGAATTCTCTTACCCTTCTTATACGTAGAATCAAGGGATTTAACCTTGCATACATTCCTATGGCACCTGAATATTCAGACGAGGACCGGGAAGATTACCTTAAGAGGGTCTCAGAGCTTGCAAAAAAAATTAAGCCCCTGCTCCCAAAACGTACATTATTCATGCGCTTTGACGTTCCAGTTGATTTTACAGATTTGACTGAGCGTGAAAGTTTTGCAAAAGACAAAATTAACCCATCGTTAGGTATTAAAAAGAGCGCTGTAGACATTCAGCCACCTGACACAGTCCTGCTTGACATTAATCCAACAGAGGAAGAGATTCTTGCAGCGATGAAAAGCAAGTGGAGATACAATATCCGTCTTGCAGAGAAAAAAGATGTAAAGGTATCCCGTCATTTTGCAGGAGAGGAAGGATTTGAAGAGGCATTCAACAACTTTTACTCACTGTTTGAACAGACTTCAAAAAGAGACGGCGTAAGTTTCCACGGCAAGGGCTATTATATGGACCTGTTGCAGAATGGTAAGCCTGATGGAAGCGGAAAACCTAAAATCACACTCTACCTCGCAAAACATGAGAATGATTATCTAGCGGGAATAATAACCTTGTTCTGTCCAAGAGAAGCGGTCTACCTTTACGGTGCAAGCGGTAACATCAAGCGTAACCTCATGCCTGCATATTTACTTCAGTGGACTGCTATTAAAGACGCAAAGGAAGCAGGCTGTCCTGTCTATGATTTTTACGGATGTCCTCCAACCGACGACGAGAATCATCCGATGCACGGACTCTTCCTTTTTAAGACAGGCTTTGGCGGAACCTTGATTCACAGGCCTGGAAGCTTTGACATTCCACTTTCCCCACTCTACGGACTTTACAATGCTGCTGAAAAACTCAGGGCATGGTGGTTCAAAAAAGCAATGAAAAAAATCGGAAGGAGATAGATTCAGAAAATAAATCCTGAATTTATTATCTTAGTGATTGAATTTTGCGGAGTAAAAAAATTGAAAAAAGTAATTTTATTATCAGCGGTACTTGTTTTCTGTTTTAATCTTTCTGGATGCAATAAAAAGAGTTCCGATATCGAAGAAACAAATTCAGAAAATATTGTTTTGGAAGACGAAAGTTTTCCTGAGCCAGATTCAGCTGATACAGATGATGACTATTTAGAATGGGCCCAAATAGAAACAACTTCAAATGGCTATGAGCTAACTGTCCTTCCAGACACGCTTCCAAGAGTCGTAAAAACAGATGACGGCTCAAAGCTTAATTACAGAAGCAATCCTGTTGACGGTGATATTATCGGACAATTTTTGGACGGCACCATGGTGCAGATTGTCAAGATTACTAACATGACATTTACAGTCGACGGATTAAATGACGCATGGTATTATGTTGCAGATGATTCTTTCCACGAAGGATGGGTTTTCGGGGGATATTTATCTGTTGTTGACTCAGTTGTCAGCTTTGCAAATAACAGTGGCAGTCATTCCACCCTCAAACTTCTAACCGGTTTTTGGGAAAACGAAACCATTGTCCTTGAGATTTTAGATTCTGACAATTCATTTACCCTGGGAATAAAAGAGAGCGAAGGTTTTTCCGGTAAGTGGAAGCTTCTTGATGACGATACACTGTATGTCTATGACTGTTATACTTATGACGAGGACCCCTGGACTGTAGAATATAAAATTACTGTCTGCACGGAAGATGAACTTGTGCTGGTTAGAAAGAAAGACAATTATACCCAGGAATTGCAAAGAGCAGACCATCCATTCTTTAATTTAGATGAATACTGATTTTCCTAGGCTTTTTTTGCGGGTATAATGCTCAGATTGATTGTCTTTTCTATGGCCCTGTCAGCGGCAAGATCGACATTCCACCAGAACTGTGCACATCTTGTATTTGATATGACGGCAGGTTCAGTTCCTCCGACATCACGCCGGTAAGGAATGCTCGATGTTATGAATCCGGATTCTTCGTTTGGCTCCAGTAAGAATAACAGTTTATTCGCTGTATCCGTTATCTGTAAAAGAGAAAGCCCGCTATCCAACCTATAGAATGAATTCTGATCAACCAGCCTTTTGTTATTGTCGACTATAAGCTCAACCTGATACTGAGAAGTATCTTTGTCTTTTTCAAATTGTGTCTGGCTTAAATTGATTTCTACAACAAATATACCTTTAAGAGAAAATGGACTTTCATTTTTAAGAATATATTGAACAGTAACGCCATTTGAAGAAAAGTTAAAATGCTTTTTCAGGCTAACGAGGAGTTTCATTGAAGAAAAATTACAGTGTGCCTCAAGCTGAATCTCACGCCTCTTGTTGTCAAAACGCTTTTCCTCATAGTTGCTTGTTGGGAAAAGAGTATTTGTAACGTTTTCTTTCTGCAAGAATGATTCAAACTGGTCTGGTTCCAGAAGATGGTCAACAAAAAAACCACGGTTATAAAAATCATTGCAACCGTCAAACTTTTCTATCCTGCAAAGATTTGATGCGGGATTGGCACCGGCATATAGCAGGTTGAAATCCACAATCTGACCGCCATTCTGGGAAACCACTGCATTGAAATTCTCCATCTGGCAGACATACTCATTGATTCCGTCTCCGTTGTAGTCAAACGATGTAATTGATTCATTTTGGTATTTGCTTTCGCGGACATATTTTTCTGCCTCATTAAGAAGCTTGTATGCCCTTTGTAATTTAGCGGCTGTTGCAGGCAGTGCTGTGTTGCATGAAACGAAATTATCCCCTGCCTGTGCGGCCCACAATTTCTCCTGGGCTGCCTTTTTCCTCATTTTGTCACCACCATGGCAAGAGGAAATAAGCATGCTGATGTACATCATCCTTTCGTAGAGATGTCGTGTCTGCACATATGTGTTAAGATAATCATGAATTGTATATGGGAAAGAACTGGAATTATACTGAATTGAATATGGAACTGATGTCCTGCAGCTGAGTTTTTCATGCATTCCGGCCGGTATATAATAAGGAATGAAATGCTTGGTATTCTTAAGGTATATCTGAGGAAGTGTAAGCTGAATCAAAGTGTTCTCAGACTCAATGTAATCAATAAACGAATGGAAACCAAGATCCTCGCGTACAGAAACAAACTGATCAAGAGTAAGTTTAAGGCATACAATCAGGGAACGTGCTTCCTCATAATTCTCAGGCAGGCTTTTAATTACCCTGACCGACCATTGGTTTCCGTTTTCTCCTCGTTGTGGAAGCAGGTCATTGTGAACTGTCAGTATCTTTATGTTTTTACCCTGCTCACTGGAAATAATCGGCAGAAAAGAATTCTTTGACGGTGGAACTAGAGATTTATCCAAAAGCACATATTCAATTCCACAGGACTGGAATGTCGTGACTAGAGAGGGATCCCATATACTTGAGAACAGCGACAGCCCACGGGGACGCTTTCCCACTGTATCACGCAAAAGTGCATTTAAGGTCTCAATCTGCGCACTGCGGTCAATTGGAAAAAGAAGCGGGAAAATCGGAGAATAATAACCGCAGCTGATGATTTCCACCTGATGACGGTTAGTAAGCTCGCCCAGAATCTGTATTGCCTCAGGATACTTTTCCTTATAGTATGAGAGTATTGGACCTGAGACTGCAATTCCCATCAAAAGACGCGGATGTGCATAAAGAAGAGTCAGCAATGGTTTTAGACCGGATTCATAGAGGTTGTTCAGTTTTTCCTTGTCTTGAAGATCTGTCTCATAAAGATCCAGTATAAAACTTACGTTTACGCTCATCGGCTCAAAACTCCTGGATTAAGCCAAGATACACCCCAGGAAAGTAAAATTATTGTAAGCACGCCAATGCTTATAAAAAGGAGCCCAAGATTCTTGAGTTTCTCTGACGGTGCATTTATTTCAATCTTTTTCCTTATGGCATGCATAATAGGAACGCTTACGAAGAATGACAGAAGACAAGCGATGGCGTTTACAAGACAATCCAGGAATGACACGCTTTCGATTACTGCAATAAGAATACAAAGAATTGAGACACCATATTCTGCAACTGTAGTCTTTGAATAAAAGCGGAGGAAATTCTCAACTAAAAACGATACCAAAGCAAACATTGCAACACAGATAAACGGAGAAAGCTCTCCCAGATTTATCTTTATCAGCTGAACGGTAAGAAGATACGTAAAGACAAGAGTTGCAATTACCAGTATCATGATTTTAGAGAACTGTAAGAACAGATTCTTTGGTTTAATGCTGCTCTGTATGGCTGATGTAGTTCCCATTCCATAGACAAAAACGGCGGAGGCATAAAACATATAATAAAAGAGATTACTCAACATTTTCCAACTCCTCGTCCTGTGCATTTCTTACCATGTTATTCTTTATGCTGCGGTCCCTCAGCATGCTGCTTATCACAATACCGATACCAATCAGGAAAAATGATCCTGGTATTGAGGCAAGAGCGGTTCCTGCAGAAACACCAGACGGCATAGACTTGATTATGTAAATAACAGCCAGATCCTGGTATCCCGGGAAAGTAACGGTTCCGAATCCGATGATATCCCTTACAAGGAAAGTCAAGAGCATCCAGCCGCTGAAATAAAGCACCTGCCGCATCGTATTGTTGATCTCAACCGGAGAAACTCTTTTTCTTTCATACAGGCTGTTCAAAAGGAACGCAGAAATTGCAGGAAGGAAAATTGCATATCCCATTGTGAGTGCAATGATCGGACAAAACAAAATCAGAATCTGCCTTAAGATGACTGTAATCGCTATAAGGAAAATCGATATAAGAACAACCTGCATATCCTGAATGCCAAACTTATAAATCAGCTTTTTGAAAAATGAGCCGCAGAGGAAAACGACAAGCAAAATCAACAATATGCAAAGACCGTAAGCAAAACGTCCCGGTACAGCTATCAAAAGCATCAGAAGAATTGAAAGATATGTAAAGATATTTTTTGTCATTTTTCTTCCCCCTGTTTTTTATCAGCGGTATTGATGATAAGCGGAATCCTGTTTTTCCAGTACTGGACCTGCATGTTTTTTGCAGATGAGACAACAGCATCCTTTGATTTTCCGCCAATCAAAAGCAAATCGATGAACTCCACGTTTCCTGTTTTCTCATCATAGACATATAGTGCCGGGAATGGTCCGTACAAAGTCGGTGTCCTTACAAGAACAATATGAACATCCGGCAATGCAGCGTCAGTATAGGAGACACAGTTGAGGGAAATTGAACTTTGAAGATGATCCAGTTCTCCGGTTTTATACGGAAGCTCCTTTTCATTCAGAACGGAGTTTATCTGATCTTTCATTCCTTCGTTCCAAGAATTCCTGCTTAGAAGAGTGAACAATATCAGAATTGCAAACAGAACGACAATAATCAAAGTAAAGATTCCAAATTTCATTACCTTGGTTTTATTATATGCTTCAATTCCGGTTTCATCAGATTCGTGAGTATCAGACATTTCCTGCCTCCTGGAAAGAACTTATGCGGGGTACAAGAACAGTTTCGATATTCTTTCTGACTTTCTGGCTTTCTATACCCTGTATGACGGTCGAAATAACATTCATCATAAGAATCACGCAGACATAGCCAACCGAAGACATTCCGTAACCCATAATCAAAAATGCAAGTATTGCGGCAATAACAGCATAGACACATTTTCCCGTCCTTGAAATCGGAACGGTACCATACCACTGCAAGAGATAGAGTGAAGAGAATAATGTTCCGCTTGTCATCAGGGCAAGAATCATGTCACCCTGCATCGGTACGCCATGCACTACAAGAGGTCCAAGGAAACGCACAAGGAGAGAATAGAGCACGATGAAAATGAACGGAATCACAAAATCAACCATATCACTTGAAATCAAAATAATCGAAGAAATCAGTGTTATAAAATTGAACCTGAATGCGGGAATCAGTGAACCGTTGTCCCACAGCAGGGATACATAGCCGTCCGGAACGACAATTCCAAACAAACGGAAGACTGTCTTGTTGAAAAATCCTGTTATAGCAGGGTCAACTTCCAGCATCGGGATTGAGCCGTTTTGAATCAGAATTAGTGCCGCATTTCTGGACTGAACATCCTCCAGGCCTAGCGGGATTGCAGGGAAAGCGTTTACATTCAGGACATAGGCTGTAACGATTGTCAGGGCCGGAACAGTAATCCATGATGAAGCAAATCCACCGAAAAAATATTTTCCAAGGGTCATCACGCACAGAGTAATTATGAATGCGACAACTGGTGAAAAAGTCTGCGGGAAAAGCATTCCCGTTATAATGCCCTGAACCAGAGGCGACATGATCTCAATGCCCTTTTCTTTCTGATATAGAAGTGAAAGAACCTCGGCTCCAATAGACGCAAGCACTGCAGCAAGAATTACAAACAGAGCGGAATAAGTATGTGTTACTCCCAGCATTACAAGTTGAGGAATCAGCAGTACAAGAAGGCATTTCCGCACCGTACCGATTGATGGTGTTATGTATATATACGGCTTTAATGATGGTGCCGGCTGTGAATACTTAAAGATATTATTTATTTTCATACTCGTTTTTCCTCAACTGTTCTATTGTCTGACACAACGGTAACCTTGACGGGCAGATGCTGTTGCATAATCCGCAGCCAGAGCAAAGAATTGAAGTTGCAATCATGTCCTTGCCGACTTTCTTTCCTCCGTTGCAGTGTCTGTACATCAAGTCCGGAAATATTTCCTCCGGGCAGATAAGACGGCATTTTCCGCATCTTACGCACATGTTCTGACGATGGTCGTTCAGTTCTTTTGCAGGAACAAATGCCACCGACTTTACTCCGCGTGTAATTGCGGTATCCAGTGTTTCCACTGAGCAGCCTGTTATCATTCCGTTGATGATTATCTTTGACGGTTTTGTCTTGAATCCGCCGCATTGATTCACAAGGCTCTTTATCGTTGTACCGATTCTTACCTGAAGCATGGCGGCAGTCTGAAGGCATGAACCTTCCACATGAACAAATGTCTCCAGGACAGGCTTACCGAAAACAACAGCCTCATAAACTGAATACAAGGTCTCAGGATCAACGAACAGGCTGAAGCGGTTTACAGAATTGAATGCTTCCTGCTCTGATGATTTTGATGCCTTTCTGACTATGTGGACCAGATTCTGCTTAAATCCTGATGGATATTTCTTTCCGTCTGTCTTAACGAACAAAACAGGAAGACTACCGAAAACCTCAGTGTCAATCTGTACATTCATTTTCTTTGACAGTACGAATACAACACCCTTTGCATCGATTGCCTTTGCAAGTATACGGCTGCCCTCCACTACTTCCTTTGTAAATGACTGGGCTACAAACGCATCTGTCTTATGGCTGGGATCATCATCAAACATGCGGACCACAATATAACGGTTCTTGTCCGTATCAGGCCTTGCTATCTGCTGATATAACGGTGTTGATGAATCGAATGTATTTATGACACCCTTATCTGCTATCAAATCCAGAAGCTCGTTTCTTGAATACCACTGCCATTCCATCTGATGAATGTTTTTTCCAAGATATGAGAATGCTCCTTCCATGCGGATCTTTACGGCAGGTCCCATTTCATTGTCAGGCTGCATGCAGTCTTCAAGCGATATGACTGTTCCGGGAATAGGTGCATGAATATAGGCTTTTTTCTGTGTCTTTTCATTTAATGACCGTGCTATTACCTGTCCTTCGCTAACGACATCGCCCTGCTTAACAATGCACTGATATTCCAGTTCATCATGCTGTCTGAACGGTACCAGAGCATAACGTGGCAAAAAAGCCCTTACAGAACTTTCAAACTGTTTTTTTTCGTTTGGTACTAAATTACTTACTGTTTTCATATTTCTTTCGTCCAAGTCCTAAATATGCCGCAAATAGAACAAGCGGTATGATTAAGGCCGTCAATAATAACGCCAGATTGATTCCGTTGTGCTGTGAGTCGGATTTGCTCTTTATGCCGCTGGAATACTTTACGACAAGATCTTCCTCCTGGCTCGACAGTAACTTTTCTACTGAAACAGGTGTCACAGTATCTTCCTTGAGTTTCTTCCTGAACTCTTCATTGTACGTAAGAACAGGCTCCTCTGTGACGACAATGCCCTCGTCGGTATTTGTATAATGCGTGACATTTACGCTCTCACCTTCTTTTGGGTCCTGTACTGCGGTCAAATCGTTTAATGTGCGGTAAGGATATGAGACCTGTTTCCATGCCCATGAATAATAGGAATTCATGTTTGGTAGAGTATATGTTGATGCATTTGGTAATGTTCCGTCTGATGGAGATGGAACTGCAATTCCCTGTATAGATGCGGCTGGTGATGTTGTGGTTGAAATGAGGAACATAATCAGCAGTGCAATGATCGGCAGGCAGGTTCCCACAAGATAAGTCGCGGTCTTTCTGTATATAACAGGTATCTGCCATGCTGAAAAAATAGGAACATAGGTAAATGACAGCTTGTATTCGTTGTATTCATGTAGTGCACTCAGGAAAATAAATGCACATGCACTGGAAGCACATACTCCAAGAGCAAGAAGGAAAACGTTCGTAGAAACTGCCAGCATGATCATCAGCGAGCCAACAATCAAAATGTCGATATAAAGCGAACGGAAAACCGCAGACAGGAATTTTCGTCTTGTCCACAAACCGTTGATAAGATAAATCGCAAGAAGCATCAGGCAGACTGCGGCGGCTACAGCGTAAAACGGCTGCGACAATGAAAGCAAAAGAGGAAATAATCCGGGTAATGCAAAAACGCTGCGGTATTTTGATGCCAGAAACAGAATGATGAATGTTATAAGACAAATGACAGGAACAAGCCAGGGATATCGCTCAACAGAATCAACTCCTGCCTCCACTCCCATCTCACGGCTCAGATTTGCAATTGCCCTGGAAGCACCGTCCTGATATTTCTCCGGTATGTAATAAAGCCGGTATGCGCTGCTTTCGTCAGAAAAATATCTTAGCCTCTGGTCAAGGTATTCGGAATCATGGGATGCAACAGGAGAAACATTGGAAATAAAAGGAACAACCTGTCTTGAAAGGCTTATTACGTCCTGGCAGCCTTCGTTTTCAAGATAAAAAACTACAAGGTCCTCGGAAACGCTGTTGTCAACATAGGCCACACTGTAATTGTTCCATATCTTTGCAACGGGTATACTCCGCATGCCATATAAAAAACAACCGAGAATGAGGAATACTACAAGTGAAAAAAACAAACTGAACCTAAACTTCATTTACTTCAACACGCTAAACGCCAATCCTATAAAAAATCCCAGCAGGCAGCCGATTGCAACTTCTGCGGGGCTGTGACCATGCACTTCCTTTATGGGACTGAAATCCATGAGTTCTTTTTCCTTTAACATGCGTCCCACCTTATTCAATGTTCTGGCCTGAATGCCGTTTGCGCGTCTTACCCCCACTGCATCACGTATCGTAACCAGAAAAAATCCCAATGAAAGAATGAAAATGTCGGAGTTGATTCCAGACCTAAAACCAATTGAAGTGCACAAGGACGAAACAAGAGCTGCATGACTGGACGGCATGCTTCCTGTACGCCATAACAGCAGTTCAAAAAGCTCCTGGAGGCTGTGAACTTTGCCTGAGAACAATTTGATCAGAGTCTTGATAAGCTGGGCACAAAACCAACTGGAAATACAAGATAGTAACACTGGGTTTTTTAAAAATAAAATTAATTGTCCTCTCGCATTTTCCATAACCTCTATTTTACTTTATTATAGAGTTTTGTCTAGTAGCCTAACGACATTTTTTGTTCTATAATTTGTAAATATGGACTTCACTGATTTTATTGCAGGAAAGGATGACAACGGACGCCGTCTGGACAGGGTTTTACAGAAAATTCTGCCCCAAAGCCCCTCTTCAGGAATCTATTCTGCCATCAGGAAAAAACTAATACGGGTAAACAGGCAGGCATGCAAGGGAAATCAGCAGGTTTTTCAGGGAGACTGCATTCAGATTGCAAGTTTTTTGATAAAATCACAGGAAAACCCACAAAATAACTATTCAAATGACAAGATTAAACCAGATTCAGTAAAATCCCTGGATGAGTCAGACATAGTTTTTATGAATGAGCATATCTTGATTGTAAATAAAAAAAGCGGGATAAGCGTTCAGCCTGGGGGAAAAGGAGTAAGCCTCTGGGAGGAAGTCGTTCAATTCTATCAGAAAAGGCAGAATGTACAGTCACTTTCATTTAAGCCGGGACCTCTTCATAGGCTCGACAGGTTTACAAGCGGTCTTGTTGCATTCTCGCTCAGTCTTGAAGGCGCCAGATGGTTCACGGAAGCCATGCAGGCTCACCAGATAAACAAGGATTATCTTGGAGTCGCACAGGGCCATCTTAAGCAAAGGGAAACATGGACGGATTTTCTTGAGGATTCTGATTCAGGAAAAAGCGGTTTTTATACGGTAAAAGTATCACAGGCAGGAGAAAAAGCCGTTACGGAAGCCATTCCTCTTTCAGTTTCCCAGACAAAGCCCTTGACCCTCCTCCAGTTCAAGATCCACACAGGCAGAAAGCATCAGATACGTTGCCAGAGCGCATATCACGGCTACCCTCTTTATTGCGACAGCGCATATAATCCCGATGCCAGAGACAGAAACCATCAGAAATTCTTCCTTCATGCATACAGGCTCACATTTCCAAAAGATAATCCCCTTTTGCTTCCAGAGACAGTTGAAGCGCCGCTACCCGATGACTTTGAAAAATTCTTAAGTTTAAACTTGATAAATTGGGATAGTCAAATTATACTTTAAATATACGATGAATTTTATAGCTAACATTTTACACCGCAACATCTCAGTTTATGCTCTTGTAGGAGAAAGTGGAACAGGAAAAAGTTTCAGGGCAAAGCTCCTCGCCCAAAAGTATGGTATTCATGCCTTGATTGACGACGGACTTTTGATTAATGATGACAAGATCCTGGCCGGAAGATCTGCCAAGCATGAAAAAAGCTATATGGGCGCAGTCCGGGTTGCACTCTTTGATGACAAGGAGCACAGGGATCAGGTTGCACGGGTCCTGCAGAAAAACAAAATCAAGAAAATTCTTGTCCTGGGCACTAGCGAGCGCATGGTAAAGAAAATTGCAGAAAGGCTCCAGCTTCCACCGCCAGAGAAGATCATAAAGATTCAGGATATTGCCACAAAAGAAGAGATTGAGACCGCCATCAGAAGCCGTCAGATTGAGGGAAAGCACGTCATTCCGGTTCCTGCCATTGAGGTAAAGAAAAGCTATCCCCAGATTTTCTACAAGTCCATCCGCGAATTCCTTAACAAACAGAAGAATGTCCTTGTAAAGAAAAGTGACGCCCTCTCTGAAAAATCGATAGTTACCCCGGAATTCAGCAAGAACAGGGGACGTGTGGAGATATCGGAGGCGGCATTGTCCCAGATGGCACTGCATTGCGTAAATGAATTTGATCCTGAGATACGTGTAAAGAAACTTACGATAAAGACGGACTCCCATGGCTACAGGCTCATAATCACGGTTGATGTTCCGTTCGGCAAGCAGCTGACAGGCCTTATCCACAACATGCAGCAATACACAATCGAGAACATTGAGCGCTATACGGGTATCTTGATAGAAGAAGTAAGCATCATTATCGATAAGCTCACCGGCGTTGAGTCTGCTCCGAATAAATCAAAGAAAATCTAGGATATCAGGCTATCAGTTTTCTGGCGGAAGAACTATTTTTGTGCGGGTCCTCTTTCTTGGCGACTTCAAGTGGACACCATATTCTGCAAGTATTTTCCTTACTGCAAATTCAAGCTCTGTCCTCTGTGGGTTCATCGGTAGAATGAAATTACGGCATCTTGCCCAGGTCTGCTTGTACAGGTCTGCGGCTGAGGTTCCTGCCTCCACCTCGCGTTTCCAGTCTGTAAGCCCGAATACAAAATCCTTCAGCACGAAATAAAGCTTTTCACCCAGTCTTTCGTTGGGATTCTTCTGGTTGAATGAATCAAGCTCCTCTAGCCTTTGCAGGTAATTCTGGCGGAATCTCTTGTTCTCAAGCATCATGTTTGTTGCGGCAGGCTGAAGATAAACATACAGGTCAGTGTCAAGGGTTCCGCTTACAATGGCATGGGCATGACCACCGTTTATTATCTTGAGCCATTCCTCTGTAAGACGCGATGGAGATACAGGAGAAAGCAGATATGAATTTTTTCTTATTGTCTTCCTAAGTTTTCCGGGTAGACGGCATCCTGTCGTAGCTCCGTATTTTACCGCACGCAGCATTCTGACCGGATCCTCAACAAAAATCCTGTCCATAGGAATGACAGGCCTTACAATGCCCTTTTTAATATCCTTGAAGCCGTCAACATAGTCAATGACCTGCTCCTTGACCGGATCATAATACAGTGCGTTAAGAGTAAAGTCTCTTCTCTGAACATCCTCATCCATGGAACCGAATGCATTGCCTATGGAACCGTCTACTATCGAGCGGAATGTGCTTACCTCAAATATCTTTTGTCCGAAAAACACGTGTACAAGACGGAACCTCTTGCCGATTATGCGTGAATTCCTGAAGATTTTCTTGATTCTGCTGGGTGTTGCGTCGGTTACAATGTCAAAATCCTTTGGGGTGTGGCCTACAATCAGGTCACGTACTGCTCCACCGACAAGATATGCATCAAAACCTGTTTCCCTAAGGCGCCGAATCACATAAACGGCATCAGGGTCTATGACATCTGGAGAAATTTTATGCTCATTCTTTGTATATATGACAGCCTTTTGTACAGGTTTTCCTTTACTGTCGGTCGAATATCTAATTAACACAGTGGACCCATTTTAATGTTCAAAGCAAATCTAGTCAAGGACGCAAGCTTCGCTTGCTAAAGAGTTTTAGTTTGCTCGCGAAGGCTCGCATTTTTCCTTTGGAAAAAACACTAAAACTCTGTCTTTTGTAGGTTCTACAGATTTAATTATGGTACATCGCAAGCTTTGCTTACTAAAGAGTTTTAGTTTGGTCGCGAAGGCTCCCATTTTTCCTTCGGAAAAAACACTAAAACTCTGATATAATTGGTTTTACAACTCGAATTACACTTCGGAAAAAACATCAAAACTCTGTCGCTACTTGTGGCAAACATTAACAGTGGTTTTCCAGCCAGGAGATTACGTCGGAGATTACTTCATCGCGGTTGGTCTCGTTTATCAGCTCGTGGCGGGCTCCTTCGTAGAGTTTATGGTCTACATCCTTGATGCCGTTGTTCTTGTAAATATCTACCAGATTCTGGACTGTCTCTCCATAGGTGCCTACCGGGTCTGCTGTTCCTGTAATAAAGAATACTGGAAGGTACTCTGGGATTTCCTTTATGTGGGAATTCTTATGTATGTACTTAAAGCCCTTGAACATGTCGCAGAAAAATCCGCTTGTGCACAGGAAACCGCACTCACCGTCACCCATATAGGCGTTCACCTGCTTTTCGTCACGGCTAAGCCAGTCAGAATCAGTCTTTTTGTCTGTTATCCTTTCATTATATGAGCCGAACGCGATCTTGTTAAGGAATTTTGAGGGACGCTTTTTTCCTCCAATAAAAGCTACAATGCGTGCCAGGACTAATGCCACGGATATCAGGGGCTTTCTTGGGCCTGCTGTGCCGCAGAGGATGCATCCGTCTATCGATGAGGCATATTTTTCTATATAGCACTGGGATATGAATGAGCCGAAGCTGTGTCCACAATGG
>JAGCYQ010000238.1 GCA_017960765.1 Treponema sp.
AGATTCAAGCATAAAATTGAACGACAGGGCCTACAAGGTCTTTTTCAATGCCAAAGAATATGCTAACATGGAGAGTGACGAGGAGAAGGCCTTTTTCAGATTCCTGGCAGGACAGAAAGCCGACAGTGAGCTGACCAAGTCGCTGGAAAAGAAGGTTCGCTTCGCCAAGAAGAACATGAAGTGGAGGAAGTAGTACATGACATGGCAGCAGACGATAGACGAAGAAAAAGAAATCTCCTATGAAGAGGGGAAAATAGAAAAAGCCATAGAGGACGCAGAGAACCTTCTGCGCTTGAATATTCTCTCCCCAGAGCAAATCTCCCAGGCTATCGGCCTTCCCCTGGAGCAGGTCCTGCAGATCAAAGAGAATCTTTCAGTGAAGGTGTAAACGAAAACCTTCTGAACAGTTTTTTTTATATTTTATTTAGAGAGTTTTTACGATAGCAATTCAATATCAACCGTTGCTATTGAATTACAAAGTTTTGTCGTTTTTTCCGAAGGAAAAATGCGAGCCTCGCGAGCAAGACAAAACTTTTTAGCAAGCGTCAGCTTGCGTCGTGAGCAAGTAAAAACTCAAAGAGCAAGCGTTAGCTTGCGACTGGAGGAAGCAGTATATGACATGGCAGCAGACGATAGATGAAGAAAAAGAAATCTCCTATGAAGAGGGTCGTACTGAGGGAAAATCCGAGAAAGCCATAGAGGACGCAGAGAACTTTTTAAAGGCTGATGTAGATCCAGAAACTGTTGCAAAATGTATCGGTCTTCCCCTGGAGCAGGTCCTGCAGATCAAAGAGAATCTTTCAGTGAAGGTGTAAACGAAAACCTACTGAACGGCTTTTTGATATTTTATTGGAGAGTTTTTACGATAGCAATTCAATATCAACCGTTGCTATTGAATATTGCCGTGAACACAAAAAGTTTAGCGTCCACGGCAATTTTTATTTGCTTTTATTCAGATATGGAGCGCACGACACGGAAACCGACGGTATTTTTTGTCCCTGACCATGTAAACGCGGTGTAAGAGCTCTCACTTCTTCCCCCGACATAGCAGTCATCATTGGTACTGTTGTTCCAGCCTTCGCCTCGTCTGACTATTTCTCTACCACTATTACGGTTCGAGTTTCCTGTGACTGGAGTGGTAGTCGTAATTTGACCATCTGCAACGGGGTAACCAACGTCCCAGCACATTTCCCATACGTTTCCGGTCATGTCATAAATGCCGAGACCATTCGGAGCCTTTTGTCTTACCTCATGAGCTTTGTCGTCGCTATTGTCCTTACACCATGCCACCTCATCCAGATTATCGCTTCCAGAATAATTATAGGAATCCTTATTTTCATTTCTTGCGGCATATTCCCACTCTACTTCCATGGGCAGACGGTAGCCGCTTGCCGTCCAATCACATTCTGCGGCTTGCCATGCTGAATAGTTTTCAGCCGAGGTTGATGTTGGAAAGTTTCCCCATTCATCTGGATTTGTCTTTCCGTCTATCGTATAGCAGGGATCAAGGTCCTCCGCAATGCTTCTCTTGTTGCAGTAGACAAGTGCATTAAACCACGACACATTATATGCAGGATAATTATCTCCCTTTCCGTAAGTATCAGTCGGGCGATCACTTCGATATGTACAGTAGGTCTCATACTCCTTCTGCGTCACTTCATGGGTACACATATAAAAATCAGGGATTGTCAAGTCACGTCCGCTTATGAAAACACTGGATTCAGGAGTCAAGGTATATGTACCGTCAAATCTTCCACCGTTAACTTTCACAAAACCATCATGCGTCATAAATGTTGCGAAAACCGTAACGTTTACAGCGGGCATTGTAAATGTATATTTCTCTCCAGCCGTTACCACTCTTGTGTCAATCTTTCTGTCATCCGCATCCTTTATTGACAGACTATTAAGCTCAAATCCCTCGGAAGGTTTAAATGTCAGCATAACCGTTGCACCAGCTGCGGCAGATGTCTTATCGGCAATCACAGATCCGTTTCTGATTTCACTGGCCATTCCAACTTGATATGCCGTTACCCATTTTGCATAAAGGGTCGTATCTTCTGTTATCGCTGTGCTAAAATCAAATTCCGACGTACAATCAGCATCTACATACCAGCCGACAAACACCTTGCCGTCTAAGGTCGGATCTGCGGGTCTCACGGCTTTCTTTCCATAGTCAACTGTCTGTGAATTGATCTCAACTCCATCATCGCTGGTGAATGTAACTGTATGCGGTGGCCCAAGCCAGAGCGTCATCTCATTTTTTCCTTTTTTGACTACCACCTCGTCTGATTCACCTGAAGCCAGCACATTCTCTGTGCTCCCTGATGTTCCAACTTCTAAAACATATATCCTTGCAAGAACACGGACTTTTGTACCGACCGGAATATCGTCAAAAGTCACTGTCATTTCATCAGCAAAAGTCACAGTCTGGCTTGCATTATATTCGCCCTCAAGTGAAATCGTCATGAAACAGTCATCACCGATACCCTCGCGTGACGACCATAATTATTGATTTCTTTTGCAAGCTCCACACCGTCAATGCAAAAGCTCACTGAGCATGTCTGGTCCGACATCAGTCCAGGAC
Organism: Treponema sp.; assembly: GCA_017960765.1. Taxonomy (GTDB): domain Bacteria; phylum Spirochaetota; class Spirochaetia; order Treponematales; family Treponemataceae; genus Treponema_D. The sequence goes on from JAGCYQ010000238.1 coordinate 2,585, forward strand.
ATGAGGTAAGCATGAATACAAGTAAAAATGTCGTAATAAAGGAAACGAACAGCTTTTTCATAGAAACTCCTGAGGAAATGTAATCTGAACTATTATAATACATTAAAAAATATAAAACCAGTGAGTTAACGCACCGTTTTTTAAAAACTGGCATGTAAAACTGAAATTGGCGGCCTCATGGATTGACATTATTATGACATTTTGACATAATTTGTCATAAAGAGAGTTTAAACACAAAACCATCATTTTTTTTCGAGGATATTATGGCAGACAAACATGCTTTTTTGTTTCCCGGACAGGGTGCACAGACACCAGGGATGCTCAAGGATGTAGCAGAATCTTTTCCTTCTGCAAAAAAAATAATAGATGATGTTTCTTCAATCATCAACGTCAACATGGAAGACTTGCTGTGGAACAGTGATGCAGAGACACTCAGCCGCAGCGACAACAGTCAGATTGCCATAACAGCGGCATCTCTTGCTGTAATCGGAGTGCTCAAGGAAAAAGGAATTGAACCTTCAGCCGTAATGGGATTCAGTCTTGGAGAATTCCCTGCCCTGTATGCAGCAGGAGTCCTTTCTTTTGAAGATGTGATAAAGGTTGTACGCCAGCGTGGACTCATCATGCAGAAGGTTTGCGAGGAAATAGCAGAGCAGAATCAGGGAAAGGCACCGGGAATGAGTGCAATCCTCGGACTTGACCCCGACAAGGTAAAGGAAATCGTTTCTTCAATTCCGGATGCCTATGCAGCAAACATGAACAGCGTTGGACAGACAGTAATAAGCGGTACTTTTGACGCTCTGGAAAAGGCCGAAAATGCAGCAAAGGATGCGGGTGCAAGACGTGCGGTTCGCCTCAAGGTTGCAGGTCCATTCCACTCCCCCCTCATGCAGAAGGCGGCAGATGAGTTTGAAAAGGCAATCGAAGGCATTCAGTTTGCAGATCCGAAAATCACTTTGTTCAGTAACGTAACAGGAGCTCAGGCAACATCAGGTGCGGAGATAAAGAAGAATGCGGTGCTTCACCTTACTCACAGCGTTTTGTGGACTGATGAAGAAGCCGTTCTCGCATCCATGATTCAAAATGATTCAGGAAAGACATGGTCAATCCTTGAACCGGGTCCTGGAAAAGTTCTGTCGGGACTGTGGGCTCAGACTGAATTGGGAAAGACACTGACTTCAATTCCTGTCAACACAACGGAAACAATTACACAACTTATTTCATCCAACATCTAATTATATAGGGGAAAAGGAGACAACATGAAATTACTTGAAAATAAAAAGGCGCTGGTGACAGGTTCATCACGCGGAATAGGACGCAAAATCGCAGAGGCATTTTTAAGGGAAGGTGCAGAGGTTTGGGGAATGTGCACAAAGGAATCAGCAGGAAAAGCCGAGCTTGAAGCACTTGCAAAGGAAAACTCAACCTCATTCCACGAATTCTATGCAGATGTAGGAAACAGCGAGTCACTGACAAAGGCCGTTCAGGATGCCCTGGCACAGTCGGGCGGATTTGACGTTCTTGTAAACAACGCCGGAATCACACGCGACACCCTTTCCTTCAGGATGAAGAAGGAAGACTGGGATGCGGTCATTGCCGTAAACCTTACAGCTGCCTTCCTTGTGGGACAGATAATCAGCTCTGACATGATAAGGAAGAGAAGCGGCTCAATCATCAACATGACTTCAATCGTAGGCATTCACGGAGGAGCGGGTCAGGTCAACTATGCGGCGAGCAAGGGCGGACTCATCGGCTACAGCAAGTCACTGGCAAAGGAAACTGGAGGTCGCGGAGTAAGGGTAAACTGCATTGCACCGGGCTTTATCGACACAGACATGACACAGGCCGTAAAGGAAGACATCAGGGCCGCTTGGGTTGAACAGATTCCACTTAAGCGGGCGGGAAAACCGGAAGACGTCGCAAATGCGGCTCTCTTTATTGCATCAGATTTAAGTTCATACATCACCGGACAGGTTCTTGGTGTAGACAGCGGCATGGGCTGCTGATTTTTAATTGAATTATTTTTGTTAAGTTTATATTAGG
>JAGCYQ010000239.1 GCA_017960765.1 Treponema sp.
GGAATTATTGCCTACGATTTGGTGAATATCAGGGATTTTGCCTTTGATAAACACAAAACATGTGACGACGGAACGTATGGCGGGGGAGCCGGACAACTTTTATTGCCGGAACCCTTGGGACGGGCGCTTGACAGCGTTGAGGCCTACAAGAAGCATGTGATTTACGTCACACCAAGCGGAAGGCCATTTACGCAGAAGAAAGCAGTCTCTCTGAGTAAAGAAGACGAAATCGTCCTGATTTGCGGCCGATATGAAGGTATTGACCAGCGGATCATAGACTTGTATGTTGACGAGGAAATCTCCATCGGTGACTATGTGATGTCCAGCGGGGAGGTTGCCGCAACGGTGATAATCGATTGCGTGTACAGGCTTGTTGACGATGTGATAACACACGAGTCCCTGGATGAGGAAAGCTTTAACTCAAACCTTTTGGAATACCCTCAGTACACAAGGCCAAATGTGTATAAGGGCTTGGAAGTACCGGCAGTTTTGACCGGAGGCGACCATGAGGAAATTCGAAAGTGGCGGCTTAAGAAGAGCCTGCAGAAGACCATGTTGAATCGACCGGATTTGATTCACACGGCCAGAATGACGGGTACTCTTTCTGAAGAAGCGGAAAAGATGATCGAAGAACTTGCGGAGCATGCAGACTATAAAAATGACCGCAAGCAGCGCCGGAAGCTACGTTCCATTCAGGAAAGGCTAAAGCGGCAAAATGGAGAATAAAATGGATCTTATAAAGACTATTGAAGAACAGCAGAAGAAACCGAATGTTTCCGACTTCAAGGTTGGAGACACTGTTAAGGTTCACTTTGAGATTATCGAAGGAAAGACAAAGCGTATCCAGATTTTTGAAGGTCTGGTAATCTGCTTTAAGAACGAAGGAATCCGCAAGACATTCACAGTTCGCAAGATCAGCTATGGTGTCGGTGTTGAGCGTGTATTCCCGGTTAACAGCCCACGCGTAATCAAGGTAGAAATCGTACGTCCCGGAAAAGTCCGCCGCTCAAAGATTTACTATGTACGCGACAAGATCGGTAAGGATGCCAAGATTAAAGAGCTTCTTACACCAAAGGCAAAGGCCCGCGTAGCCAATGCAAATGCTGTTGCAAACCAGGCATCTCAGGCAGAAGCAGCACTCAAGGCCGAAATCAAGGCAGAGACCGCAGCAGAAGCAGCCGCAAACAAGAACAAGAAGAAATAATCTTTAAATGTCACACGGATCCGCAAGTCGCTTATTGCAAAAATTCCGACATTCAAAAAACGGGTCCGCGTGATTATGAAACACAAAAAACAATAGACACAGAATATTTAATCTGTTATACTGTTTTGGCTGGATAATTCCAAATGTGTAATCTTGGAATATTCAATATAATTCGCCGGGATGGTGGAATTGGTAGACACAAGGGACTTAAAATCCCTCGGTTGGTAACAACCGTGCCAGTTCAAGTCTGGTTCCCGGCAATTTCGGGCTGTCCTATTTTGGGCAGCCTGTTTTGTATGTGAATATGGCAGTCAATTCAGTTCAGTTCATTCTTCCACAAAACCTCCAGAATCTTCGTCCAGGGCTGACGCTTACGGAAGGCTCACAAGTCTTTGTACGTGTCCTTGCTGATTCAACGGACGGAAAGGCCCTTGTGTCGCTGATGGGCAACAAGGTGACTGTACAAAGCCGTGAACCCATGGCACAGGGAGAATCTTTCCCGGCTGCCGTGCATTTACGCGGAGACGGCACCATAGAACTGACAAGGCTTTCCTTCCCTGCCCCGACACCCGCAGAAACCACTGGACAAATGCACGGCATGGATGCGTTATACGCACTCCTGGCGTCCGAGGGCTTTGTACCGGATGCATTGAGCGCACGTATATTCCAGTTCATGTATCAGACAGGGGTAAAAATCGACTCATCAATAATGCAGAAGGCACGTGCCATAGCATCCCGTTTTCCCGGAAAAGAGGAAAAGGCGGCGGAAATAGCGTCCCTCCTCATGGAAGAAGGCATTGAACCGACTGACGAGGCAATCCAGGCCCTGATGAACCTGTGTGGCGGCCAATACGGCTCTCAGGAAGGCAAAAATCAGCAGGACCAACAAAACAGGGGACAAAATAGCGGGGAAGAGAACAACGGCTTTCTTGAAAAAATCTACGGAAGGACAATACCGGACAAATCAGGCCTCCTGACCTACCTGAATCAGGTAAGCCGGGGCAGGCACCACTGGATATTCCTGCCGTTTGAATGGGATTTACCCCTTGATCAAACCAATGGCATTGCAGCGGAAACGGAAGGAAAAACCAATGCTGGAGGTATGATCAGGCTTTTAATCGATACAGAGGAACACAGCTTAAAAAAAGTTCAAATAAATTGCAAAACAGTGATGACAAATTATTATTTTGTGTTATACTATAATAGTATAAGCAATGAGAAGGAAGTTCGGTTCTTTACATTACCGCCGCTTTTGCCTTCTGCAGTTCAAGCCGAGGAAATGCGGCTCGGAGGCTTTTTCAACTCCGGCATGAGTGATAAGCCTGTGACTGTAACCTATTCCGACTCAGCTTACTTCGACGGCCTGTGCGTGACAAATGAAACGCCGGCCCTAATACAAGAAAGGATATGACCGAATTAAAAAATCTGTCTGCAGTCGCCCTGAAATACCCCCTGGATGCTGAGGCACCCCTCATAGCGGCCAAGGAGCGCGGACGTCTCGCAAAGCGAATGATTGAAATTGCAGAAGAAAATGAAATTCCCGTCATAGAAGATGATGTTTTAGAAAATGTCCTGTCGATTCAGGATGTAGGCCAGTGCATTCCCGAGGAAACCTGGGAGGCGGTGGCGGCAATTTTTGCATATATTATAAAAGTGGAGCAGTTGAATGCCTTTATCAAGAATTAGTTGCAGCGAAATCACCGAAGGAGTCAGTTATTCATCCCCTGTATTTTTTGACGACGGTAAGAATATGTTTCTGGCACCGCATCAGGCAGCAAAAAAGTATCATGTTAGGGCCCTTGACCGCTGGAAGGTACCGTTTCTGGTTACGGCAGGCCACAAGGAAGCCAAGTCTCAGAATCAGGCGGCAACAAAATCAATCCCGGAACCTGAGGATGATTTTCTGGATGTCGAGGAAGTTGAGGAACTTGAGGATTTGTGATAATCAAGTCCACAGTCCAAAAAGGCCAGGAGGGAGAAGACAAGGCCGTTCAATATCTTGAATCCCAGGGCTATACAATCATAGACCGCAATTTCCGTACACGCGGCGGTGAGATTGACATTATAGCATCCAAAGACAATACACTTGTATTTGTAGAGGTAAAATCACTCCCCAACGGCAACCCCGAGATTCTGGCACATGAATTAAACTTCCGTAAACAGGAAAAGATAATCAAAACAGCTAAATGTTACCTGGAAAAATATCGACAATATAATAGCAGGGTCATCAGGTTTGATGTTCTTGCGATAGATGTTCCGGGACTGGAGCCGGTACACCACATTGTAAACGCTTTTTCGGAGTAATATACACTATGCCGGTTTCAAAGAATGCTTCATCTCAGTCAATCAATCAGCGAATCAAAGAATTGCAGATTAAAATCCAGGACGAAAAATACATATCTTATGCAGTTGAACGAATAGCACTTATAGTCAGCCGTCAACTTGTAGAAAAAAGAAACGGAAACCGCAGCCCGGAAAAATTGTATTAAAGCCAAAAATGAGTACTAGAAATAAAACGGCAATTAAAGTAGAATATAGGCATGAATAGAGACAAACGTGCCAAGAGACATAACAATAAAAACAATCAGCAGAATAAAAAAGAATACAGGGACAGAAGCGAGCCTTTACCCAAGCACTCACAGTTCCGCCCGCACCAGGCTGTAACTCCTCAGCAGATTCAGGAAGAAGACCGTGCCATTGCTGAATACAAGTCAAGCCATCAGATTGTATGCCCCAAATGCAACAAGATGATTACCGACATGTCTTCAGCCATCCAGGACAAAAGCGGTAGCCCGATTCATTTTGAATGTGCCATGGAGATGGTAAGCGCAAACGAGCATCTTGATAACGGAGATAAAATCGCATATATCGGACAGGGAAGATTTGCAGTCCTCAACTACCCCAACATCAGGGATGTCCGTCATTTCAGCATAAAGAAAATAATCGAATGGGAAGACAGGGGCGAAAGGGCCGCATGGCGTGACGAGATGGCAGACCTGTATTCTCAAGTCAGATAAGAGAAAGCGCAAAACCACTTTACTTTACATTAAGCCCTCTTTTAGGGTATAATGACCCGATTATCAAAAAGCGCAACGGAGGAAATCATGACTTCTATTGATGTATTAGACTCAACTTTACGAGACGGTTCTCAAGGAGAAGGAATTTCCTATTCTGTTCAAGATAAAATCCATATTGTCCAGGCACTTGATGAACTGGGCGTAAAATACATAGAAGCCGGAAACCCCGGAAGCAATCCAAAGGACATGGAGTTTTTCCAGAAGGCAAAGGAACTCAAGCTGAAGAATGCAAAACTTGTAGCATTCGGTTCAACAAGGCGCAAGGACACGTCATGCTCAGAGGACCTGAACCTTCAGAGCCTGCTTTCTGCGGATACAGAGGACGTTGTCATTTTCGGCAAAAGCTGGGATTTTCAGGTCACTGAAGTCCTCCACGCCACATTAAAGGAAAACCTGGACATGATCCGGGACACATGCGAATACCTCACCAAGCGGGGAAAGAACGTAATCTACGATGCCGAGCACTTTTTCACCGGCTACCAGAAAAACAGGGACTATGCCCTTCAGTCACTTAAGGCGGCGGTAGAAGGCGGTGCCACAGTCCTCTGTCTTTGCGAGACCAAGGGCGGCTGCATGATGGATGACCTCAAGGAAGCAGTTGAAACCGTAGTCAAGGAATTCGGTCAGGCTGTAAAAATCGGAATCCACACACACAACGATTCGGGCCTTGCGGTTGCCAATTCACTTGTTGCGGTAAAGGCCGGAGCCACACACGTTCAGGGTGTCCTGCTTGGATTCGGGGAACGCACGGGTAACGCAAACCTTTCTACGATAATAGCGGACCTTCAGCTCAAGATGGGCTACAAATGCATACCGGAGGACAACGTCAAGGAGCTGACTCCAATCTGCAAGCGTGTCGCGGAAATCACAAACATATCACTTGGGGCGGGACTTCCATTCGTAGGAAAAAACGCCTTTGCTCACAAGGCTGGAATGCATATAGACGCAGTGCTAAAAAATCCTGTGGCCTACGAGCACATAGCCCCGGAAACCGTTGGAAACGAGAGGGTCTTCCTGATGAGTGAGGTTGCCGGTCGCGCCATGATAATCGAAAAAATCAACAAGTTTGATCCTTCAATCAAAAAGTCAGATCCTGTTGTTGCAGACATAATCAAGGAAGTAAAGGAAAAAGAGCATCAGGGTTACCAGTACGAGGGAGCAGACGCAAGTTTTGATCTTCTGGTACGTAAAGCCATCGGAAAATACCAGCCGTTCTTCAAGCTGCATTATTACAAGACAAGCGGAGAAATCCCACTTATCGAGGACGGCCTCTATGCCTTCGCCCAGGTAAAGATTGCAGTTGATGACCACATAGAGGTTGCCGCAGGAGAAGGAAACGGTCCTGTCAATGCATTGGACAACGCTTTGCGTTCAGCATTAAAAACCTTTTATCCGGCAGTCACACAGATTCGCCTTACAGACTACAAGGTACGTGTTCTTGACGGAAAGAGTGCAACAGCCAGCCGTGTACGTGTCTTAATCGAAAGCTCAGACGGAAATGACCGCTGGAGTACAATCGGTGTAAGCTGTGACGTTGTGGAAGCCTCATGGATGGCACTTGTTGACTCATTTGAATACAAGCTCATAAAGGACATTGAGCGTAAATATCAGAAATTAATTTAACTATAGGAGTTGGATATGGAAAAGAATATCGCCCTGATTCCAGGAGACGGAATCGGACCTGATGTTGTAGCAGAAGCTGTAAAGGTTCTGGATGCCGTTGGAAAGAAATACGGACACAAATGGAATTACACCTCAGTAATCGCTGGTGGAGCCGCAATCGACAAGTGGGGAAAACCACTTCCTCAGGACCAGCTTGATATATGTCTTAACAGTGACGCAGTTCTTCTTGGTGCCGTTGGTGGACCAAAGTGGGACGATGTTGCCCCGGAGATCCGCCCGGAAAAAGCACTTCTTGGACTCCGCGGTGGAATGAAGGTATACGCAAACCTCCGCCCAGCAGTAATGTGGAAGCAGCTCAAGGCCGCATGCCCACTCAAGGATGAAATCGTAGGTGAAGGACTTGATATCCTTGTTGTACGCGAGCTTACCGGTGGAATCTACTTCGGTGACAGGGGAACCTCAGAAGACGGAAAAACCGCATGGGACACAGAGAAATACACATGGCCGGAGATTGAGCGCATCGTAAGGATGGGATTTGAATTTGCAAAGAACCGCAAGAAGCATCTTACAGTAGTTGACAAGGCAAACATCCTTAACTCAAGCCGCCTGTGGAGAAAGGTAGCCGAGACAGTTCACGCAGACTATCCGGATGTAACTCTTGACTTCATGTACATAGACAATGCCGCCATGCAGATGGTAAGGGCACCAAGGCAGTTCGACGTAATCGCAACAAGCAACATGTTCGGTGACATCCTTACAGACGAGGCCTCACAGGTAACAGGCTCAATCGGAATGCTTGCATCTGCCTCTTTGGGAGACGGAAAAGGCCCAGGCCTCTACGAGCCGATTCACGGTTCAGCCCCGGACATCGCCGGAAAAGACCTGGCAAACCCGCTTGCAACCATCCTTTCCGCCGCAATGCTTCTCCGCTACAGCTTTAACCTTGAGGAAGAAGCCAAGGCAATAGAGAATGCAGTAAACAAAGTCCTAGACGACGGCTGGAGAACCGGAGACATAGCAGGCAAAGACATCCAGACCGTAAAAGACGCAGGCAAACTCGTCGGCACCAAGAAAATGGGCGAGCTTGTTGTTGAGTATTTGAAATAGTTCTAGTATTCTACCGGGTAACAGTCAAAACCTGCTGCCCGGAGTTTCTTTCCCATCGTACCGTCCTTGTTTTCATCAACCACAACGATATAGTAGGTAGTTCCCGAGGCACGCGTTTCGGTATAACTGTAGGCGGTAAATCCCTTTGCCTTTAAATCCTTGATGAGCGTATCCGCATTATCCTTGTTCCTGAAGAGGCCCAGCTGCTCACGCACTCTTTTTTCTGTTTTGGCTGAGCTTGAAGAAGTCTCTGTCTTTGTCGTGGTGGTATTTGACTTTGATGTCGTGGAGCTTGAACTGCCGGACTTGGCGGATGAAGCCGATGAACTGGTTGAACTTGAAGAGCTTGAACTTCCTGATGACGGGGCTTTGGAGGAAGTTGAGCTTACATTTGCTGGAACTTCCGCTTCTGCAACTGCACGCGGCACAAAATACCAGAACGGGACGGAAAGAACCTTTACATTTCCCTTTACGATTCCCGCCTCAGGACTGTTTGGATATGATTTTTTCAATGCATCCGAATATTGGCTTGAGCCTGTTATGTACCAGAGTGTAAGCAGAACCGCAGGACGCACGCTTTTCATGGACTCACTTTCGGCATAGACCTTCAACGTGGCCACAGAACCCGATGTCTCCGCTACATTTTTTGCACGGCACAGATCCGCCCACACTGAATAAAGGTTCACATGTGCAAGTATCTCAGGATTTTTTGAAGAACGTACCGAACTGTTCAGGTAGCTTTCCGCAGTGGAATAATCACCGCAATTCAAGCTGCACCTTACGGCATCAATTACAATCTGCTCAGTTGTGACCTTGGGCATTCCCTTTGCATCTCCGGCGGCAATACCGGCAGCCTTGGCATAGGAAGATGAAGCCTCCTCATAAAGGCCGCTCAATTCCTCCAGCGTACCGACAAAATAATAAAGCGAACGTTTGTCAGCATCAGAGGCCGCATTTTTTACGGAAGAATGAATGTATGAAATTGACTCGTCAACAGATTTTTTCTGCATTGCCTGGGATTTTATGTCCTGGGCAGTTGAAAGGGCAAAAAGTGGTGCCGTAAGCGAAAACATGCATATTGCTAAAACAGTTCTACAAAACTTCATAGATATATTTTCGGCAGATATGGCACCAATTCTAATGATTTGTTCAGTCTACAGGGTCGTCCTGCACTTCTTCCCTGGGATCATCATTTACTGTGGCCGGTGGAATAGAGATTGAGTCTGAGCCGCTTGAGCTGTGTATCGGCGGAACATTTGACGGAGAACTGCCCTCGTTTTTCTTGGAGGCCTTTGATTTCTTTCCTTCTTTGCCAGACCTCTTGATGAACGTAAAGGGCAATGTAACAAAAACTCCCAGCACAAAGGAACCTATGATTGTGGCCGCAACCGGAACATCCTTGAAGGTATGAAAAAGCCAAACGTCACATTTATTCGTCAAATTGAATCCAGTGAAAATGGCTACAAAAACTGCAAGTATAACGGCACCAATCAACTTTACGGGCATAGAATCCTCCTAAGTAAGCAAATTATACATCTAAAAGCATCTTTTTACAAGAATGACGCAAGCAAAATCAAACAAGGGTACCCTTGAATGTGTTTCCGTTCAGGGAATCAAGATGGACATTGACAAATTTTCCTATGATCGACGGAGATGCCTTGAACGCCACACGCTGGTTCTGCTCTGTTTTTCCAAGAAGCTCGGTTTTGTCGTCCCGGCTAACTATGTCGGCAAGAACCTTTATCGTGGATCCAGTCCTCTTTGCCATTTGTTCCGTAGTTATCTCAAGCTGAAGGTCTATCACCTTCTGAAGCCTTTCCTTCTTTACATCAAGAGGGATCTGGTCGGGGAATTCTGCGGCTGGAGTTCCCTCACGCACATTATAGTAGTACATGAAGGCAGACTCAAATTTCACAGTCCTCATAAGCGAAAGCACTTCCTCAAAATCCTCGTCGGTTTCCCCGGGGAATCCAATCATGATGTCGGTGGAAAGAGCAAGCCCCGGAAGCTTTGCATAGAGTTTTTCAACAAGCTCAAGATACTGCTCGCGCGTGTAGCGACGGTTCATCCTCTTTAGAAGTCTGGATGCTCCATGCTGCACAGGAAGATGAATGCCCCTGCACAACCTTGAATCCGATGCAAGAACATCAATCAACTCATCAGAAAAGAACTTTGGATGCGGAGACTCAAAGCGTATCCATTCAATTGGAGAAGAAGTTTTGTCCAGATGAGAAAGTATAGACCTCAGCAAGCCAGAAAAATCCGTTCCGTCCTCAGACTTATATGAGTTCACTGTCTGCCCCAGAAGAGTAACTTCCTTTACTCCCCTTTCACCAAGCACGTCAAGCTCATGGAGAATGCCTTCGACAGGACGTGAGACTTCCCTTCCGCGTACATGGGGAACAATGCAGTAGGTGCAGAACATGTTGCAGCCGTTCATAATCGGAATGAATGTCGAGAAAGCCCCTTCCTCATACGAGGTCTCTGCAAACTGATAGACAGGCTCTTCATCAACATCAACAGGCGCATCACCGTTTTCCACCGCAGAGATTATGTCACCGAATTTGTTCTTTGAATATGTTCCCACAACGTAATCGATTACAGGCCATTCAGTCTTGAAGGTATGCAACAGACGCTCTGCCATGCAGCCCATGACAACAAGAGTAAGCGGAACAGGCCCATCCTTTACGTATTCCGCCGCCTTTTCCATGGACCTGGTCTTGGCATCAGGCTCACAGTTACGCACCTTCTTGAGGCCTGAATAAAAACCAAGCCGCCCATAAATACGGGTCTCAGCAGATGCACGGACAGAACATGTGTTGATTATCACCATGTCGGTGGTAAAGCAATCCTCTGCCTTTTTCCATCCCCGCGAAATCAAAATCTGTTCAAGAGAAGCGGACTCAGCAATGTTCATCTCGCATCCATAGGTCTCAAAAAAATATGTCATCCTTTTTCCTTAAAATATACGTCTTGTGTACCTTACAAATCATCCGAAGAGGTGTAGGCATAGGCGTTGTGATTGTGTATGCTCTCGTAATTCTCGCACTCTACACTGAACCAGGTAAACGGCTTCTCGCACTTGTCAAAATTCTTCAGGCCCAGGCATACTTCACGCACGACATCCTCTACAAAACGTGGATTGTCATAGGCATGCTCCGTGACCCATTTTTCATCCGGACGCTTTAGTATGCTGTAAAGTGAACATGATGCACAGCTTTCTATCAGCTCGATTACATCCTCAATCCAGAAAAGGCTTGTATTCTGCAGTTTTACCGTGACCAGTCCCCTCTGATTGTGTGCTCCGTATTCTGATATGGCTTTTGAGCAGGGACATACCGTTGTAACAGGAACTGAAACCGTTACGTAAAAGTTCTGGCTCTTCTCGCTTACCTCTCCCTCATACGAGCAGGTGTATTCCATTATGCTTTCTGAATCCGAGACAGGAGCCTTCTTTGTCATAAAGAAAGGAAACTCCATAGTACCGAATGCACGTTCTGCAGAAAGTGACTGCCTTATATCCTCCAGCATCATCAGGAACTGCTTCATGCTCAGATCACTGTGGTGTCTGTGGAAGTTCTCTATGAACCGTGACATGTGGGTTCCCTTGTAGTCGTGCGGCAGGTTCACAAAGAGGTTTACGGTTGCGCTTGTCTGCTGCTTGCCGTTCAATTTGTCAAGAACAAGGACAGGATACCTCAGCCCCTTTACCCCGACCTTTTTAAGAGGAATCTCTCGTGTATCAGGAGTATTCTGAATGTCAATCAACTTTGCTCTCCAATCATCCTCTCTGCAGACTCAAGTGTATTGTATATGAGCATGGCGATTGTCATGGGGCCTACTCCACCTGGTACCGGCGTGATGAACGAGGCCTTTTCCTTTACTGTGTCAAAATCCGCGTCTCCCACAAGCCTGAATCCGCTTTTTTTGCTTGAATCTGGTATGCGGTTTACGCCAACGTCTATGACTACAGCACCTTCCTTTATCATGTCAGCGGTAAGTGTATGGGGATGGCCTGTGCAGACTACAATGATGTCCGCTTCCCTTGTTATCGAGGCAAGGTCCTTTGTTCCTGTATGGCAAAGGGTTACGGTTGCGTTGTATTCACGTCGGGAAAGAAGAAGTGCCATCGGTTTTCCCACGATGTTGCTGCGGCCGATCACGACAGCGCGTTTTCCGTTTGTCTCAATTCCGGCATTCTTCAGCATGACAAGGACTCCATGCGGGGTACATGGCAAAAACCCCTTTCCTCCGGTAACAAGATTTCCCACATTCACAGGATGGAAACCGTCAACATCCTTTTTCGGGTCTATCGCGTTGGTTACTTTTTCCTCGTTTATATGCTTTGGAAGAGGCAGCTGGACCAGTATACCATGAACAGAATCATCAGCGTTCAATTCTGCTATGAGCTTGAGGAGTTCTTCCTCGGTGGTGGATTCAGGCAGCTCCATGCTTTTGTCCGCCATACCTGCTTCTGCAAGGGCCTTTCTTTTTCCTGTGACATAGCTTACTGACGCGGGATTGTTTCCCACCAGAATCACAGCAAGACAGGGAACTACGCCCTTTTCCTTCAGTTCCGACACTTTTCTGGCAACATCAGCCTTTACTTCGGCTGCCACTGCTTTTCCGTCTATTATTGTAGCGCTCATTTGTAACCTTCCGTTTTGCCGTTCGTTTAATTATTACGGCATATGTTGAATTTTTACAGGATTTTCGATATTATGTCCATTATATACTATTATTGAAACAAAAGAAAGAGCCACCTGCCAAAGTACAGAATGATGCAGTTGGTCCTTGTGCGAGGAATTTATGAAACGTATTACATTGTTGTTGTGTACTCTATTTTTCTGTACGGCACTGTTTGCGCAGACGGCGGAAGAATCAGAGGAAATTCAATATCAGCATGAATATGAAGATCAGGTCCAGTTTATATACAGCCAGAACCAGGAAGGCGACCAGTTCATAAGGATTTCGCTGAGCCCTGAGTTCCCGTTATTTCTTGGTAATCCATTTTCAACTGGAAAGATGAAAACAGGCGGCATGGCAAACCTGGGATACCACTATTTCTTTACTCCGACACTGGCATTTGGTGTTGACTTTTCTTTTGCTTTCCACCCGACAATCGGAGGAAACATCTTCAATTCAATTCCGATTCTTGCAACTATCACATATCAGCCTACCTACAAGAACTTTGAATTCCCGCTGACCCTGGGACTTGGTTTCTCATGGGAGACCTACGGAAAACAGACTTACTGGCCAGGATTTGTAGCACGACCTCAGGCAGGTGTACATTACCGTGTAAGCCAGAACTGGAGCCTGGGTGGAGACCTTTCTTACACATTCATGCCACAGTTGCTCAAGCTTTACGGCAAGGCAGACAAAAACTTTATCGGGCAGTTTATCTCCATAGACATTGTAGCCCGCTATTATTTCTAAGAGGTTGAACACGATGAAAAAAATTCTTTCAGCAGTAATAACAGTTTTTTCCATAGCCATTCTTTTTCTGGCAGTCAGCTGTCATGATCCGATTTTTTACATGATCTCACAGGAGGTTGTCCAGGAGGAAGGCCTTCAGGGTGATATAAACTCAATGGTCAGGTTCGGCGACAATCTCTATATCTCAAACGGCAGAATCTATAAAAAAACTGCAGAATCCTCCACAAGCACAGGCCTCTACAACGGACAGTGGACTGAATCCTCCACAAGCGGAATAGAAGGTTTCGTATTCTTCCTTGCAACAGACACAAGCTACATTTACGCACTTTCATTCCAGTTCACGGCAGACAATGACAAGAGCCTTAACCTTGCAAACAACATCTCTCTTTATGCATCAACAGACGCCCAGACATGGACAGAAGTTGACCTATCTTCATTTGAGCAAGGTGCCGCACGCATTTTTGACAACGGAAGCAACGCCGCCTATATCGGAATAAAGACTCCTACAAACAACGAAGGAACAGAATACACATCTACCGTTTACAAGCTGAACGGAACAAGCACACCAACAACATGCTCAGCACCCGGAGACTCTCTTGGTGCAGCAGGAGACCAGTTCTGGAAGACACCTGCCATATGCTATGCCAACGGAAAATACTATTTTTCATATAACAGCAAAACACTCTATTACTGGAACAACACATCTGATTATGATAACGAAAGCCTGAGGGATTCAATAGCTCATGTTGAGCTTGACTGTGACGACATACAGTCCATTGCGGCTACAAGCGACTATCTTCTTTTGGGAACAACCAAGGGAATCGCAAGGGTAAAGCTGAACGCAAGCGGTGAGCCAGAGGCAACAACAACAGATTTTGCAAACAATGCCCAGTCACTAGTAACAGGAATCGTTCCAATGGTATTTGTCCTTGATCCGACACAACCTGAAGGTCAGACAGATGAATATGCTTCCATGACAATCGGAGGATCCCTGTCTTCTTCTCAGGATACATTCACAGAGACAGGCCTTTACGCATACTATCCTACACGCAGCGTTTGGAACAGAGACGGCAACTGATTTACCGGGGGAGAACAAGTGGCAGATTTGTTTGAACAAAGGGAAACGTCCCATGAGCCTCTTGCCTCCCGAATGCGTCCGCGTTCTCTTGATGAATACATCGGCCAGGACCACATCGTAGGAAAAGGCCGACTTCTAAGGCGTGCAATCGCAGCAGACCAGCTTACATCCGTCATCTTCTATGGGCCACCGGGTTCAGGAAAAACAACTCTTGCAAGGGTAATCGCAAACCACACAAAATCAAATTTCATCACATTGAATGCAGTCCTCACCGGAGTCGCTGACATAAGAAAGGCAATCGCTGAGGCAGAGGATAAAAGAAACCTTTACGGAAGAAAGACAATTCTTTTTGTAGACGAGGTTCACCGTTGGAATAAAAGCCAGCAGGACGCACTCTTGCCATGGGTGGAGAACGGAACCATCATCTTAATCGGAGCCAC
>JAGCYQ010000240.1 GCA_017960765.1 Treponema sp.
TATAGAAGAATCCAAGGGAGAAAAGGTACTTAAGGCCGTAGATCCGGGACAGCAGTTTGTAAAGATAATCCACGACAAGATTGTTTCCATGCTGGGAGACAGCAAGACTGACCTTGCTCTAAAGGGACCCGACACACAGTCTGTCGTTTTGCTTTTGGGACTTCAGGGTGCAGGTAAAACTACCGCTGCCCACAAACTCGCCGCCAGACTTAAAAAAGAGGGACGCAGGCCTTTGCTTGTTGCATGTGACCTTGTTCGTCCCGCCGCCATTGAGCAGCTTTCCGTATTGGGACAGAAAATCGACGTTCCAGTATACAAGGAGCCAGACTCAAAGAATGCCGTAAAGGTTGCCAAAAACGGTCTTGATTTTGCTAAGAAAAACGGTCTCGATGTCGTAATCGTTGATACCGCAGGTCGCCTCCAGATTGACGAGGAAATGATGGCGGAGCTGGTTGACGTAAAGAAAGCCGTTAATCCTGTGGAGACCATTCTTGTTGCCGACTCAATGACAGGTCAGAATGCGGTGGACATTGCAAAGAGCTTTGACGAGCAGCTGGGGCTCTCAGGTGTAATCCTTACCAAGTTCGACTCTGATGCCCGCGGTGGTGCGGCACTTTCACTTAAGACAATTACAGGTAAGCCAATCCTCTACATCGGTACCGGTGAAAAGACAGAGGATTTTGAACCCTTCTATCCGGATAGAATTGCAAGCCGAATCCTCGGTATGGGTGATGTTGTTTCTCTTGTTGAAAAGGCCCAGGAAACCGTAAATCAGGAAGAAGCCCTCAAGATGCAGAAAAAGATGGCCCGAAACGAATTTACCCTCCAGGACATGCTTGAGCAGCTTCAGTCTGTAAAGAAAATGGGTTCAATGCAGCAGATTCTTGACATGATGCCGGGAATGGCCGGAATGGATGCAAGCCAGATGGATACTTCAGGGCTAAAGAGGCAGGAGGCCATCATCCAGAGCATGACATACAAGGAAAGGATGAATCACCTTATCATAGGACCGTCACGCAGGAAAAGAATTGCAAAGGGAAGCGGTACAAGCGTTCAGGAAGTGAACAAGCTGATAAAGCAGTTTGAAAAGACAAAGCTTACGATGAAAAAGCTCAGCCGTAACCGTGGCGCGCAGGCCAAGATGATGCAGCAGATGATGGGCGGTGCAGGCGGAATGGGCGGCATGGACATGAGTCAGCTGGCATCCAGAATGCCCAAGGGATTCAAGTTCTAGAAAAGAGAATTTAATAGAAAAAGACTGAACGTCACACTAGCGTAGTTTGGTCGTGCTTTAGCTGAATTGAACTTTAGCTTAGTCGATTACAATACGGGAGGCTACTTTTCCATCAGGACTGTAGCTTCTCTGGGTATTTGTCCTGTCCGGGAATGAAGTGACTCCAGTGTAATAGGCGTAGTCATAGGTTCCGGGCGGCAGGGAAAGCTGTGTCTGGTAAACTCCGGGCGCAACTTCTTCAAGTTGATAGATCCAGCTGTCCCAGTTGGTAAAGTTTCCGCCAAGACGTATCTGCTGTCCTGATTCTCCAAGATACACAAAGTGAACCAGACCGTCTTCCTTCTTTTCCGTTACAAGAGGAATGTTGCGGCTAACGTCAAGCTGTGAAAGCACAAGGTCCGCCTCTTCATTGTATTCGGTTATGGGGTTTTCGGGATCTGTCGTCCAAAGTCCGTCCACTACAAGGCGGTAGTTGAGTTCTTGCACGTTTTTGGGCAGCTTGAGTATGTAAAAATAGATTGAATCTTCTACTTCGTATTCTTCGTTCCTGAACTGCTTGATCTGGAACTGGTGGATGGTGCGGTATTTTTCAAAATCAAAGGCAATGCCCATATAGCGGGCTGTGTTTTCCTGGGTAAAGATGACGTAATCGCCTTTAAGGTAGGGTTCTCCTACTGAACGGATTGTGGCTGCAATATCGGCGTATTCATAGCCTGCCATGGCATCCGGATCTGGAAGGACAGTTTCCTTCTGGGTTTGTGAACATGAAACAAAAAGACTTAATAAAATACCAAAAAAACAAATCTTTCTCATATTATGATTATCGGCCGCTCTATTTTTTCCCTTAATAGAAAAACGTCCTTAAATTCATTTTGAAAAGCCTGCCTCCCGTAAAAAATGAAACTTCTAAACACTCAAGAAATCTTTACCGATAAAGTAAAGGAAGGGGACTAGGTACCTTGAATTATCGATATTTGCGGAGTATAATCAAGTAATTATGCCAGGATTAAGCCAGCTTAAACAGTTTAATGCCGACATGCTCAATGTCGGAGATGAAGTAAAGATACGCTCAGCCAGAGGGGAAAAGCCTGTTACGATAGGAATTCCCAAAGGTATTGATTTTGAAGATGACTCTGAGGATTTCCGCGCGGGAATGCCCCAGCTTTCAGAGGAAGAACAGCAGCAGGCGGAGGCTCTTGCCGCAGAAAGAGATCGGGCCGCAAATGACTTCTCTGACATAACAGGCGAGACAACTGAATCTAGTGGCGATCAGAAGGAAAGTGACGTTCAAGCTATCCCCGATGTATCAGACCTCTTTAGTCCCGCCGTCACCGCAAGCGTCGATGATTTGGATTTAAGTGAATTTGAGACGGAAAAGAAAGAGGAAGAGGTAATAGCGGAAGAACCCAAGGAAACTCCGATTGAAGACTTGGATTTGGATGCACTTTTGGCACCCTCAAATCCTGGAGCGCAGGTTACCCAAAGAGCTGAGGAAGA
>JAGCYQ010000241.1 GCA_017960765.1 Treponema sp.
ATGATCATTGCGGTAATCATATCCAGGTTAACACCAGCATATCCCATGATTCCACCGATAATCGCAATTGGAGCAACATTCGGTATCATCGCAATAAAGCCTGTGCGCAGAGATGTAAAGGCCAAAATCAAAAGGACTAGAATTACAAGCAGTGAAGTTCCAATTGAACGTATGGATCCGCGGACAAGCTTGCCGTTCATCTGGGCATACTGAACAACCTCACCTACTACACCGGCATTCGATGCATCAGGGAAAAGCTCGGCACACCATTTTTTCACATCCTCAAGATTTTTTACAATTTCCTCTCCATCATAACCGCTAAGCTCAATGTGGAGGTAACCGGCCCTGAAGTCCTCGCTGACATAGTTATATAAGTCAGAACCGCCGGAGATTTCGTAAAGGAACATTTCCTGACTTACAAGATCCTGATCATCTGGAATTACATAAGATGCCGGATCATCGCTGTTTAATGTACGGTTCATTTCTTTTACAACCTTTGTGACAGATGAGACGCGCGGCTTTCCGTTGGAAACTTTTGTAGAGCTTAAGGTTCCGATTCTTGACGCAAGCTCATCCATGTTTTTTAGGACATCAGGATTTGTAAGGGAATCTTCATCCTCATATTCAACTAGAACTTCATAGCTGTACTGGCTTCCAAGCTGACTGCGGGTTATTTCCATAAGACGATGAATATACGGAGTTCGTTCGCCCATCATGTCGGCGTAGTTCATATTCACTTTGATAAAGAAAATGCCGGGGATAACTGCAAGCATTACAAGGGCGCCTACAATCACCGTAATCCACTTTTTGTTAAGGATTGATTTTCCCATCGCCTCAACACGAAGGTCAGATTTGGTTGAACCTTCCGTGCTTACAAAGTCCGGATCAGGCTCACGGTCTTTTCCAAAACTGTATAGAACTGGAAGAAGTATGATTTCAAAAATGAATACCGCAAGAACGGCGGCGGCAGTAATTCCACCAACCCAGCGCATAGGCCTGATGTTTGCAGAAAGGAATGAAAGCATTCCGGCCATTGTCGTAATTACCGTAAAGAACAAAGCCCAACCGGAATCCCTTATGCCCATTATTACGGATTCTTTTCTCTGTCCCGTTTTCCTAAAGTACATCTTAAAGCTGTTGATGTAGTGGACTGCATAACCTACCGCAAGTGCCATTGCCAGAAGGACGGTTACCATTATCATCGTATTGTTGCCCTTGATGTTCATCCATGCAGACGCTCCCAGTGTTGTTGCAAGAGCTCCTATGGTTGCGATCGAAGGTACAACTACTCCGCGCAATGAACGTATGAAGATGATAAGGAACAAAAGCATGACCACGAAGCCTAAGGCGATCCTTGTTACGCATTGTGTCACGATGGATTTTTCTTCCTCATATTCCGTGTAGGAAAGGCCTGCAGGACGGATTTCCCATTTGTCAGACTGATATTTTGGGTCGTTAAATACTGACATTGCAGGTGGTGCGATTTTCTCCATTGCCTCATCAAGATTTTCTGAATACTGCTCAAGATTTACGATAAGCCATGTTTCCGTACAGTCATCGCTTACAAGATTGTTGACGATTGATTCTCGGCTTAAGATGAAATTCTTCTTTTCCTCAAGCTCTGCCGGGTCAGTTGGCACACCGTCTTCAAAAGGACTTGTTACTTCAAAACCGTCTTCAGTGCCAATTGGAAGTGAAAGCTCCATCAAAGAAGTAATGCTTCCCGCATAAGGCACATTGTTCAAAAGGTCGTCACCCAACTCATCAATCATGTTCAGGACATCCGGGTCAAAGACATTGTCTGCCTTGATGTGAGCCAAAAGGCTGTCCGTTGAACCAAAGATGCTTTCAAAGTGATCTTGATTTACCTTTGTCGTTTCCCAGTCATCAAACCAGTCCTCTTCTCCATTGTCCAGTTTAAGGCGTGGAAGTCCCAAACTGCATACAAGAGTCACAACAAGAAGGCCTATGATGAATGCCCATCGATGCCTTATCTCAAAGCGCCCGAACTTTTCAAACCAGTCGTTTATCTTTTTAACTTGCATAAAAACCTCTTTTAGTTACCCATAAATAACTAACTGATAACAATGTTACCGATAACAGTGTTATCTTGTCAAGTACTTTTTAAAAGAATTTGATAACATTGTTATCTTTTTACACAAAAACAACCTTGACAAGCCCAGAATTCAATACTAGAATTAAGTAAATTACAGAAAGCGGGTATAAAATGAGCGAGTCATCAGCAGAGACAAAAAAAAGGATACTTGAAAGCGCAAAAAAAGAATTCCTTGAGAAAGGATTTACAAACGCCTCCCTAAGGACAATAGCCTCAAACGCAGGCCTTACGACAGGAGCCATGTACCGCCATTTTAAGGACAAGGATGATTTGTTCTGCTCTCTTGTTGACGATGCCGTTGAAGTTACGACAAAAGCCGTTATGACAGCGGATGTGGCAACCCACAGTCAATTTGACACGCCATTTTCAAAAAAGCATTTTGAAGCCGAGACAGAAGTGACGACAAATCTCCTGGACTACATTTACGACAATTTTGACTGCTATACCCTGCTGCTCACAAAATCAGCCGGAAGCAAGCACGAAAACTTTCAGGATGAAATGTGCGAGCTTTATACCAAAAACTGCGAGAAAACATTTTCATGGATGTACAGGCAAAAGTTCGCGCCCAAGAAGGTGGATAAAATGACCATACACGTCATAGCATCCACACTGATAAACGCCTTTGCAGAGATAATCCTTCACAAGATGTCCAGGAAAAACGCCCTGGCCTACATCGGAAACATAACCGAATTTTTTAGGTTCGGAAGCATGTACATGATGGGAGTTGACTGCAAGTAATCTTACTCTAATATCCGATTACGTATCCCTTTCCGTCATACTTAAAGTAATACTGCCCCTCATTGTCTTTGGAATCATCCAGCAGCACCTGCTTTTCCTTGTAGAAGGTTAGCCGTATGTATTTCTTATACCAGGGATTTTCAATTGAATAGTTTACATCCTCACCGTCATTTACTCCGGCATAATAATAATTTGTATGGTAATTATTTAATCTAATTGTAAAATATTGACCCTTGTGTTCCGACATAACCCTTTCAAGCTCAGCGTTTACTGAGGAATTCTGTTCTTCCTTCCATGAGCCGTGTTTGTA
>JAGCYQ010000242.1 GCA_017960765.1 Treponema sp.
GTCTGCTGAACGTCCTTTTCTATCTTCTTGCGGCGTACGTCAAAAAAGGGTGCCAGATGTGAGAGGGAAATGCTCTGTCCGCCGTACTGGCAGCTTGCTACCTGTGCGATAATCTGTGTGGCAATGTTGCATGCCGTAGAGAATGAATGGGGGCGGTCAATTCTTGTTCCGCTGATTACAGTGCCGTTCTGGAGCATGTCCTCAAGGTTCACAAGGTCGCAGTTGTGCATGTGCTGTGCAAAATAGTCCGCGTCGTGGAAAGGGATGAGTCCCTCAGCGTGTGCGCGTGCAATCTCGGGGTCAACCAAAAAGCGGCGGGTTATGTCCTTGGATACCTCACCGGCCATATAGTCGCGCTGAACGGAAACAACAGTGGGGTTCTTGTTGGAATTCTCCTGCTTTACTTCCTCGTTGTTTTCTTCCAGCAAAGTCATTATCTGCTGGTCGGTGGTGTTTGACTTGCGCATCTGCTCGTGGCGGAAACGGTATTTAATGTAGAGTTTGGCAACCTCGTAGGCACCGTGCTCCATAATGCCGGTTTCAACCAGGTCCTGAATATCCTCAACATTCAGGGCATGACCTTCCTTGTGGCACTGAATCTCTATGTCATCGGCTATCGAATGTATGTTTGCCTCAGAAAGCCTCTTGCTGCTGTCAACCTGCTCATTTGCTTTTCGTATTGCTGTAACAATTTTTTCGCGGTCAAAAATTACTTCTGCACCGCTTCTTTTGATGATCTTCATCCCCTCGACCTCATTTTACAATAGCACTATATATAGCGTAGTTTTTGAACAGGCGCTAACCCCACTGCCTTATTTATCGGCAGAAGGCTGGGCAACTTTGCTGAAAAATTCCGCTAGATATGGTGGATTATTGATTATAGTCTACTAGCGATAGTGTAATTAGTCAATATCGAAAAAAGTGGACATTTGCGTCCCAAAAAGGCAAAAATAGCGTCTCTTTGGGTTTTGTTCAACTTTTACGGGTACAAATTTTTTTTAAAAAATTTTCATGCCGTATTGGTCAAATAAAACCCAGTTTTTAGGGTACAGATGCAAACTTTCGCCTGCTACCGGGTTTTGATTTGCTCGCGAGGACCCGCATTTTTCCCCCGGAAAAACATCAAAACTCGGATTTAGAATGCGTGAACAGCTCGACGCAAGCTTTCGCTTGCTAACGAGTTTTGATTTGCTCACGAAGGCTCGCATTTTTCCTCCGGA
This sequence comes from Treponema sp., assembly GCA_017960765.1. GTDB lineage: Bacteria > Spirochaetota > Spirochaetia > Treponematales > Treponemataceae > Treponema_D. The sequence continues at coordinate 1,221 of JAGCYQ010000242.1, forward strand.
AAAAGCATCAAAACTCGAAATTTAAAAAGCATGGATGGCACGGACCAGAAATTTGCGGTTTTTTGAGTCAATTGTGGAGGTCTTGTTCTTTCTGGCCCAGGCTGAGCCCTCTCCTTCCTCTGAGGATGACCAGTAGAAGTCCTTGCTTGTTACTTTCAGCTGCTCCAGGGTCAGGTTCTTGAAGACCAGCTTCAGCTCGTCGGATGAGGGCAGGTACCAGTCTCCGGGGCTTGTGGTCTTGGTTGAATAGACTGAGCATACATAGGCGGCGCAGTTTTCCTTGGTTAAATCTTCAGGACAGAGGCCGGCGTTTGCAATAAGGAAGGTGTTGGCCTTTCCCGCTCCAATACCGTAGATGTTGTCCAAATCACCCAGAAAGCTCGCCTCAGAGGGAATCCATGTCGTTGCCCCCAAATCTTCGGCGCTTACCTCAAGGTAATGGCAGACCTGAACGTCACCCATGCCGTCGTCCACCTCAAATCCTTCCGCGCTCTTGTAAAAGACAATACCGCCACCGGGCCCAATGTCACCTATGGAATAAGACTTGGCGAAAAGGGGAGTCAAAGCCGCAAATAACAGGGTGCAAATCAATAACTTTTTCATATAAAGGCCTCCATCAGCTTCCATTATATCGGCAAAACCATGGCGTGAAAAGTAGGGGGGAATAAACAACGGCACCCGCCCCGAGTAACATATCACCAGGTGGATGCCATAAGGATGGCGGCAAGCTTTGAAAGTTTTTTCATTTGAGTATCTCCTCGATGTAGTTTTTTTGTGCGTGGACGAGAATGTCAATCCCTTTGTGAAGTGTACACTACACAAATTTTTTTTTTGAGAAATTTGTATTTTTTCGATACAAAATCTGTTTTTATGATATAATGCAGACATGACACTCTATTTGGATAACTGTTGTTACAATCGTCCATTTGACGATCAAACACAGGATAGGATTCACATTGAAAGCGAGGCTGTTTTGGCGGTGCTAAAAGCTTGTGAGAACGGTATGATAACTATTCTTTCAAGTCCTATAGTCAGAATGGAGATTGATAAATTTTCAAATGCGGATAAGCGGGAAAAAGTTCTGGCTCTATACTCGCTTGCAAATCCAGACATTCCTTTTACGGAAGAAATAAAAAAACGGGCTGAGGAAATCAGGACAAAATCAAGCATAAGGGTTATGGACAGTCTTCATGTTGCCACGGCAGAAGCTGGGAAAGCTGATGCTATGCTGACAACAGATGATAAATTAATTAAAGCTTGCGCAAAGCTTGTACTTGATGTAAAGGTGGTAAATCCAATTACATTTTTACTTGAAATGGCAAAAGGAGATGGAGAATGAGCGCAGTAAAGAAAATTAATATAAACAATTTTGTACAGATCCGAACCCTCGGATTCAAAGCATTGAAAGATGCTCTTGGTGTTGTTGGAGCAACAAGGTTTATACAGCAATATGATACAGGCAACGGTGACTACACAAAGGAAAAATATACTTTTGAAGAAGAAAATGCCGAAGATATCTATTCCCAGCTTAGGAATTATTGATTTGTATTTCTAAAAAAACGGCATCCACCCGAAGAACATATCCCCCAAGTGGATGCCGTCATGCCTACCGTTATTACTGTCTTTTAGTCTCGAATTGTATAATCGGCATTTTCAAAACTTGTAGTACCATTTGTTATGGCAATTGTAGTTTGTGGTTCATCGCCTTCGTAATCTTTCCATGTCATTAAAGAATCATCAACGACGAGTGTTGCATCCTGTCTAGCTAGATTCAATGCAGAGAAGCTATTGCTGTAATCCGGTTGTTTTAACGAGTCATATTCTTCTTCACGGATAAGAGTCACTAGTCCATCGGAAAAAGGATCCCCCCTATAGGTTCCTTTTTCACCAGGAGTAATAACAGTAATTGTATATGGTGGATTATGGTCACTATTGCGAATTGGCAACACTCCACACAAAAGCCAAGTATTGTCTTCGTTAAATGTTAACACGGTCCTAAGCCCGGCCCCTTCTCCAAAATCTTGCTCTGGTAGTGGTTGAAATCCGTCAAATACAGCAGGGTATTCAGGTGTTGTCTGGGTTCCTGTCTGTGTACCAGTCTGAGTTCCTGTCTGTGTACCAGTCTGAGAACCTGACCCATCGCCATTTTCAGTGCCTGCATCGTGGCTACAAGAAACAAGAACACCCAGCATCATAGTGGCACCGATCAAAAGAAAAAGTTTTTTGAGAGTTTTCATATTCATCTCCTTAATATTAGTATACTTAAATTATAGGGTGCCTTTGTGAATAAAAATACAGAGTTGAACTCACAATTTTTCAAAAATTTACGTGGACACAAAAAAAAAGGCCGTACGATATACGCACAGCCTTCATCGAGTTGATGTCTGTCAATATTCAATTAGAATACGGCAACAACATCACCGTTCGGATACTTTGTCTTGATCCAGTTCTTTACCTTGTCGCTTTTGAGGGCATTTACAAGAGCCTGGATGGCAGGATCATTCTCTTTTCCCTTCTTAACGGCTACGATGTTGACATAAGGTGAATCTGCACCTTCTACAAACAGACCGTCCTTTGAGGCAGAAAGACCTGCGTCAAGAGCATAGTTACCGTTGATAACTGCAGCATCAACATCTGTAAGAAC
>JAGCYQ010000243.1 GCA_017960765.1 Treponema sp.
CTTCAACTGAAGTTGGACAGCTTCTTACAGTTTTCCCAGGATCCGTAAGGCAAATCTTCAGTATCATTCTTGGAATAGTACTGGTTATCTGCGGTGTTTGTTTCCTTATCAAGGCATTGGGAAAAGACCTTGGAAAATTTGATGACGTATTCAAGTTTGTCACTCTGATAATCTGGATTGTAGTAACTGTCTTTGCTTTGATTTCTTATGCCAAAGATGGTGATTTCAAGTCAACAGGCGGAATTTTCCACTGGCTTCTGGCTCTTGCCAAGAACTGCCTGATTATCGGCGGTATCATGACAATCAAGAAGGGCGAGTAACAATTCCCATCTGCTTATATGACCGGGTTCGCGTCTGTGGATCCGGTTATTTTTTTTGCATTTTCATCAAACTGCCTGATTAAATCCTTTTCCAGAGGCTTATAGAGAAGCTCTTTTTCCAGATGCAGGAATGCGGTACGGCTTATGTTTGATGCTCCGTAACGTGCGATGTTGTCCGTGTAAACCTGACTGTCAATAAGCTGCCCACCACACTCCATGAAGCTCCGTGCAAAAACCGTAAATGCCGACTTTGAGGAATTATCCTTTTTTGTAAACATGCTCTCGCCAAAGAAAATGGAGCCGATCAGGACTCCGTAAAGGCCACCGACAAGCTCTCCGTCCTGCCATGCCTCAACGCTGTGTGCATATCCTTTTTTGTGAAACTCCGTGTATGCCTGAATCATTTTGGGACCTATCCACGAACCGTCCTGTCCTTTTCTTGAGACGCTCCTGCATTCCTCCATGACCTGAGTGAATGCCTTGTCCATTGTGAATGTATACGGGCTGTGCTTTAGAAAGCGGTCTATGCTTTTTGGAATATGAAGGTTTTTCATCTGAAGACAAAAGCGGATGTGAGGATTGTAAAAAATCACAGGCTCTCCCTCGTCCTCGTTGAACCATGGAAATGAGCCCTGCATGTAAGCCGAATACAAGAGCTGAAGGGGAAGTGTCTCTATTGCAAACGTGATGTCAGGATATTCCGGCAGAAAAACTCCCGGTGGCGGGAAAGGCAAAAGTACATCTGGGTTTAGGAAATCATGCGGAATCTTTTTGTATAGATTGAAGAGGTCCTCATTGTTCTGCATTATTTTCTTGCATCCTGATTCGATGTTGAAAACTCAAAGACAATCTTTCCTTCTTTTGCGCTGGCAAGGACTTTACCGCCTGAGCTTAGTTTTCCGAATAAAATCTCGTCAACAAGAGGACTTGCAATTTCATCCTCTACAACACGCTCAACATTTCTTGCACCGTATTCCCTGCTGTAACCTTTTTCTGCGATCAACAGAAGGGCTGATTTATCTGCCTTGAGCTTTATCTTCTTTGACTTTAATCTTTCTGCAATCTTGCTGACTGCTTTTTTTGCAATACCTTCCACAATGGCAGGAGGAAGATGTGCAAATGGAATTATCGCATCAAGCCTGTTCCTGAATTCCGGCGTGAATTGTTCTTCAACTGCATGCTTTAGTGTTGCCTCATCGTTGTGGGATTGGGAAAGGCCTGCAAACCCCACGGCACCTTTTTCCATGTCACGTGCGCCCGCATTGCTTGTCATTATGATCATGCAGTTCCTGAAATCTGCTTTTGTTCCATGGTTGTCGGTAAGTGTTCCATAGTCAAAAATCTGCAGCAGGACATTGTAGATATCGGGGTGTGCTTTCTCTATCTCATCAAACAGAATGACCGCATGGTTTTCCTTTCGTACTGCCTTTGTCAATATTCCGCTGTCATCAAATCCGACATATCCCGGTGGTGCCCCAATTAAACGGCTTACTGTGTGCTTCTCCTGATACTCGCTCATGTCAAACCTGAGTAGCGGCTCGTTCAAGGTTTTTGCAAGCACTTTGGCAAGTTCGGTCTTACCAACGCCTGTAGGACCGACAAACAAATATGAGCCTTCCGGTTTGTCCGGGTTGTTCAAGCCTGAGCGTGATTTTTTTACGGCGGTGCATAGCTTTTCAATTGCCTTTTCCTGCCCCAGGACCTGTGCCCTTAGCGTTTCTGCCAAATCCTTCAGGTTCTCTTTTTCATCGGTTGTCAGTGTCTCAAGCGGTATCTTTGTAAGTGATGATGTCACTTTCCTTATGACGTTTGCATCAACTGTTTTTTCACTTGAATGAAGTTTAAGGTATGAGCCTGCCTCGTCAATCAAATCTATCGCTTTGTCGGGAAGCCTTCTGTCCGAGATGAATTGAATGGAAAGGTCAACGGCTGTCTCCAGTGCATCGCCTGTGTATTTAACCTTATGATATGACTCGTAGCGCGGGGCAATTCCTTTTAGGATCTTGAGTGTCTCATCGCGTGTGGGCTCGATTATGTCGATCTTCTGGAATCGTCTGGATAATGCACGGTCTTTTTCAAAAATCTTTGTGTACTCATCAAAGGTGGTGCTTCCGATGCAGCGTACTGTGTCATCTGCCAAAAGCGGCTTTAATATGTTTGCTCCGTCAAGTGTGCTGTGGTCTGCTGTTCCTGATCCTATGAGAGTGTGTATCTCGTCTATGAAAAGAATCGCTTTCTTTTTTTTCTGAATCTCCGTGACAATCTTTTTAAGGCGCTCCTCAAACTCTCCGCGGAATTTTGTTCCTGCAACAATGGTTCCCATGTCAATTGAATAGACGGAAAAATCCTTTAGTAAATCAGGAACCTTTCCCTGGACTATCATCGATGCAAGTCCTTCTGTGATTGCGGTTTTGCCTACGCCTGCGTCACCTACATGAAGCGGGTTGTTCTTGGTCCTGCGGCATAGAACCTGAATTGTCCTGTCAATCTCCTGCTCACGCCCCACCAGCTTGTCGAATTTTCCTTCGCGTGCTTTTTGTGTCAAATCAGTTGCATATTTCTTTAGGAATGAATTATCTTCCTTGTGACCTGTCTCTGTGTTCTCCGGTATTTCCTTTGCATCCTCAACGCTTGCATCCTGAAGTATACCTGACCTGAAAATCGAGACGTTCTCAAGAAGCTGCATCTCTTCTATTCCGTTTTTCTTCAGGAAATAAGTGCAGTAAAGGTTAGGCACGTAAAGCATGGCAACAAGTATGTCCAGAGTTCCTATCGATTTCTTGTCTGCATTGGAGCACTGAATCGCGGCATAGTCAATCAGAGAATTAAAGCCGTCAGTGACAAAAGGCTCGTGCTGTTTTTTTTCATCCTTTATTACCATCACTTTTTCTTTTATGTAATTCTTTGCATCGTTCTTGATTTTGTCCGGGTCAACATCGCATGAGGTAATGACTTCGTTCACATCGATGTCGGAAAGCAAAGCCAGAAGCAAATGCTCCGGTGTAATGAACTCATGATGCTGCTTAAGGGCATTTTTGTAGGAGGAATCTATGCATTTTCTAAGTTTCTCATCAATTTCCATTTTCTCATCCATAAAAAATTATGCTTTTACAACAGTGCATTGCAGAGGAAAACCTTCCTTGCGTGCAAGATTCATCGTCATGTTTGCTCTTGTAACTGCAATGTCATAGGGATATATTCCTGCGGTTCCCATTCCTGTTTTGTGAACCATCTCCATTATCGAGACCGCCTCTGCGCTTGATTTATGAAATATGGTTTCAAGTACCTGAACCACAAATTCTTTTGTAGTATAATCATCGTTTATAAGTAAAACCTTGTAATCATCAGGAGGCTGAATTTTTATTTCTTGAATTGTAGAGGTCCAGAAGTCACCTTCGTTTTCAAATCCCATTTTCCTTAACTCCTTTCCAATTCATTTTCTTAAACGGCCACGGCTCAAGCTCTAGTTGGTTGAATAAATCAGACAAACTGATGAATTTTACGTTCTTGTATTTTGGAAGATCCATCCATGCTGATTTATGATTGAAGTCCTCCATCACATAAGTGCAGTTGGGACCTAGCTTTTCGACTACTACACCGCCGTTGTTGTATATCAACCTGAACAAATCTACCTTTTGATTAAGGTCCCGTTTTCGTGATACATTCAGCTTATATCTGCCGTTAAGTTTTGTGCTGAGCGGAGTTGGGTTTTTCTTGTAGTACAGTTCGCGTATCTGCTCATCGGTTATTTTCTTAAAGGCATTTATGTTCCTTCGTTCTATGTCCTGTTCAACAGAGCGTAATGCAAAAAAGTTGAAAGCAAGGAATTCCTTTAGGCTCATTTTTTTTGACTCACACATTTTCTTTACAAGAAGCATTGTCATCTCGGCATCATCGCTGCTTTTATGTGCCGTAAAACTGTCCGTGTCAATTTCATAGAATCTCAGCCATGAGCTTAGTCCATTGTGAGTGTTGTTGAGCCTGTCCGCGATAATCCTTGAGTCGTATGCAGTGAAATCAAATTGTGGAAGATTAAAATGATTGCATGCACAGACTATAAAATCAATGTCATTTTCAACGGCAAATCCCAACACTTTACGATTTTTGGCAGTAAGTAGATTCTTGATCCTGTCATAATAGAACGCAAAGTCCGGCTGGGATAAAAAATATTCCTTGGGGTATGCAAGCCTGCATTTTGAATTCGGCTCAAATAAAATCGGTTCAAAATCTGAACGCGGATTCATCACTATATCATCTTTTTCAATTATGTTGAACTTGGAGTCACAGATTACATATCCGAAAGAGCAGATATGACCGTCACCCCCTGTGCTGTTGGAGCTTTCTATGTCAAAAAAGATATAGGTTTCTTCCATGGCTTCCATAGGCATAACTTCTGGATTAAAATGTATATCCGGTTCCGCCGTTCTGTTCTGCCTGAGAAGAAAGATTTTTCCTGAATTCCAAAAGCTTTTGCTTTAATTCCGGGTACTTTACTGCAAGAATTTCTATTGCAAGGTATGCGGCATTCTTTGCATTGTTGATGCCTACGCTTGCAACTGGAATCTGAGGTGGCATCTGTACGACAGAAAGAAGAGCATCCATTCCGCCAAGGCCGTTGGAGATGCCGGGTGTAACACATTCAAGAGGAACTCCCACAACCGGAAGAACCGTGTTGCCTGCTATGACACCCGGAAGTGCGGCGCTTAAACCTGCTCCTGCTATGATGCATTCAAACCCCTCATCCTCAATCTGATGAATGGTTTTTACAAGGAGGGCTCCTGCGCGATGTGCAGAAATAATAAATGCCTTGTATTCAACGCCGAATTCACTGAGTACGTCAGCAGCTTTTTTCATTGTCTGACTGTCGGATTTAGATCCAAAAAAAATTGCAACCTTCATATCCGAACTTTAGCACATTATGCCCTTTTTTTCAAGCATACATGATATGCGTCAGAGAATTGAACATTACAGACTGTCGTACAGGTCAGAGATTTTCTGCATCTCCTGATCACGGTTCTTCCACCATGAGCTGGACCACACCCTGAAGAGTTTCCATCCCCTTGACTCAAGATATTTCTGCCTGTGATAATCGCGGTTTCTTGATGTGTCAGGTCTTGTGTAAAGATGAGAGTCACATTCAAGTCCCAGGACAAAGCGGCCTTCCTTTTTCAGGGCAAAGTCAATGCTGTATCCGCCGATACCGACATCACGCTGGAATTCAATTCCTTCCTGTGAAAGTGCGTCTGCAATTGAGTCCATGTACTCCTTCTGAGTCTGTGTCTCGTCCTCGCTGACCGTCCTTTCATCTGTGTCAGAGGATAGTGAAAGCAAAATGCGTCTTGCTTCTTCTTTCTTGTTCATGCTGACGGCCTGTGTGTACTCAAGGTATTTCTTGAGGATTGCAGGTCCCGGATTCTTTGTGTTCTGAACGTTCAGCTCTGACGGATCAAAGCTTGTTACGACATGAACCTGTTTCTTTGCACGGCTGATTGCGACGTTAAGACGGTTCTCTCCGCCTGCCTGATTGAGCCAACCGAAGTTCTGGATGAATTTTCCTTCCTTGTTCTTTGCATAACCGATTGAGAAGATGATTATGTCTCGCTCATCACCCTGTACGTTTTCGATGTTCTTTACAAAGAGTCCGATATCCTCGCCATCTTTTGTCCTCTGCATTTCAGTACGAACCTTGTCTGCAAATTCAAAATCCTGGGCACATTCCTTGTCTATCAAGTCTTCGATTAAATCACGCTGGCTTGTGTTGAATGTAATGATACCGATTGTCTCGTTGTTCTTTCTGTTTGCAAAAATGTCTTTCAGAAGTCCTACGATGAATTCCGCTTCCGCCATGTTCCTGCGCTTATCCCAGACTGCGTTTTCCATGCGGTGAACCTGGATAGGCCTTTCCTCGCTTTCGCAGATATTTGGAGAGACGTAAAGCTGTGCATTGTAGAAGGCGTAGTTTGAGAATGCGATGAGCTCCTCGTATTGTGAGCGGTAGTGGAAGTTCAGGAGGGTTCCGTCGTACTTGTATTTTGCAAGGTCCAGAAGGCTTTCTTCCTCCAGTGCGGCAGAGATCTCCTCATCCTCGTCCAGGTCATCCTCGTCAAATGTGATGCGTCCCGTTCCAAGACTTGAAGGCCTCAGCTGCTTCTGGTCGCCTGCAACGATAACTTTCTTTGCACGTAAAATTGAAGGCAGGCCTTTCTCGACATACATCTGTGATGCCTCGTCAAATACAAGAAGGTCAAAGACACCGATCTGAAGAGGAATAATCTCGGATACAACCTCAGGAGTCAAAAGCCATATCTTGATTCCCTTGAACAGTTCAAAATCAAACTTGCTGATGAACTTGTTTACGCTCATCTTTCGTTTTGATTCAATTGCACGGAGAATGTCGTTCTTGCGTTTTGATTCTGTAAGCATTCCGATGCTCTGGTATAATGTACGCTTCAGGTTATCGCGTGTAATCTTTGTCTTGTTCTGAATGTCCTGGCTCACGTTGCGGATGATGTTGGGGAAGTTGTTTATTGTCATCATTGAATCGCGGTGTGTAGTCTCAAATTCCATCAGGTGCTTGTAAAGAAGATACTGCATGACTTCCTTGTTTGCGTTCATCAGAGAGTTGTCACACTGTCTCTGTACTGCCTGCATGAAAGTGAAATATGACCTTTCCTCTGGAGAATGTGAGTCGTAAAGCGGCTTGAGCTCATAGTATTTTGAATACTGCTCAACACCTGCAATGAATTCTTCAGGCTTTTGAATGATTGCCTTTGCGTTCTGCGGAATCTGTGTGTCAAAGTAATTGCTTGCAAAGTCCCTGACAGCCTTTTTCGTTTTTCCGCCCGTAAAGAGTCTTGCAATCGCATTCTTTTTGTTGTACTCGTCCACCTGAGGCTTTAATCCCTGCCACTGCAACATAAGCTGCTGGATGTCAAAGTCAGTAAGGTTGTTCTTCATCTTGGAAAGAAGCGGGAAAGCCTTGTTCAATGATGTAAATGTATCAGTCTGTTCGATTATGTCTTCATCAGAAAATGTTGTTGAGCACTTCAAGAGTGTGGGGTAGGTGTAGTGAAGTATGTCTTCGCTTGCGTTTTGCAGGAAGAACTGCTGCCGCTGGAAATTTGCAGTTTCGTTAAGATTGATTTTTGGACATTTCAAATAAAGCTTGTAAGGCTCAATCTCAAATGAATCAGGTGTATAAAGTTCTCGTGAGACTTTTTCAAGTGCGTCAAGCTGATTTTCTATGTCTACGGAAATTGTTGCGGATGATTTTTCTGGTGTGTTTTTGCCCGCCTGCATGTGAACGATGTCCGTCATCTGCTGATAGAAAAGATTCTTGTTGTTTACGTCATCGATTATCAATGCATATTTTGAAAGCTCACCAAGACGTGAATAGACTACATCAAGGGCAGTCTTTTTCTCGGAGACCATAAGTACAGTTTTTCCTGAAAGTGCGGCCTGGGAAATCAAGCTGGTGATTGTCTGTGATTTTCCTGTTCCTGGAGGACCTTCCATTACCAGTTCATCGCTTACGTTGATTTGATTCAAGACTTTTTCCTGAGAGCTGTTCAAATCGTTAATGTAAGAGATGTTGTTTTCCTGAATCGGAGCTTCCTTCTTAACTTCGGCATTTTCGTCGGTTTGGTCTGAGAGGAGGTCATTGAGCAGCGTGTTGATTATTCCGCTTTCGGCAATCTGCTGGAAATCCTTTTGAATTGAAGATGAGCAGATAGGGAAGTTGCCAAGCACTATTGTATTGTCAAGGTACATTTCCCCTGGTTTGTAAGACGGGAATGTGTCTGCCGTGTAATCCTTGAATGCATGGAGCTCGTTTTCTGTTTCAGGTATCGAAATGTCAAGGTCGCAGTTCTTAAAGAAAACTGTGATGTTGTCAAAGAAAGAATCGCGAGCGTTGTCTTCCAGTGCTTCCGGTGGCAGGGCCTTGTTAATGTTTGCCGTCTTGTAATATGCAAGTATGAGGGTGGTGTTGTAGAGGATGTCTCTTGAACGGTCAAGAGAAAGCTTTATGCTTGACGGAGACCTTTCTTCGTTTACCGGGAACAATGCAAGGGGAGCCCTTATTTCAAAACCGCTGTCGCCTGCAAGTTTTCCCTTTACAAATGGGTATGCGATAAAGAGGTTGTTCTGGCCTTTTTCGCGCAGCATGCGGGAGTTGGCACGTAAAAGAGAGATTACTTTTTTCATTGTTGATTCATCTTTTGAGTTGCAGATCTCTACCTTTTTGCCGGGACCAAGAATTATATCACGCGGGTCTGACTCAGAGTTGAACAGGTCAACTGCATATTTGCTTTGAATCTTGGGCATGTAAAGAAGATGGTTTCTTTTGTTGATGTTTACGAGTTTTTTCTCCAGTTCCTTGAGTGTCTCCAAAACGGATTTGTTGATTGAGACCTTTAGGAATCCGCCACCCTGAACATTTCTTTCATGACGGTTTATTACACGCAGAAACTGCTCGCCATAATTGTCAATAAATGCCTTTCCCACCCCCGGAATGCTTTCCAAGTCAGAAAGCTTTACAGGAACAAGTCTTGCCATCTCATGCAAAACTTCATCGTTGCACACGGAAGGTGTCCTTTCTGTTTCCGCCGTATCCTTGATATGCTGTCGTAAAGCAACAAGCGCCTGATATAATTCCTGATCTTCTGCCATTTTTGCACTCCTTTTCTATTAACGATTAACGATTTTTTTCAAAAAGCGAA
>JAGCYQ010000002.1 GCA_017960765.1 Treponema sp.
ACCCACTTACCTTCTTCTGGAATGGGAGCAGGACCATGGTTGGGGCCTTTTGCCACGCAACACATGTTTTGTACTTCGTGTGAATAAACCATGTTTACTTTTATAATTAATAATTAGGTGTATAAATATTATCCAAAAATCATGCAAAAGTAGTAAATTTTGCACTAATACACAAAAAAGGGCCCTAATTTTTGTCAACTCCTACCCATTTATGATTATTTTTGATAACTTTGCATTACAAACAAAACAACAAAATTATGGAAGTTAAGATTCAAGAAGCCGAAATTATACAGGCTGCCTCTCAGGGAATGGATGCCTTTGTAGATGTCTTCTACAAGCACATCTTAGACAGCATCGGAGGCGAGCTGAATGCCCAGGGTATGCAGCAGTTGCAGCCCGACCAGATTACCCTGCTTGCCTATATGATTTTCCGCGAGGAGGTGATGGATGGCGGCTTTGTGCAACTCATTCACAACGGCTACGGTCCCTTTATTTTCCTGAATCCCTTTGCCAAGGCCATGCGCCTGTGGGGAGCCAAGGATTTCTGTAACCTTATATATAAAGGTAGGAAACTCTTTGAGAAGTATGCCGACGAACTAACCGGAGACTGTTCAGACGAGGAGTTCATGGCCCTCTTTGAAAAGTACCCCGAGTTTGACGACCTTGACGACACCTTTATAGAGATGGAAGAAGAGGTCACAGAAACCGTAGCCCGCTACATCGACGAGCATCTTGACCATTTTGCCCTCATCAACAAAAACTAATTACCTTGAGTTGAATTCAAGCTCCAAACTCATATGATGTTTTTTATTGGCTTTTAGGGTATGCCCAAAATGGCTTGAGCCATTTCCCCTTTTGGCTAGAGCCAATACCCTATTTGGCTAGAGCCAGCTTTTTCGGGGGTCTTTTGGTAAAAAAAACAGACATTCTATATACTCTTTATTTAGAACGAAAATGGGCCCAAAAAACAGGGACTTAACTCGATACATGTAATTAGTTAACTCGTTACATGTTGGGAGTTAACTCATTACATTATACCTGTAAATTCATTGAACAGAAAAAAGGGCATGATGCCCTTTTTTTGTTTACATATATAATATGGATAGTAGGTGATTAGAAGCCGGGACCACCGAAGCCGCCAGGACCACCGAAGCCGCCACCAAAGCCACCACGACCTCCACCAAAGCCACGCTGGCCGTCACCTTGTCCACGCTGTCCATCGCCTTGTCCACGCTGGCCGTTGCGTTGGCCGTTGCGCTGAGGTGTCAACACTTTGAGTACCTGCTGGGGAGTGAGCACTTTGGCAAACTCTGCCTGATACTTCTTCTGGATTTCCAAACGCTTCTGCATGGTAGCGATCTGCTCCTCCTGACGAGTGAACTGCTCCTGAATCTTAGCATTTGCTTCTTCGTCGGTTAGTTCTTTCTTCTCGTCAGCCTCATTAGGACGCTGACGCATACCACCCATATTGGTCTGGAACATTTCAGTCTGATATGCCTTAAAAGTAGTCATGAACGCCTCCTTGGCATCACCCTTGAGGTCAAAATCCTTTGCTGTACGTTCAGCAACACGCTGAATCATCTCGGCACGCTGTGCAGCACGCTCTTCCTCGGAACGCTGTCCCTGCTGTGCGCATACATTTCCTACGAAAAGGAATGTGAAAGCGGAAACGATAAATAATTTTTTCATCTTGTTTTAATTTTTATAACTGTTACGTTTTTGTCTCACTACTCCTTTGACACCCTAAACAAAAAAAGGTTTAACGGACAGTGATATGAAAACAAGATTGCTTGCGTTCATGCTTGACGTAGCACCTTCCCTGCAGACGCAAATCTCTGAGCACTTCAGCCAAAACCGGCTTTAAGATTGCATCGGATACATATACGCAGGGAGAGCCGTCGGAAGGTCGGACAGCATCGTAGAATACATATTTAATATCAAAGGTGGTACCGAACCTGTGACAACTCTGCTCGTTGGCATTGCCATTATACTGACGGAGGCGCGCCACATCGTCCTCGGTACGCAAAACGCTGGATACAATGATACGATGAAGGGGGATGTTCTTTACATACAGACTGTCAATAAAATTTTTCCCAATCTGCTGCAACAGATCGGAAGCGCGAGGCACAAGGTATGGAATGCTCTGCCTCATGGACCTGTCAACACAATAATAGGGATTAGCACCCACATACACCAAGTCCTGCTTACGCCGTTCCGCTGCCTGCCGGTTCTGGACAGGCTTAACACCCCAGCGACGGGCTGCCACAATCTGCACATCCTGAACATCGGGGAAACTTTCCTCGTAAGAATGCACGCCAAGAACACGGTGATGAGGCCTGCGCACCAAAGGGGCGGGTTTCTCTACCACCTCAGCAATAGTATCGGCCTGACAGACTTCGCCAGAAGAAGGATTAATAACACTGGGATTACAAAATCTAACCGTAGCAAGGACTGCTACAGTACTGCCGCAAAGGCCGTAAAATATCTTTTTCTTAAGTCTTCTCATATTTTTCGCGAACAAAATTACATAAAAAAGCGGAAATGTCAAAATAGATATGTAATTTTGCAGCAAATTATAAAATAGATGATAGAAAAACATATTGTAATAGAGGATATAGACCCGGTAATTCTATATGGTGTAGGCAATTCTAACCTGCAAATGGTTAAGGCGCTTTATCCTAAACTACGCATTGTGGCAAGAGGAAATGTGGTACATGTGATGGGCGACGAATTGGAGATGTGCGCCTTTGAGGAGAATCTGGACAAGCTGCAGAAGCACATTCTGAAATACAACAGCCTGACGGAAGAGGAAATCCTCCAGATTCTGAAAGGCGAAAAGACAAATAAGGAGGGCGTGGAAGGCGTTATCGTATATAGCGTAACAGGCAGGCCCATCACTGCCAGAAGCATCAACCAGCAGGAACTGGTGAAAGCCTATCAGGAAAACGACATGATTTTTGCCGTTGGACCTGCAGGTTCCGGTAAGACATACACCAGC
>JAGCYQ010000244.1 GCA_017960765.1 Treponema sp.
AGAGATTCAGTGCCACAAGGAAGGTCATGCCCTGAATGTTGAGGATATTCAGGACCTGGTTGAAACCGGCATTATGGAGCACGGTGCCTACGAGGTTGCCAAGCGCTACATTAAATACCGTTTCACCCACGAGCAGCTGCGTAAGGCCAACACTACCGACAAGCAGATCATGACGTTGCTGGAAGAGAACAACGAGGAAGTCAAACAGGAGAATTCCAACAAGAACCCGACTGTTGTTTCCGTTCAGCGCGACTACATGGCCGGAGAAGTATCCAAGGATATTACACGCCGCTTTTTGCTTGACCCCGAGATTGCACGCGCACACGATGAGGGAATCATCCATTTCCACGATGCGGACTATTTTGCACAGCACATGCATAACTGTGACCTTGTGAACCTTGAGGACATGCTCCAGAACGGAACTGTAATCAGCGGAACAAGAATCGACCGTCCCCATTCATTCTCAACTGCATGCAACATCGCAACTCAGATAATCGCACAGGTTGCCAGCTGCCAGTACGGCGGACAGAGCATTTCCCTGTCCCATCTTGCACCCTTTGTTGACATAAGCCGCAAGAAAATAGAAAAAGACGTTCAGCAGACCATGCAGGAAATTGGCATGGACCTTGACGAACAGCAGTTCAAGTTCATGGTTGAGCGCCAGCTTCGCAATGAGATTACCCGCGGTGTACAGACAATCCAGTATCAGGTAATCACTCTTATGACAACCAACGGTCAGGCCCCGTTCGTAACCGTCTTCATGTACCTGAATGAAGCAAAGAACGAGCAGGAAAAGGCCGATCTTGCCCTCATAATAGAAGAGGTCCTCAAACAGCGCTATCAGGGCGTAAAGAACGAGAAGGGTGCATGGATTACCCCGGCATTCCCCAAGCTGATTTATGTGCTTGAGCCTGATAACCTTGAGGAGAATTCAAAGTACTATTACCTTACGGAGCTTGCCGCAAAGTGTACAGCCCGCCGCATGGTTCCCGACTACATCTCAGAAAAGAAGATGCTTGAGCTTAAGATAGACAAGAACGGCAACGGAAACTGCTATCCCTGCATGGGATGCCGCTCATTCCTTACTACATACGTTGATCCTGAGACAGGAAAGCCCAAGTACTATGGCCGCTTTAACCAGGGAGTCGTAACGCTCAATCTTGTTGATGTTGCATGTTCATCCAAAGGAAACGAGGAGAAATTCTGGGAGATCATGGAGGAACGCCTTGAGCTCTGCCACAGGGCACTTCAGATCCGCCACAAGAGGCTTATCGGTACAAAGAGTGATGCCGCACCAATCCTCTGGCAGAACGGTGCCCTGGCACGCCTTAAGAAAGGAGAGGTCATAGACAAGCTCCTGTACAACGGTTACTCAACAATCAGCCTTGGATATGCAGGCCTTTGCGAGTGTGTACGCTACATGACAGGTGAATCACACACAAGCGATGCGGGAAAGCCTTTTGCACTCAGGGTAATGCATGCCTTGAACGATGCCTGCAAGAAATGGAAGGAAGCAGAGCACATAGATTACTCAGTTTACGGTACCCCGCTTGAAAGCACGACCTACAAGTTTGCAAAGTGCCTTAAGAAGCGTTTCGGCGTTATTCCGGGTGTCACCGACAAGAACTACATTACCAACAGCTATCACGTAAACGTAACCGAGAAAATCGATGCCTTTACAAAGCTTACTTTTGAGTCAGAATTCCAGCAGCTGTCACCGGGAGGAGCCGTCTCGTATGTTGAGGTTCCGCACATGGAGAACAACATACCGGCAGTCATGACCCTGCTCCGCCACATATACAACAACATCATGTATGCCGAGCTGAACACCAAGAGCGACTACTGCCAGAAATGCGGTTACACAGGTGAGATTCAGATCATCAACGATGCGGACGGCAAGCTTGTGTGGGAATGCCCCAACTGCGGAAACCACGATCAGGCAACCATGAATGTCGCACGCAGGACCTGCGGTTATATTGGCACTCAGTACTGGAATCAGGGACGTACCCAGGAAATCAAGGAGCGGGTACTTCATCTGTAGGCCATCGGTCATCTGGACGGAAAGAACATGTATTATGGGGAAATCAAGAGGACTGACATTGCAAACGGAGAGGGTGTAAGAGTCTCCCTGTTTGTGTCCGGCTGCAGGATTCATTGCCCCGGCTGCTTCAACACGAAGACATGGGATTTCCAGTTCGGAAAGGTGTTTACAAAAGACACGGAAGAAGAAATTCTGTCGTATCTTGCACCTGAATACATAAGCGGACTTACGGTGTTGGGAGGGGAACCCTTTGAGGAGGAAAATCAGAGGGTTTTGACACCGTTTTTACATAGAGTAAGGAAAAATTATCCCAAAAAGACAATCTGGTGCTATACAGGCTATGTCTATGACGTGGACCTGCTGCCTGAGGACGGAAAAAAGCATATTGAATGTACTGCGGACATGCTCTCGTGCATTGATGTGCTTGTGGACGGTCCTTTTGTTCAGGAATTGAAGGATTTGAACCTTACGTTCCGGGGCTCTTCTAATCAGCGTATACTTCCGCTAAAAAACTAGGATTTAGTGTAGACAAGACCGTCAATCGTGATGGTGCCGTCGTCGTTGAACTGAATCTTTCCCTCGTACTCTTCTTTTGGAATCAGCTCCCCCTTGTTTTTTGACCATGACTGGCCGTTGTCGTAGGAAGTCTGCTTGGCGGTGGTAAGGAATTTGTCGCCTTCAATACGGTAGGTGCCCTTGATGCAGATGGTCGTGAACATGATTTCTATGTTCAGCCTGTACTCTGATTCTTCAAATTCATAGATTGAGACATTGTTGCTTGCAGTCCATTTTCCCAAAAGCCTGTTTTCTTTTTTACATGCACTTAAAGAAAGCGAAAGGGCGCAGATGTGGATTAAACCGGCATATCTTACGTATCTTTTATAATTGAATATCATACACTATAGTATAACACATTTTTTTCAAAAAGGA
>JAGCYQ010000245.1 GCA_017960765.1 Treponema sp.
AATTCCTTCAAGAATGGTCTTCTGGGTGTTAATCATGGCAAGAATCAGTTCTGTCTGGTTGATTTCTCCGCCCGACATTTCCAAAAAGGCCTTTCCATTGTCCAAAAGTTCGTTTACGATTTCCTCTTTGTTTGAGACAAGGCCCACAGTTGTGAGGGCAAAGCGGCCAAGATGTGAACGTGCCAGAAGAGGCTGCGGTTCATAGTCGGAGATACAGCCTATGCCGATGGGGCCGTGCATGTCGTTCATGTCGTTTTCAAACTTTGTCCTAAAGGGAGAGTTTTGAATGTTGTGGATTACACGCTGAAATTTGTTTTCCTGAAAAACCGCAAGTCCACCCCTGCGTGTTCCAAGATGTGAATGATAGTCAACGCCAAAAAACAAATCCAAAGAACAGTCGCCTTTAGATGCTACACCAAATACACCGCCCATAGCTCACCTCTGCAAAAGCATTATACCGAAAAACGGGTTGGTCTGCAATCAGTTCCTTAAGCTGAACTTACACGGAAGTTGCCTTGAATATCTCTGTATACACCTTTGAGTATGACAAGCCGGTTTCCCTGCAGATTTTGACTATGCTTTCATACTCCGGGTAGATGCGTTTTTCTCCGGTGTCAAGGATTACCTCTTTTACTGCCGCTTCTCCCCAGATTGTTTGGACGGTGTAAGTTTTGCGTGGCAGAATTGAACGCTCATATTTCATGCGTCTGATTCCGATTGTCGTGGTGTTCTTGAAGATTATATGCTCAAGCTCTGGAATCATGCTCTTGTCGCACACAACACTAAGCATATAGCCCGGCCTGTTCTTTTTCATGAAGCATGGCATGTAATGTACGTCGAAAGCACCTGCCTTTAACAGCAAGTCCATCACATAACCAAGCTGTTCTCCGTTTGAGTCATCTATGTTCGTTTCCAGTTTGTAGACTGTATTGTCCTCGGTTTTTGGCTCAGCAATCTCATGGATCATCATCGCACGTAAAATGCTGGGGCGGCGGTAATTTCTTTTTCCTGCTCCCATTCCGATCTTGTTGATTGTAAAATGCCTGGGTAACTGGGCATCGGTCCTGACAGCGGCAACAAAGGCGGCTCCTGTGGGTGTGACGAATTCCCCATGCTCCTCCATAAGCTCAAGGGGAATGTTATGGGCGGCAACAATGTGGGTTACGGCTGGTACGGGAACTGGCAGAATACCGTGCTGGCATCTTACGGTACCAGTGCCTTCGCATAAATGAGGAACATAGACATGCGTGGGATGCAGGTTGTCAAAGCAGACTGCCAGTGCAATTACGTCCACGATTGAATCAATTGCCCCAACCTCGTGAAAATGTACTTCTTCTACTGGGACATTGTGGGCTGTGGATTCTGCCTGTGCGATGATGTCAAAGATTTTTTTTGCAAGTGTCCGTGCCCCGTCGGTCATGTTGGTTTTATCTATGATTGAAAATATTTCCCTGATTCCCGTGTGATGGTGGTGGTGTGCATGCTCATGTGAATGTTCGTGGTCATGTGTATGCTCATGTTCTTCATGTTCATGGTGATGATGCTCGTGGTCATGGTCGTGCGCATGTTCTTCGTGTGAATGTTCGTGGCCGTAGAGGTATTCCATGTCGTGATCGTGGTTTTCGTGTTCAGCATCAAGGATTACGTTAAAGTCACAGCAGCTGACTCCACCCTTGTTTACCCGCGAGATTTCTGTTTTAAAACCCTGTGCCGGAATTGATTTGAGGGCTGCCTCCAGAACGTCCTGGTCTGCCCCCGCATCAAGAAGTGCCGCAACCGCCATGTCCCCGCTGATTCCCGAGGTACATTCAAGATACAAAGAATTGTCGTCCATAATCATTTTCCTTTTGTGCTGCCATTTACCGCAAGCCTGTTGATTTGTGTCGCAAGATATCCGGCTCCGAAACCGTTGTCAATGTTTACGACGCTTATTCCGTTTGAGCATGAGTTGAGCATGGTGAGCAATGCAGAAAGTCCGTTGAAGCTGGCTCCATATCCGACAGAAGTTGGTACTGCAATCACAGGAACAGAAACCAGTCCTCCGACTACACTTGCAAGAGCTCCTTCCATTCCTGCCACGGCAACAACACAGTTCGCACTGTTCAGCTCTTCGGTCTTGGAAAGCAGCCTGTGGATTCCGCTTACACCAACGTCATAGATGCGAAGGACATTGCCTCCAAAAAATTCAGCTGTCTGAGCGGCCTCTTCTGCAACGGAGATATCAGCTGTTCCTGCAGTACATACGGCGATTTTTCCGATGCGTTCCTTGTTGGGTTTTTCGAGTTTGATTATCCTGGAAACCTTGTCGTATACGATGTCGGGGAAAGTCTGCCTGAGTAATTCAGCCTGTTCGGGAGCAGCTCTAGTTCCGAGTACTTCTCCGTTCTGTTCAAATAGATTTTTAAATATCTGAGTTAAAAATGAATCGTCCTTGCCCTGACAAAAAACGACTTCTGCAAAGCCAGTACGTTCCTTGCGGTCAGTATCCAGCTTTGCAAAACCCAGATCCTGGTATTTTTCTGCCATGCTTTTTATGCCCTGGCTTTTTTGGCCTTGTCAATCAAAAGCATAAAGCCAAAGATCACAAGTCCGGCTCCAAGAATTATAAAGCCAAGAATCGTGTCTTCCATGCTGATGTCAAAGAAAGCTTCTCCCTCAAGGACGCATGCAACACCGTCAACGGCCCACATCAAGGCAGCTCCCCAGAACATAAGCATTGTTATAAAAACAGGCTTGCTGAAATGTCCCTTGTTTTTCTGTGCCGCAAAGATTACTGTAAAGAGAACAGCAGCGGCTATTGTCATAATCTCACACATCAGGCAGCACCTCCGGCAAGAGTATGGTCTTTTTTCTTTAATGCCGCGGAGACTCCAACAGCAATTCCCCAGACCGCGGTAACAAGAATTGCCATTCCTACGCCGACCGTAGACATCTCGTGCAGCATCTCCGGAATGTCGTTTGGATTACGCATTGCAGTCAGGAAAGGTGGATAAAGGATAACTTCCCCATGATAGATATGTTCAATAGCAAGCAGGGCGCTTCCACCGTAGAGCAGGTTCTGAAGCCAGCCAAGTTTCTGTTTGATTGATACAGTCTTAGTGGTTTCTTTTGATTCTGCAACAACATCAGATGCAGACTTTTTGTTTCCTACCAGAGCTTTAACTGCTGAGACAACAACAGCCTCGGCCAGAGGGACTAAAAAACATGCCATAGATTCCTCCAAATCATTCAGCAAATATCGTCAGGCTTCAAATAAAGCCGCAACTTCCTGTAAATATTTAATTATTGGTAAATGCTGTGGACATGCACTCTCACATTGGCCGCACTGAACGCATTCACTCGGTTTAGCATTGTTGGCTGTAGACCATCCATAGAACATTTTTGCCGCCTCAAAATCGTCATAGATGAGTTTTCGGTTCATGGCATCAAAGAGCGACGGTATCGCAATCTGAACAGGACAGCCCGGAACACAATAACGGCAGGATGTACACGGAATCTGCTCAACTTCCGACAAAGCCTTTTGTGCCTCAAGAATTACTTTGCTCTCGCTTTCATCCAGTGGCTTGAAGTCTGTCATATAGCTGAGGTTATCCTGCATCTGCTGAATATTGGACATTCCGCTCAATACCGTAATGATGCCGTCAAGAGATGCCGCATATCTGATTGCCCAAGAGGCCACGGACACATTCGGGTTTGCATCCTGAAAGACTTTTTTAACGGAGTCAGGGGGATTTGCAAGCGCACCGCCTTTTACCGGCTCCATTACAACAATCGACTTACCGTGTTTTCTTGCAACCTCATAGCACAGTCTTGATTCAACATTGTTGCTTTCCCAGTCCGCGTAATTAATCTGAAGCTGAATAAAATCAACATCGGGGTGTTCCGTCAAAAGCTGATCCAGGAATTTGTGGTCATCGTGATATGAGAAGCCCCAGTATTTTATAAGGCCCTTGTCTCTCTGCTCCTTTACAAAATCCCAGAGATGATAGTCATCGTAGAATTTGATGTTGCCCTTGCCCAGTGCGTGTAAAAGATAATAGTCAAAATAACCTGCGCCAGTACGTTCAAGGCTGGTAAAGAGCTGCTGTTTGGCATCCTCCTCGTTTTTGGCAACACCGGCATTCAGTTTTGTACATAGAGTGAATGATTCGCGGGGATAGCGTTCAACAAGTGCAGTTTTTGCCGCCTTTTCTGATTCGCCGGCCTCATAGACATAAGCCGTGTCAAAATACGTAAGGCCTGCCTTCATGAACATGTCAACCATTGTCTTGGTCTGCTCAATGTCGATTGTCTTGCCATCTTCCAGCTTTGGAAGCCTCATCAAGCCGAAACCGAGTTTGGGAACATCTTTTCCGAAATATTCTGACATTCACTCCTCCTGTATTTTAAAAGTATAACATAGAAGTGGATAATAAGCTAATTAAATTTTGTCATTTATTGGGTGATTTTTGCTTTTGATGGGAACAGCATTTTTTAATGGTCGAAAAAAAAAGGAGAAAAGCCAGATGACCTTTCCCCTGTTAAGGAATTAGATTATTCCAAGTGAACCGAGCAGAAGAACAACAAGAAGAACAGGTGCAACGGCTTTTACCATGATGATGTAAAGCCATTTTCTTGCGAATGTCTCGCCGTTCTTTGTAGCTTCCTCGATGGCTGTCTTTGGCTTGACTACCCAACCGATAAGGATACAAGTACCGATTGCAACAACAGGCATGAGGATGTTGTTAGAGATATAGTCAACAATATCCAGAATCTGGGCAACTGCTCCGTTTGGAAGAGTAAGCTCAAAGTAGAAGAAGTTGTAGCCAAAGCAGATTATGACTCCGATTACAAGAGCAATAACTGTCTCGATGATTGTGGCCTTCTTTCTGCTTACACCGAACTTGTCGATGATGCCCGCGACTACTGCCTCAAGAACAGAAATTGAGCTTGTAAGGGCAGCAAACAGAACCATGATAAAGAAGATGGCTCCGATGACCTGACCGATGGCACCCATCTGCTGGAATACTTTCGGGATTGCAACGAACATGAGGCCCGGACCGCCTGTCATTCCTTCCTTGCCCATGAATACATACACAGCAGGAATGATCATTATGCCGGCAAGAATTGCAACGATTGTGTCAAAGAATTCAATTCTGTTGACGGATTTAATCATGTTCTCGTTATCCTTGCAGTATGAACCGTAAGTTACCATGATACCCATTGCAACGCTGATACTGTAGAACAGCTGACCCATGGCATCCATTACGACCACAAGGAATTTCTTAGCCGTCAGTCCTTCAAATGATGGAACAAAATAGAGCTTAAGACCGTCTATACCGCTGCGACCTGTCTCCGGGCTTTTGATAGTGACAGAGAAAATTGCGATTCCGATTACAAGAAAGAAAAGAATCGGCATAAGAATCTTGGAAAGTGATTCAATTCCCTTGTTTACTCCACGGAAAACTACAAATGCAGTTGCGGCAAGGAAAATCACGTCAAAGATAATCGGGGAATACTTGTGTGTGATAAACGAACCGAAATATCCGTCACCAGCGGCCGTAATACCCTGACCTGAAATGAACGCTACGGCATACTTCAATACCCAGCCACCGATAATGCAGTAATACGGCAGAATCAGGAACGGGACCACCACGGAAAAACCACCGAGCCAGCCAAAACCCTTGTTGAGCTTACCGTATGCAGTAAGGGAACTCTGCTTTGTCTTACGTCCGATTGCAATCTCGGAAAAGAGCAGGGTAAAACCAAATGTCAGGGCAAGAACAATGTAGACGACCAGGAAAAGACCGCCACCATCCTTTGCGGCAAGATACGGAAAGCGCCAGATATTGCCCAATCCGACCGCACTACCAGCCGCCGCCAGAATAAAACCGACAGAGCTGGAGAAAGAATTACGATTTGAACTCATAAAAATCTCCTTTTTTTCTTTATATGATACTCACAAAAATAGTACACTGAATCATACATTATTTCAAGATTCGGCATACTTGTTTCTAATCTCTAATAACTCAGTTGCTTTGAATCTTACTGGTTGGGGTAGACTGTGTAATATAAAGGAAAGCAAGAAAAAAAATTCAAAATTTCTCCCAAATTCGCGTTAAAAACTGGGGGTCACATACTATTTATATAGTGTAAGGAGGCCATTATGCCAAAAAACAAAAAGTACCCGTCATGGGAGGAACTAACATTCGCAAACAATTTCCTATTCTGCAAGATCATGGAAAGTGAGCCGGAGCTGTGCCGTCAG
>JAGCYQ010000246.1 GCA_017960765.1 Treponema sp.
CTGGAAAATTGTTTTCAATAAAGTTAAGCCTGAGAATCAGACATCACAGAAAGATTATTTTCAGCTTTATGAGAACAATTTCAGCAAATATATTGTAAATCCAAAAATTCCGGATACCGTTAAGACCAGAGAATGTATAGACCGCAATCAACTGATAGGAAATTCAAAAGACTGGTCTAAGCTCCGTTCTTCAGTGGTTGAGCTTGCCGGAATAATCTCCGGTGAACCTCTTGACATTAAGGAGGCTTTCTAATGAAAAAGGCTCTGACAATTTCAATGGACATGGATACATTTGGCAACAGCAATACAGGAGTGGCAAAGGCCGCAAAGTACATTGCGACTGATTCTGTAAAGACAGATCCTGAATTCGAGAATCTATTTCTGCAGGATAAAGAAAACATTGACAGTATCGCGGAGAAAATAAAGGCGGAGGGATTCTCTGATGCCCATCCTCTCATAATCTGGAAAGAGAAGGACATACTTGTAGATGGACACACTAGACTAAAGGCTGCACGAAAAGCAGGCTGCTTCCAGGTGCCGGTCATGTATGAGTCATTCGCTTCCCGTGAGGAGGCTTTGCAGGCTGCCATGGACGAGCAAATTCAGCGGAGGAATCTTAGTGACAATGAACTGATGACTGCTGTTGAAAAGTATACTGAGCTGTATGGAGAGGAAAAGGTAAAGTACATCCGGAAAAAGCTGACCAGCCTCACGGGAAAAAGTAAATCTACGGTAGAACGTGCAATGGCTATAGCTCAGGACGAGGAAGCTGTCAAGGATGTTAAAAACGGAGCTTCAATAAGCGGAGCCTACAATAAGCTCATGGAAAGAAAGCACCCGAAAGAAAAAAACAAAAGTGATAATGTAACAAAAACTGTTGCAGAAAGAAATACGTTTCCCGAAGCTACGGAACAACAGAAAAAAGGATATGCCGACGGATTTGAAACAGGATTCCTTCATGCAGTGGCTCTTGCAGCTGATGGGAAAACACCTAAGGAGATGCTTGAGCTAACAGATCTTTCACATGAAACTATACAGGCTAAATACGCAAAACTTCCGAAGGACGAGGAAAAAAGAATCAAGGAACTGAGACAGGGAGGCGCAAGATGAAAAACAATCTAGCAGATTTGAATAACCATCTTTTTGCAATGCTTGAAGAAGTTGAGGATGATGATCAGATTAAAGACCAGAAAGAATTCGACAAGCTAATAAAGAAAGCAAAGACGGTATGCAGTATATCCAGTCAGATATTGAAGGTGGCAAGCGTACAAGTCTCTGCCATAAGAACCGCCGAAAGCTGCGGA
This sequence comes from Treponema sp., assembly GCA_017960765.1. Lineage (GTDB taxonomy): Bacteria > Spirochaetota > Spirochaetia > Treponematales > Treponemataceae > Treponema_D. Next base: position 1,305 of record JAGCYQ010000246.1, read on the forward strand.
CTTCTCAATAAGGACATGCCGGCGCTCCTGACTATCAAAGACAGCGTTTCAGAAACATCTTCCAAGCAAAAGCTTCTCGGAGGTAAATAATGAAAGAAGAACGTTATCCGGAATATATACGGGAATTCCTCGTCCGGCACAATACTGGTAAAACTGCCGTGGAAATCACGGAACTGCTGAATAAGACATTTGGAACAGATTACACTACGGAAGGTATAAAAGGGTTGCGTGCAAGAATGCATTTAATCTCAGGATTAACAGGACGTTTTGAAAGCGGCCATGTTCCCTCAAACAAAGGAAAAAAAGGATGGTGTGCGCCAGGAAGCAGTAAAGGCTGGTTCAAAAAAGGGAATGTTCCACATAACAACATGACAGTAGGATCAGAAGTAATGACAACAAACGGTTACTTGAAGGTAAAAGTTGCAGAACCGAATAAATGGATGTTTAAACATATCTTGGTTTGGGAAAAACACCATGGCAAAGTTCCAGACGGATGCATAATAACCTTTAAGGACGGAGATCATTACAACTGCAAAATTGACAACCTGATGTGCATCACAAGAACTGAAAATGCAATTATGAATCATCAGAGACTGCGTTCAAACAACTCAGAGCTAACAGAAACAGCCGTTGTCCTGGCAAAACTCCAACACAAAGTCCATCAGTCCAAAAAACGAAGGAGCGCGACTAATATTCTGGAGATTGAATATGAATTAACTACAGACAAAGGTGATGCCTTTATGGTCAGGGATAACGTAGTCGGTTATGTTAGGGGAACCGAAGAAGAATTCTTTTTTGGTGTTTGTTTCTCGCAGGAGGAAGACGGCCGCTGGAGTGGCGGGGATACCATGACCCTTTCAGTCCATGACTTTAACGAACTGGTCAAGTCCTTCAGGGAACTCCCTGTACAAAAATTTCCAGACAGAGCAACTGGGGCTATTTAATTACTGAGGTAAGGAGTAAAAATGAAAGAGACGGAAACTGAAACTACGGATTTGATTTCCATATTCAAGCTATTCGGAATTTACCGCCGGGATCTTTCGCCGGAGAACGACAAATTTGTCAGAGATCGTCTTCAAGAAAAATATGACACAGTGACAAAAACATACATTCTTTCAGGAAAAACTTATAAAGGAACTTTTCGTGAGAATTCATCACGAAAGGAAAACCGTGAGGCTTATGAGAAGGAATGTAAGCTTGCAACGGTACTCGCTTCTTTTGGATTTGATGTCATACTGATTGAAGAAGACAATTCAAAGCCAGGCAAGAAGCCTGACGCAATCGTAAACGGAATCGTCATGGATTTTAAGGAAGTAACTGCATTTTATGAGACTCAAGCAACAAAAAATACATTGGGAGCAAATTACAAAGATGGCATGAGAAAAAGATTCTCAAACGGGGTTGCTATATTTTTACATGAATTCAGTAATGACTTTGTTTCTAAAAGCATGGATTTTAAGGAAACTCGCAGGGGTAAAAATGGTTTGGCATTATTCTTCCATGAAGATACAGGATCCTTCCAATTGTTTGACATGCAAAAAATAAGGGCCGCCAAACTACGACAGCCCTTGTCAAGAAGGGCGCCCGATGTTTCCATCGAACTCCCAGACATATCTAATATACCACATTCAATCAAAAAGTCAAGCATTACAAACTCAAAGGATGATGATTGGGACTTTGAGTATTAGATAAAGGAGACATGAATGATAACATTCAAGGCAAAAGGCAAGGAGACAAGAAACGGACGGGAAGAAGCTGAGCTGCGGGTCAGATTTAACAACAAGACACGGATGTCAGAAAGCATGTTTCTGTATGAAAATTCGACAGGCCAGACAGAATTCTCATGGCGCAGCATCCAGTACCAATCACGGCAAGAATACAAGGCTGTGCTATTTGCAATTCAGGCGGCAAAGGATTATCTGAGCAGAACCAAGAATGTCACCAAGAGTCTTGCTGAGGAACTGCACAAGCAGTACATGGATGCCAAGCAGCTGCCACTTCTTCTGTAGGAGAAAATAATGATTTTGGATTTGCTTAAAAACGGGAAGATACAGTTCGAGCCGGGCGACAGGGTGACAATAAAAATGCTGGACGGAAAAAAGCTCACATGTACTGCTGTAGGGGTAAAACCCGGAAGAAACTGCAGGCATTGTGAATTTAGTCGTCTGTCCGAATTCTGCCCTTTGGTTTCCCACTGCCGAGACATTACTTTCCTGACGAACCCTACAGGAGGTCCCGTAAAATGAACATACCCGTCTATTTCCAGAACTGTGTGGCCGGTTTTGACCAGCTTGCGATGATTGAGCTTGGTTTGGACATCGTGGATGCCCATATTCTCCAATGGTACCTTGACTTTGCAGGAAGCGGCAAGATGAGGATGCTCAGGGATTCAAAGGGAGAAATCTACAGTGAGGCCGGTCACATATATTACTGGGTGAACTATCAGGCTCTAATCAACACTTTTCCCATCTTCGGAATCGGAACAACAAGAGCAGTGACGAAACGCTTCTCAAGATATGTCGATGCAGGACTGATGAAAAAGAAAACGGCTCTGACAAAAAACGGGCTCGCCGTGTATTACTGTGCCACAGACAGTCTGGTCGAACTAAAATTCTCAAAGCATGGAGAAGGAGCCATCGGAACCAAAGTTCCTGTGGAAAACTCAAGCCATCGGAACCAAAGTTCCGATGGGCATAAGAACCAAAGTTCCGATGCTTTAAATAATCCCCCTAATAATGATTCCCCAGATAATCATCCTCAGGCAAGAAAAGTTTCAGATGATTCAAAGGATGATGAAAAAAACACAATACAAATAACTGAACATGTCCGCCACCTCTTTGATTCTCAGGGCTTTCCGTTCGGCAAGTCGTATATCCCCATGCTTAGGGACATGCTTCTTAGACAAAAGATACCTCCTGATGAATGGACGAATTACCTGGACTGGTGCCATACACAATGCAAGGAACACGAACCAAAGAACCTTCAGGGCTACTTTTACTCCATGTCATGCAAGGATGACAGCGCAAGACAGTTCAGAACATACATGGCAGAGGAAAAAAGAAAAAAGGAGGAAGAACAGAGCCTGCTGAAAGCCGCCAACGCTCAGATAATATGTCCGGTCTGCGGAACCAAACACGGGAAGTTTGATTCTCTATGCCCCGGGTGCGGACTAACAGCAAGCGAGAGCCTCAATCAGGAGGCGATTGCGGTAAAAAAGGCGATCGAAGCCCTTGAGCCTTCAAGGAAAAAAGAAGTCGAAGAGGAGCTTAGTAAAGCCTCACAGGAGGCCGGAATGAATGTTCCAAAATTGCTTTCCATGAAGAAAGAGATAATCACACGTTATCTCGGATAGAGAAAATAAATAAAAATCTGAAGGAGGTTTATATGTCAGATTTAAACGTTGTGGCCATTACAGGCCGATTGGTGAAGGATGCTGAGCTTAAGAAGACGGCTGACGGAAAGTCCTATGTCGTATTCTCGATAGCCAACAATCTTGTACGTAGAAATGAGGATGGAGAATACGCTGATATTCCGAATTTCTTCCAGATCACAATGTGGAATGATACCGCAGAGAAAATGCTTAAGGGGCTTACGAAAGGCCGTGCTGTGACGATTCAGGGCACCCTAAGGCAGAAGTCATGGGTAAAGGACGGAAAAGTGCACAGCCGAATAAACATACAGCCCTACCGTGTGAATTTTGTGACAGGAACATCCCTTAACACTGCCCCGGCAGAAGCAAAGAACGATGAGTTCTATACAGCCGAACAGGATGACTTCATAACGGAAGACATTTTCGATGAGGAGGTTCCTGATGCAGCTGACAATTGAGATGAGCCCCGATGACCTCATAAACATACAGCAGGATCTCTTTACAAAAAATCTTGACTCGGAAAGCTTTTTGAAGAGAGAAATCATCGAGAGGGGAAGAATGCAGAACGAGATGAACATAACCGAAACCTGCCAGTTTTCCCAGCTGTACGAGGAATTCGACAGCGCGGACCTGGATAAGGATATGTCAATGTTTGAAGGAGGTTCACCATGGCCACAGGCACAAACTGGAAACTGAAAAAATCCGGAGATACGCCATTCGACATGTACCGGAACATGGTGAAGATGGAGGAGCGCGGTGAACGTAAGTGGAGGCTTTTCGCAATTGCTTCTTTCGGTTGCCTTGTAATCTGCATAATGCTTCTGGTATGGGCTATAAGGCTTCCAAAGACTGTTCCGCTTGTCATTACGGTAAGCGACTGGGGAGAGGCAAAATACGTCGGAAACGTATCGAATTACAGCTATAACGGTATGAAGGTACCGCAGATAGCCATCGAATATCAAATTCGAAAATTTGTAACCAACACGTTCGCGATACCCACCGATAGAACAATTCTCAGCCAGAACCTTTCGGACTGTTATTCAGCTTTGACAAAGGACTCGGCAAACAAATTCACTGAGATGGTAAAGGCTGACAACATAAACGGAAAATTCGGCTCACAGCAGAGAACTGTCGAGATAGAGTCAATTCTGAAACTTTCAGACGACAGTTATCAGGTTGATTTCTTCATCACGACCTCTTCCCTTTCCGGAAAAGTAACGGAAAAGAAAAGGACGAGAGGAGTACTTTCAACGCAGCTTCTTGAACCGGCCTTGGAAGATCAGAAGCTTAATCCACTCGGCATCTACATAACCAATTTCGATTTCACGACATTGGTTTCACAATAATGAGGAGAAACAGAATGAAAAAGATTATTCCAGCTGCAATGGCAGTATTCATGACGGCATTTTTAGGCTGCACGACACTTGGAAATGTCAAGGAAACGAAAACAGAAGAATACGATGAAAATGGACAGAAAAACGAATCAATTTCAAATGACGGCATCATAAGTCTAACCGACATTTCCGAAGATGACTTCGTTGAGGCGATGAAGGCCCTTGAGATTGCCCGTGGAACACAACTTATTGAAAGGCAGCTTGTTTATGTTGAGGCACCGGAGACCGTCTACACTCAGTCAACATCAAAGACCGGGGATAAGATTCTGACTGGGAAGGATGCACTGAAGCAGAACCTTACCGATCAGCTCACAGCTCCGGAATACTTGCAGGGCCACCTCAAGGCTTGGGTCTTTCAGCCACAGAAAATTTATCAGATTCACTGTCAGACATACCACACAACCGTAATTCAGCTTGAGCCTGGTGAAGAGCTCATGGAAGTTCCCTACATATCCGAGCCTGATGTATGGAAGATTTCAAGGGGAACGGGTCTTGTGAATGGAATGGCGACCCAGTACCTTATGCTCAAACCGGACTATAAAAGTCTTGAGAGCACAATGATAATCATAACTAACAAACGCATGTATCAGCTTCAGATAACAAGCTACAACGACCATTACATGCCGTTTGTACAGTGGGTCTACAACGACTCTACGGAAAGCAAAATATCCATACAGCCGGCATCCGGCGCATCGACAAATGCAGCCGTCAACAGGCTCAACGAACAGCAGAACAGTCGTTTCATTGAGTCCCTCCAGAATATAAGCGGAAACATGAGCTTCAATTACACAATAAAGAGCTCTGGCTCGAAACCTTACTGGTACCCTGAACTTGTATTTGATGATGGAAAGAGCACCTACATTGTGCTTAATCCACTAAGCCTCAACATGGAACAGCCTGCCGTATTCAAGAACAAGGACGAACTCGTGAATTACTCTACCAAGCAGAACGTGATAACGATACCCGAACTTGTCACTCAGCTAACGCTTAAAACTGGAAAGACTAAGGTGACAATCAAAAAGGAGAAGAACTGATGGCTTACGATGATGAAAACGACAATGATGATGTCCTCGGATTCGGAAGTGAACAGGATGCTTCACAGGAAGACGGAGGACTTTCCACCGATGATCTCATCAACATGGCTCAGGTAACTCCAGAAGAGGAAGAGGAGACGAAAAAGGACATCTTCTCAAGGATGGAGGAATCAGCCGGACAGAATCCTGCGGGAAAACCTGATGATGAATATGAGGAGGAACCTGACGATGCTGCCGCCGAACTGAACCAAGAGATGCTTGAAGTGATTAACGCAGCTAATGATGATGAACCCCCTGAGGATCAACCTGGCGTAGAGAGGCAGAAAACTCAGGACGAGCTGATAAACGAAGCAGTACCTGAGGTAAAAAAGGCTCCCGAAAAATCAAACAAGGCTCAGTTCCTGAACCGTAACAAGATCATGATGATAATCGGCGGCATAGCGGTCGCGTTCATCCTATTCTTTGCTGTTGTACTTCCCTCTCTGTCATCAGGCAAGAAAAAAGAGGTGGAAAAAATCTCACTCGATAAAGCCGATGCAATCTACGTTCCCAGTGAGATTTACGACATAGGTGCAGATGTGCCTGAATATGACTCCAACTCCGCGATGGCACAGAAATTTCCTCCTCCGGGAACCGATGAGGCATCAGAGGCGATAGCCGAACAGGAGAAGGAAACGGGGCAGACACCGCCGGAACCTGCATACAAACAGCCGGTTCAGGTTCCAAACCAGAACTATGGAGGAGGCAGTTCATCAGAAACGGTAACTACGAACCGGAACGAGCAGCAAAAGGCCTTCAATGACGTAACTCTTACTCCTCACGATAATCCACTGACTTCAGGAACGGGAAACGCCTCATACCAGCAACAGGCCGATGCATTCGGAAGAAGTGCTGACGTTTACACACCAACTACACTGAATGACTCAATAGACAGCTACATGCAATACATAAGCGCGCTGACTGGAGAGACGAAAACCAATCCTCAGCAGAGCAAGCAGGATTTCTGGAAGTCAGGCGGAGGAGGAACCGGAAGTGGAAACTACCAGTGGAATTCAGACTTCAGCCTGTGGAAGGGTACGGTAATTCCGGCAATTCTTGAAAGCGGAATTAATACCGACCTACCAGGAGTGGTGATAGCGGTGGTCACCGAAAACATCTACAGTTCACGGGATCAGAAGTATCTTCTTATACCGCAGGGTTCAAAACTGTTCGCAACATATGACAGCTCAATATCGTATGACCAGAACAGAGTACAGGTGGCATGGAACACGCTCATCCGGCCTGACGGTCTTGAGATTAACCTTGGCAGCGTTGAGGGAATAGACAAGACTGGAATGAGCGGTTACCAGGGCAACGTCTCTAACCATCCGTTTGCATATGCAAAAGCACTGGGACTTATAGCTGTATTCTCTCTTCTTGACACCAAGATAAGGAACATGACGGCGAACTCGAACAACATGTACATGCAGAACGCAATGAGCGACACTTATGCAGAGGCACAGTCACTCAACAACAAGATACTAGAGAAGGCACTGGACATACAGCCGACGATAAAAATACCTCAGGGCGAGAAAGTCAACCTCATCACAAACCTGACGATGGACATACCGCCCTACGAGTACGAGCCGGCTCCTCTCCAGAAATACATAAGGAAATACTAATAGGAGGATAGAAACATGGCAGAATCAGAACCTGTGGATTATAGCGTACCGGTACATCAGTCATTGATGGAAAAACACCAGCTCTTCGGTATAGGAGAAAAAGCGTTTTACGGCATCGTGATGGTAACCCTGATATTATGCAGCATGATCAGTTTCTGGTGCATAGTGCTCGGGATAGTCGCGCTGCTTACTTGCAAGATGCTGTGCAAGAATGAGCCTCAACTTATGGAGTTCATCCTGCAGAACATACAGGTGCAGGACAGGTACAGGGGGTAAGGGATGGCTATCTACAATCCTCTTAAATTCAAGTACTACAAACCGGCTGTTCAGGATCAGATGTCAGATGTGTGTCCGTATGTCATAATGATAGAAAACGGAACGGTACTGCTTAAAGGCGGAGCTCTTACATGTGCATACGAATACACTGCTCCAGACATAGGCTCAAGCTCGGAGCAGAAGATAGCGGCAGTGTCAATGCAGTTCAATAATGCAGTGGTACGTCTTGGCAAGGGATGGACAGTGCAATTCGAGCTGCAGCGGTCACTTACAAATGAATATCCGGCATCGGAGTTCAGCAAGATGACCGGATTTCTGATTGAAAGGCAAAGAGAGCTAAACTTTTCTTATGTCAAAGCTCATTTCAAAAACAGGTATTTTCTCATCTTCACATATCAGCTTCCTCCGGAAATAGAAATGAAGGGTGCCTCATCATTCATAAAGAGGGCTTCTGATGAGAAGACAACGGTGATGATTCAGAATCAGCTGAAGGATTTCAACGCGCAGACATCACAAGCCGTCGCAATCCTCAGCAATGTAATGACGATAGAACGCCTTGATTCAGACGGCCTTTTCTCGCTGTTGCACTCTAGCATGTCGATGGACTGGTCTTTTAGAAAGCTGCCGAAAGATTATACGCTTCTTCTGGACCGGGCTGTAACCGACTGCGACCTTGAGAACTCAATGCCGCTGAAACTTGGTGATTATTATATTCCAATAGTAACGATAAAATCCTTTCCATCTGCGACAATACCGGCTATGTTCGACGCACTCAACAAGGCAGGTTGTCCGCTCCGATGGAGCACAAGGTTCATGTGCTACGACAGGGAACAGGCCGGGAAAAGAATAGAGCAGGCTGAGAAGAAATTCCATTCGGCAAGAAAAAGTCTGGGACAGATGGTGATGGAAAGCGTTATGCATACACATTCCGACATGGAGAATTCAGCCGCTGTTGTGGAGGAGATGGATGCGGCCACAGCCAAGGCAGAGCTGTACAGCGGAGCCATAGGATACGGAGACTATGTGTCCAACATAATGGTTTTCGACAGGGATCTTGAGAAAGCAGAGGAGTACGCCAAATACATAAACGGTCTGGTTTCATCATGCGGTTTCTCCGCCAAAACCGAGACGTTCAATGCATTTCAGGCCTTCCTCTCCATGCAGCCCGGAAACATCTATGCGGACAACAGGGAGCTGTTTGTGGCGACAACACCGTTATCTAACGTGGTGCCCACCTCATCAATCTGGGCAGGGCTGCAAAACAACGGATTCATGAACGATATATGTGGGAATGGAAAACCTCTTCTTGTCTGCGGTACGGAATTCAACATTCCGTACTTCCTGAACCTCAACATAAAGGATGTGGGCCACACGTGGATCTCCGGTCCAACCGGAGCCGGAAAATCAACTCTGCTTGCTCTGCTTGAAGCACAGTGGCTCAAGTACCCAGGCTCAAAAGTGATAGTGTTCGACAAGGACAGAAGCTGCCGGAATCTTACTATGTGTGCCGGAGGAACATACATAGAACCGGGAAAGGACGAGACAGCATTCCAGCCGCTTGCGGAGCTTGACACGCCCGAAGACCAGAGGTGGGCCGCAGACTTCATAGAGGTGCTGCTGTCAGAGCAGAAAGTTGAAGTAACTCCCGGAATGAGGAAAGCGATTTTTGAAACTATCAAGCTGCTTGCCTCAAAGGAAGTGGAAAGCCGAGACCTCACAAGTTTCGTCCAGTACTGCGACTATGAAGATCCTGAATATCATCGCAATGACATAGTTGACGGACTGTCTCCGTATATAATCACAGGACAGTACGGTAACCTTTTCGATAGCAGGGCGGCGAACATGATGATTTCGGACTGGACGATGATAGAGATGGGAACGCTGATGAACATGCCGAGCGGTGTCGTGGCACCAGCACTGTTCTACATGTTCAGACAATGCGAAAAGAAGTTCGATGGAAAGCCGGTAATGTTAATTCTGGATGAGGCATGGGTGTTCCTGAAGAATCCGACATTCTCGGCAAAAATCGTTGACTGGCTGAAGACTCTCAGAAAGAAGCACGTCTTCGTGGTTTTCGCGACGCAGGAAATAAGCGATGCCGCGCAATCTCCTATTGCATCCACGATAATCTCTCAGTGTGCATCAAAAATTTACCTGCCTGACGATCAGGCCACAACACCGATGCTCCGTGAGGCATACAAGCTGTTCGGCCTTGAGGAATCCGAAATTGCGCTTCTGGCTGACACCCAGAGGATGATGAAGAAAAGGGATTACCTCTACAAATCATCGCTAGGCGTAAGGAAATTCCGGCTTGACCTAGATGCGCTTCAGCTGGCTATTCTTACGACAGATGTAAAGGATCATCCGATGCTTGATGATCTTGAAAAGAAATACGGAAGAAACTGCGGGTCAGAACTCGTGCTTAAAATCCTCGACAGAAAAAAAGTTGAATACAAATATCTTTTAAAGGAGGCTTTATAATGAAAAGAATCAGAAAGGCTGCACTGGCTGCTGCCATGCTCTCTATTGTCACTTTCACTGCCAATAGTGCAGGAATGCCGGTTATAGACATAAGCGGACTCACTCAGGCAATCGTGGGATACGTTCAGCAGCTCAAGTCATTCGCCGACCAGGTGATGGCGACAAAAGCGACAATTGACTCTTATGTAATGCAGGCTCAGGAAATAGTCTCATCTGGACAGTATCTGTTCTCAGGACAGGCGGCAGATGATGTGATGGCACAGCTTGAAGCCGTGAGGGGTCTTGAGGATTTTGCCTCGCTTCTTGATAGGGCACAACGGAAACTTGATCAGGGCATCTTCGACGTGAACGGAAACAGCTATTCATTGGCCGACTTTCTCGGATGCGGAAACAGGACCTACACGGATTTTGTAAGCGACATCAAGCTACAGACATCCGCAAACCTTAAAAACCAGGCCAAAAAATGGGCTGAAGTCCTCACCCTTCCTGAACAGGAATACATAAAGGACAAGTATGGTCTGCTGCCCGAGGACTACTACCTGACGCAGAAAACCAAGGAACAGACGGATGCCGCCATGGAACTTGTCATGGCACAGGCAAATGCCATAAACCAGATGGAGATACAGAAACAGGCCGCAGAATACAACATGGCCGTACAGGATCTTCTCAAGAATAAAGGCAACTTGTCAACCAAGCAGCTTCAGGAAGCCCTTGTGAAACTGTCACAGGCAAACGCGCTTCAGATGCAGAACCTGTGCGACTCAATGACGAGCTTCGTGAACTACTCTATGATCAACGAGTTGCAGCAGAAACAGGAGCAGACGGGCAAGGCGGCTCTTGAGGAACAGAGAAAAAAGGATATAGAGGAAGACCTGAACCGGAGCAGCATTCCATATTACTGGGGAAAAAAGTAAGGGAGGTTTAAGATGGTAGATACGCCTTTTAACAACATACTGATGTTCTTTGAGTCGACGGCCGCAGGTTTTACAGGAGTGGCATGGAAGCTCGCCGGAATAATATGTCTGCTTGCCGTAGTGTGGTCAAGCGTCCAGGTGGCGTTTGGAACCATGGACATGAGGAAAGCCTATGTCGGCGGCCTGATGAAGATAGTCATATTCTTTCTTGTAATGTCGCTTTATCCCGCATTTACCGCCGGACTCCGCGGATTTGCCATCAGCCTCGGAATGGACTGCTCGCCGGAAGCACAGTCAGACCTTGTGGAAATGCTGAAGGAAGAGAAAAACCGGTGCATGAAGACGGTTGTATTTACCACAAAGGTAAACCAGTATATGAGTCAATATGACGGTCTCAAAAACTCTACTGAAGACGTTCCTCTTATAGGAACTCTTACAGAATGGGGAACAGAGCTGGGAAAAGACAGACTTGCTAAATCGGCGAACGTCCCTCAGGGCGATGTCAAGCCTGTGATAAACCAGGTCCAGTCCATTGAAAAGGTTCTGAAGAGGTCGGACGGAGGGGACCTGACTGACAGCTATTTCCTTGACCTGACGATGAAGGATCCTACCGGAAAATCTACCGGCCTTTGGTCTCCCGACGCCATGCTCAACGTAACCCTGCTCATAGGGAACATACTGAAGGAGGCGGAATGGTCGCATGATGTAGCTGTGCAAACCGAATACGACGGAAAAAAATCATGGGGCGACCTCAGTGAAGACGAGCAGTTAACTCTTGAGATGCGGACAAAAATCAAAAACGCCGATCTGTCAATAATGAACCTGCCCTTCCTTGCAATACTTCGGTACCTGCTGTGCGTGATAGCTGTCCTGCTCATGATCCTAACACAGCTTGGATGCCTCATCCAGTACATAATGGCTATTGCAGAATACTCTATAACAACCTCTTTTTCCATTGTACTGATTCCGATGTCATTGATGGATGAGCTCAAGGAATATTCCTCCAAAGTTATGGGAACAATCTTCGCACAGTCAGTCAAGCTTTGCATGATAACGATGTGCATGGTTATGAACCTTGAGGTATACAGTAAACTCCTGCAGCAGACAATGCTGGACACGTCCCAGTTCGGACTCATCCAGTTCGCAAATGTCTGCCTTACGGGACTGCTTACGCTTGCGTTATGCGTGAACGCTCCAAAACTCGCGGCGACAATCTGTACCGGAAGTCCGCAGATGTCCATGGGAGAGTTCATGGGAGCGGCGGGTGCAATAGCGGCCGGAGCACACATAGCGGGAAGAGCGGCTTCCGTCAGCTCGACACAAGCGCGCCAGGCAACACGTTTCGGAATGAACAGAGTTCAGGATGCAAGACAGGCAGTATCTGCCGGACGCCAGGCATATCAGATGGCGGCTGCAAAACCGGGCGTTTCAAGTTTGGGGGCACTTGGCTCAGGACTGTCGGCGGGATTCAGCAAGGGAATGCAGCTCACGGGTCAGAGTGCAAAAAGCGCGATAAAGGATGCCCTTAATCCTCATGGAGGAAGGATAGCCCAGGGAACGGCGTTCTACAGGGATCCTGCAAAAACAACGGCTTCCTCAGCGTCCGGAGGAAACACCGTGCTTCCAGGTGGAGGCGGAGGAATCTCCGCTCCGAGTCCCCAGCCGGGTTCTCTGCCATCAGGACCTGCTCCCATGCAGATTTCTTCATCGGTGATAATGCAGGAGTCGCTTCCTCCTCCAAGAACCGCCATGCAGATAGGACAGCCCGCAACTAGGCTGGCTCTTCCATACAAGCCGCAGAGGATATAGAATGAAAAAAGACTGAAAGCGGAAGGACTGATGAAAATGGATGAACTGGAAATCGTAAAAAGAAAGGTGAAGAAGCTACTCGCCCTGTCAAAATCACCGAATGAAAATGAAGCTGCCTCAGCTCTCAGAAAAGCAAATGAGTTGATGGCAGATTATAAACTCACCGCAGAGCAATTTTCCGACTACACAAAGGCGAAAGTGAAAGGCACAAAGCGTTTTATCAGATGGCGTGTTGTCCTTGCAAACGCTGTAGAAAATCTTTATGCAACATACCACTACAGCGACCATGAAGGAAACATTGTTTTTATCGGCGAGGAGCTTGATGTTTTTATGTCCACGGAAATGTATAAATATCTTGTAAAAACGATAGACCGAATGGCAAAACAAAACATCCGCAAAAACGCAAAATACAAATATCGCCAGTCATATAGAGCAGGAATTGCGAGCCGTCTTTACGACCGAATGTATGAACTCGGACAGCAGTGCAGCTGGCGAAATCCGAAAGAACTGAAAGCACAAAAAAAACAGATTGCCGAGTTTGTTGAAAAACAGGTTGCTATCGAATTATCAAAAAAGAAATTTGAAAAGGCAAACCCGACGGCTTTTTCAAAAGGAAATAACGATGCCAACGGAATAAACCTCAGCCGCCAGATGACAGGAAGCGGCGGTGGAATCTCCGCTCCTGGCAGTCTTCCATATAAACCGCAGAGGGTATAGGATGAAGATTTACATTTCAGGAAAAATCAGCGGACTTACGGACGAAAACGTATACTGCAAATTCTACGAAAGCTCGGAACGGCTAAAAAAATTCGGACATGAGGTCATGTCTCCAGCCGTCAACCTGCTGAACCAGGGCTTTTCCCACGGGGACTACATGCACGTATCATTTGCGATGATGGATGTATGCGATGCGGTCTTCATGCAGAAAGACTGGAAGGATTCAAGGGGAGCCCGCTCAGAACTCCTGTACGCGTTGTCCC
>JAGCYQ010000023.1 GCA_017960765.1 Treponema sp.
TACGTCCACCATGGTCTTGTCGATCTTTACCATGCCAACGGGGAGGTATGCCAGATAGCTGATGGAGGAGTAGCCGGTACCGAAGTCATCAAGTGCAAGTGAGACACCCAGCTCATCAAGCTGCTTGAACAGTGTGGCTGAATCCTGATCGTTTCCCAGGAAGAGGCTTTCGGTAATCTCAATCTCTATCATTTCCGGCGGAATGTTGTATTTCTCAAGCAAACCACGCAGGAAGTCCACGTAACCGGTATCCACAATCTGGCCTGCAGAATAATTTATGGCAAAGCGTCTGAGCGGAATACCCTCGTCGCGCATCGATGCCATCTGCTTTATGACCTTTTCCGTCATGATTCTTCCGATCTTTGTGATGAAGCCGTTGTTCTCTGCAATAGGAATGAAGAGGGCAGGGGAAATCGGGTTGTCCTTGAGGCGGCATAGTGATTCGTAACCGAAAATCTCGCCGGTAACCGCATCTATCTGAGGCTGGAAGAAGGGCACAAAACCGTCCTGCTTGCATGCATCCTCCAGGATACGTACAATCTTCTTTGTGTTGCGTACTTCCTCTCCCATCTCCTTGGTGAAGAACACGTAGCTTGACTTGCCCACTGTTTTTGCCTGAAGCAGGGCGTAATCTACAGCTGTCATTACCTCGTCCACGGAGAAAGTCTCGTCCGTAGGTACGTTGAATATTCCGAATTTCGTGTTGACCGTAAATGACACGCCGTTGAATGAAATCGGTATGGACAGGAATGTCTGCTTTATGTAGTCAAAGTGTGTGCTGACATCGCTGAGATAGCCCTTGCGGTAGATTATTATGAACTCGCTGTTGTCGCGTGCCATGAAATAATCCTCATCCTCCATGTCCATGAGCAAGTGGCCGATCTTGTTCAGTATGAAGTCGCCGCAGGCATGTGTATAGGCATCGTTTATGCTGCGGAAATTGTTGATGTTTATCTTGAGCACGGAGAAGCGCTTGCCTGATTCAAGAAGCTCGCTGATTGTCTGGTGTGCCGTCTGGATTTTTGGAAGCCCCGTCATGAAGTCATGGTCAATCATATACTTGAGCTGCTGGTGTGATGAAGAAAGCTCAGACTGAATGATCTTTGAGTGGTGGCGCTCCAGGCCTACTGTAAGAAGTATCGCCACGATGCCGGATAGGATCATTATAAGGGATGTGATGAGCAGGCCGTTCTGTTCCCAGAAAGGATCATAACGGTTTATCCATATGGTGTTCAACGGAAGCGATGTTTTCTTTAGCTTGAACTGCTTGAGGACCTTGTAGTCAAAGCGGAACTGAGTGATGCTCTTTGTAAAAAGCTCTATGTTCTTTGGTGCCTTGCCCTCAAAAACTGAGAGTATGGTCTGGGCGGCCTGTCTTCCGTATGCCCGCATATCAAGAGTAAGGCCTCCTGCAAACCCCTGCCCAATGCATTCAGGGATTGTAGTGTAGACTGGAATCTGTGCGCAGTTGGTGACTATCTGGCATAACTCATAGCCGGTATATCTGTTGCCTTCTGAGTCATGGTAGCCGGAGAGACAAAGCAGGATTGCGCTTGAGTCAAGGCTTCGGACTTTTTTCTCAAGTTCGTAGCGTGTCATGTCTGAGGTGCTTATAGATTCAAACACATGATTCGGAAATTCCATCCTGAGTGACAGGAACTGCTCGGAGTCTGCGTTTCCCGAGATGGAGCTGTCGTGTATTGCGACTATTGTCTTTGCTTCGGGGTTTTGGGATATGGCAGCCTCTATGGTTTTCTCAAGGTGCAGGCTTTCTATGGAGCCGGTTATGAGCGGATTCTCTGCGGCCTTGTGGGCATGGTCTATGTCGTTGACTCCAAGGAAATAAATGGGTAAACCGGAAAAAAGATCCTCCTGGTATTCCTCAACAAAATAAAGTGCCTCGTCATCACCAGCGATTATGGCATCGTATTTCCTGTTGCTTTTAAGTCGGTACTCAAGCAGCTGGTGGAACAGGCTCTCGTTTTCCTCTCCCGGGTAATCACGTGAATTCATGGATATTACATCAAGCCAGACGCCTGACTCGTTGAATACGGAGAGCATGCCCTCTTTCTGATTGTAAACTGAAGGAACCTCGTCGTTGAAGGATGTTATGAACAGGACTCTTTTGTCTGGAAATAAGGGGATATCATCTTTCTTTGTGAAAAAGGCTGCGGACAGCTGGAAATTCCTGCACAAGAGTAGAATTCCTGCAATTACCACTAGAGAAGCTAAAATGCTGTTTACAAGAAGAAAAATCTTCTTTTTTGACTTCCGCATAATACCTCATGATGCCGATAACCACTTTCCTACTTTATATAGTAAGTCTTATTTGAAAAAAAAGCAAATGGAAAATGAAAAAATATTGGTTTTTTACCGGCCGAAAAGTCCCTTTCCGATATCTTTCAATCCATTTGTGAGCTTGTCCTTTGAATCCTGCTTTCCTTCTTCCTCCTCTTCGTCTTCCTTTTCCTCAGGCTTTTTGCCAGGTCCCAGAATGCCGCCCAGTGAGTCCTTTAAGGTGTCGCTTAACTGCTGCTTAACCTCGTTTGTTTTTTCCTGAACGAACTCTGTCGCCTTTTCCTTTGCGTCTTCTATTGCCTTGTTCGCCTGATCCTTGAGCCAGTTCTCTACTTCCTTCTGCTTCTTTTCCAGCAGGTTCTGAATGTCGGCCAGACGTACGTTCTGCAGATCTATGTCGCCTTCTATTCCAAAGAATTCCTTTGTCTTGATGATGAATTCGTTCTCTGATTCGTTCAGCTCCTTTGAAAGACGTGCCAGAGCCGCTTCCTTTGCATCCTTTCCGATCTCCATGACTATGGCCTTAAGGGAATTGATGAACTGATCTGCAAAGTTTCCGGTAAGGGACATCTTGAGTCCGTTTGCCTTGCTGTAGCCTACATCGTATGAGATGTTCAGGTTGTCTACGCTTGCAAGACCCACACGGTAGTATTTTGTGACAAGCTCGTTCTTGAATCCGTCGGTGGTCAGCGATACAGGATCCAGAATGAGGGTACCGCCTGCAGTAAAGCCTGCCGGATCAAAAGTTGCGCGTGCCTTGAGCTGCATGTCTCCGTTTATGGATGGTACGCCGCTTAAGGTTGCAATCCTTGTTCCATCCATGGCCGCCTTGAATCCAGATCCCGTGTAGTTGAGCGCTACAAGAGGTGCGGAAGATGAAGTTCTTGTGTCCACAGTAACAGTGCCGGAATGTTGAAGCTTGTTTATGCTGAGCCAGATGTTTCCTGTAGTGGGTTTGTTCCTTACGTCCTGGTTGTTTGAGACCTCGGTGACCCTGACGTCAAATCCTGTTCCCTGTGCGCGTATGTTCTCTATGAGGAAGCTCGGATATTCCTGAGAATACCAGAAA
>JAGCYQ010000247.1 GCA_017960765.1 Treponema sp.
AGGGCAAACGCAAACGCACAGAATCAGATTAACAGGGCAAATGCTGATGCACAGGCCGAGATTGACAGGGCAAACGCAAACGCACAGAACCAGATCGACAGGGCAAACGCAAATGCACAGAACCAGATCGACAGGGCAAACGCAAACGCACAGAACCAGATTGACCAGGCAAATTCAAATGCTCAGAATCAGATTGACAGGGCAAATGCAGATGCTCAGAGTCAGATAAACAAGACTAATGCAGATGCTTCAAAACAGCAGCTTCAGGACAAGATAGAAAAACTCAAGCAGATGGAACAGGAACGTAAAGCCTCTGGCAAGAGTCAAAGCTCTACATCAAACTCTGCACTTGATTCACTTAAGGCAAAGGCCTCATGGGTTCAGGTGCTTGTTGATGCCAAAAAGAAAAAGACCAACTAAACGGGAGATTGTGATATATGAGAAAACTGATCAAACCTGCAATAGCAGCCATAATAGGAACTTTACTTTTTACTGTCAGTTCTGCGGCCCAGACTGTATCGGCAACACTCTCTGATCAAGAATCTACTGTTTCTACCACTAAGGAAGAAAAAGCGGCTGTTCAGGAAGAGAAAACCGAGCAGCCGAAAAAGGATCCTTCAAAGCTCAGGACCAAGGCAAACCTCAAGGGCAACAGCGAGGCTAAGAGGCGCAGCAAGATAACGAATGATCCTTATACTGGATGGATATACATACCGGAAAAACATTATACGCTCCAGATAGGCGACATGATGATTGAGCTTGATGGAAGGACAGGTGGTTTCTGTATTTATGCCATCCCGGAAACAGAAGGAGAAATACCGCTTCTTTCTACACAGGAGTCTCTGACATCTTCTTATTTTGTTCTTCAGATGGACGGACGCAATTACGTGCTTACAAAACGAAACGGAATAAAGACTGAGGCACGCAGGACTCCTTATGGCGGTCAGATGGTATATCAGGTTGGAAACAAGGCACAGCTGATTGTTGATTTCAGTTTCATGCCGTCAATCGCCACTTCTACCAGGGTTGACATGCTCCGTGTTACGCTTTATGCGGTCAATTTGACAAAAACAACAAAGACGATGGCAGTAAAAGGCATCTTTGACACCTATCTTGGAGAAGGAAACGGAACACATTTTTCAACCAAGACCCTTGGAAAAATCAACAAGGAAAAGCAGTACAATGCATTTTATGACGAGCAGTGGGTCACTTCAGAGAATGCAAATGCGGCAATCAGGTTCATTCTTTCAAGCCAGAGACTTGGAACACCTGAAACTGTAACTCTTGCCTCAAAGAACAGGGTTTCTTCAGAACTGTGGAAGCCTTCGATTGATGAGGCCAAGGGATTCAATTCTGCATCTTCGTACAACAATTCAGGAATAGGAGTCAACTGGAAGCCTGCGACTGTAGACCCGTATCAGGTTGAGGCATATACATTCTACATTTCATGCTCAACTGGAGGAAACGATCCTGCTGGTGAGAGCTTTATTAAAGAGCTGGATGCCGGTACCGTGGCACTTCTGCCTGATCATCCGACTAAACTTGCAAGTTCATCTGAGGCTCCAAAGCCTGTTGAATTGTCAGATGCGGACATTCAGACATGGTACTGGGAAAACATGCCTTCTGTGGTTGATCCGGAAAGCGCCTACTGGAATGATGCGTCAATGTCGTTTACAAACGTTCCTTCTGCCGCAAAAGAAGCAGGTGCCAAAGATTTTGAGCAAAAAAATGTTTCAGGTACTGGAAATTCAGGCGGTAACAATGTAAAATATGGTGATTCAGATGAGATCGACATGGAATACATTCAGCTTCTGCTTGATCATATTGCCGAGATAGAAAACAGCGATCAGGTAAATGATGCTGAACTTGAATTCCTTAATGCAGAGATTGATTCTGTAATGGAGAAACTCCGCGGATTTTAAGGTTTCGGAAAATGGGGAAGACAATATTACAGCAGGCAAGACTTCTTATGCGACAAAGGCGTTTTGATTTTGCAACACGTCTTCTCGAGTCATATTCACAGGAATACAAAGGCAGTTTTGAATTCTATCTTGCACTGGGAACTTCCTACCTTTATCTCGGTTCGTACGGTGAGGCCTCAAAATACTACGATCTTGCACGTGGAATAAAAATCAACAATACGGAGCTGCTCATCGGTCAGGGGGCCATATATCTGAGCCGTGGCGACATCACGCATGCGTTGCAGTATTACCTCAATGCAATGGAGATAGACCCGAACAATGAGGTTGCCCTTGATGCCCTGGAATTCATAAAGAAAAATGCTAAAAATTTTATTGAGATTCAGAAACTTAAGTCAAAAGGTACAATAAAGGATTTTTACCCGCCTATTGGAATCAATCCGCTTATCATACGCAATTGTGTGATGGTTGGGCTGCTGATTGGAATAATTGTCTCCCTTTTCATCATTTTCTGGCCTCGTGAAAAAGTAAAGTATGACGGTCCACGCGCAGACCTTTCGGCATTGAAGCTCACTACGGGTGAAAAGAAAAACGCTGTATCGGAAGACCTTTCAACAGCCGCAGTTCACTATATCCTTGACAACGAAACCATCAATAAAAGCTACGAGAATATTGTCATGTACTATAGTGAGCATCGTGATAATCCGGCCCGTGTGGAGATAAACCGCCTTATAAACAGCAATGCTTCCCCTTCAATAAAACAGAAGGCATTACAATTAAAAGCACATCTTTCTGATGACATCACTTTTGACAAGCTCGAGGAAAAAGACAATTATTCATACGAGAAAGTTGAAAGCGACCATATCCTCTATGAAGGATGCTTTGTCGCATGGACGGGTGCAATAGCAGATCCGGGAAACGGTGATGACGGCTCATGGTACTGTACTCTGCTTGTAGGTTATGAGACCAGCAAGCATCTTGAGGGTGCAGTGAACGTAATATTCCGCCCTGAGAACGTAAGCCCGGTGAACACAGACAGACCGATACGCATACTTGGTGTGGTAAGCGAAGTCGGAGGAAAAATCTATCTTGACGGAAGAAGCGTCTACCAGCCCGTAAGCGGAAAATTCGAATAAAAAACCATCCCTTGACTTTCAGTTTTACTCTTTCAAGTTCCATGTTGTCAGAAATCCATTATTTCGGTATAATATTTTAAACTTTTTTTGAAAATTTCGTGAAATTTTTGTTAAAAATTGAGGGTCTGCTACTATTTATAGTATGTAGGCAAAAAATAATCTGTTGGCCTATATAAATTCGTGGGAGGAGAAGGTGGCAAAAATGGCAGAAGAAAAGGTCCCGGCAGAAATGTCGGAGAAACTCAAGGCTCTGGAGGCGGCTCGTCTTCAGATTGAAAAACAGTTTGGAAGCGGATCCCTTATGAAACTGGGAACACAGACAGATACGTCTGGAGTTGATGTCATACCGTCCGGTTCAATCCTGCTTGATGAGGCTCTTGGTGTAGGAGGTTATCCACGAGGCCGCATTATCGAGATGTATGGTCCTGAAAGCTCAGGTAAGACAACACTGGCGCTTCATGCGGTTGCAGAGGCACAGAAGCTTGGCGGTATTGCTGCTTTTATTGATGCAGAGCATGCACTTGATCCTGTATATGCAAAGAACCTTGGGGTCAACATAGATGAGCTTTGGGTATCCCAGCCTGATACTGGTGAGCAGGCCCTTGAGATATGTGAGAATCTTGTCCGTTCTGGTGCAGTGGACATTATCGTTATAGACTCTGTTGCAGCACTTGTCCCGCAGAAAGAAATCGACGGTGAGATGGGTGATTCCGTGATGGGTGTTCAGGCCCGCCTTATGAGTCAGGCACTCCGTAAGCTTACCGCTATCGTAGGCAAGAGCAAGTGTACCATTGTATTCATCAACCAGATCCGCATGAAAATCGGTGTCATGTTCGGAAACCCGGAGACAACCACTGGTGGTAACGCACTCAAGTTCTATTCATCTATCCGCCTTGAGATACGCCGCATAGAGACAATCGAAGGCAAGGGAGAAGAGGATGCACTTGGTAACCGTGTCCGCGTAAAGATCGTAAAGAACAAAGTCGCTCCTCCATTCCGCAAGGTTGAGCTTGACATATATTTCGGAAAGGGCGTTTCTGCCTCTGCCTCACTTTTGGATTCCGCGGTAAAGCATGGCCTTATCGACAAGAGGGGTGCATGGTATACCCGTGGAGAAGAAAAGGTCGGTCAGGGAAAGGAAAATGCCGTCAACTTCATCGAGACAAATCCGGACTACAGGCTGGAGCTTGAGCATGCCCTGAGGGATAAACTCTTCCCGGGACAGGTTCTCCGCACAAAAGAGGGTGAGGTTGTAACAGACGCGCAGATCCGTGAGTATGAGAAACAGATGCGTGCAAAGGGTGTCGGTACCGGCGGTGCTCCAACGGACGAGGGTGTAAAACCGATTACTGCACAGGCATCAACAGCTCCAACGGGAACTGCTGCTCCTGCTCCGGAGAAAAAGGCCGCTCCAAAGGCAAGTTCTAAGACTGCTTCTTTGGCAAAGGCTGCATCTTCAGACAAGATTGTACCGGAGGAACTTTTTTGAGTCATCTGGTGGCGCTGGGGCTTGGAACCAACAGGGAATTCAACGGCCTTAAAGGTCCCGGGCTTCTTGCGCATGCATGTGTCAGCCTGTCCAGGTTTATCGCTTCCATCAGGTTTTCTGCGGTATACAGGACTGCTGCCATGTATGTGACCGATCAGGATGACTTTTACAACATGGTGGTTGCAGGTCGTTATGAAGGTTCACCCCAATCTCTGCTCAAAGACATTCATTCAATTGAGGCGTATTTCGGGAGGGACAGGGAAAAGGAGATAAGGAACGGACCGAGGCCTCTGGATATCGACATAGAGCTGTTTGCCAGGCGCCATATAGTTCAGGATGACCTTGTTGTTCCTCACGAGAGGATGACCGAAAGGGCATTTGTTTTGCGTCCCCTGCTTGATATTTTGAATAAAAATGCCGATGTTAATATATGGTCAAAAGGTTTTTATAAAGAAAAGCTAGAATCGCTTGCAGATCAGAAAATTGAATTGTGCATGAGCGAGCGTGACTTTAGAAACCTTGTGAAAACTATAAGGCTAAAATAACTGGCTCAATATCAGCTTAGAGGCAAAAGAAATGGAAGAAACAGAAAACGGTTCACCTTCAAGAAAATATACGGCGGGAAACTTTGAGGGCCCCCTTGATTTATTGTGGAGCTTGATCCGGGAAAACAAGATCAACATTTACGACATTCCTATTGCGGAGATAACCGAGCAGTTCCTGGATTATCTTGACTATGCGGTTGAGTTGAATCTTCAGGATTTGAGTGAGTTTTACCTGTGGGCAGCCAAGCTGGTGTGCATCAAGAGCCGCATGCTTCTGCCTGTTGAAGTCAAGTACGACGATGATGAGAGCATGGAAGACCCGCGTGAGGAACTTGTTGAGCAGTTGATTGAATATCAGAAATTCAAGAAGCTTTCCGAGCTTATGGAAGAGCAGGAAGAGCAGAGCGAGTGGAGTTTTGAACGCAAAAAGATAGAGCGCATCCTTCCCTTTGAGGACGATGAGACCCAATGGGAAAAAATGGATACATGGCAGCTTCTTCAGGACATGCAGAAGATATTCCGGAACCTAACCAACGTAAACCCGGACGAACGCATCCTTAACATGAAGGAAGAGATTACGCCAAACGAAAAGATTACGCTGATGAACGAGCTCCTTGAGAAACACGGGGAGTGCATGTTTACGGACTTGATAACCCGACGCGGAAATGAACTTGACGTAATATGCGCTTTTATGGCAATCTTAGATGCCGTCAAGATGAAAATCGCTGACATATATCAAAACAGGATGTTTGGAGACATAAAGATATGCAAGAAGAAAGTGGCAGCATAGAAGCACA
>JAGCYQ010000248.1 GCA_017960765.1 Treponema sp.
CACACACCACACCCCCGGGCGACCGGGGGACTTTTTTTTTGCGTTGTCATTAGGTCATTGTTTTAGAAAATTCAAAAAAAATGGGCTTTTGTTTGACATATTGGAGATTTTGTGTTATATTTTAAGAGAGTGGGGGTATTTCCTTTCAAAAGACCATATATTTGAAGAGCATTATTGTTTTTCAAGTTTTGGCCGAAAATTAAAGATAGTAGTTATTATCTTAAGTCAATCAATTAAAGTAATAATTTACACAAAACGGGTGGCAGGGGAATGAAACCGGAGTGTGTTCAATTTGTTTTATGGTTGAATCATGCTCTGAAGACTATTTTACTTGTGGCCTTTAGGCTATGATTTTTTGTTTTTTAGAGGTGTGTTATGAAAAGAACAAGAAATTCTGGCAGGAAATTATTACGCGGACTTTTCCTTCTATTCAGTTTTACTTTCGCGCTTGCATCATGTAAGGTCGGTCTTGGAGAGGCCATAGATACTGTTCCGCCGACAGTGACCATAACATATCCGCCTGCAGGTTCTGTAGTTCGTGATACCTTTGTTCTGGCTGGTGACTGCGATGATGATACAAGTGTATCTGCCATAGAAGTTTATTATGAGCGTACCGGTACTCATGCCATGGAAAAGACAAAGCTGGCAACAGTGGATTTGGAATCTGGGGCCAAAAGCTGGTCTCTGGCAATTGATCCAAGTCACGAGGACGTAAAGGATGGTCCTTATGTTTTCTATGCGGTTGCCATAGACAGTGAGGGGCGCACATCCGGTACATATACCCAGTCAATCGAAGTAGACAACACCGCTCCGGTCATGATCCTTACAAAGCCCACATCTTTTGGTGTCAACGATAACGGTACTGTCAAAAATCCAAAGGCATACGGACGCACTGTTTCTATAGAAGGAACTTTTGCAGAGGCCACGGAGAACAGAATCGACAAGCTGGTCGTGACTTTCTATGATAAGGATGGAAACAAGATAGATTTTGAGAACGCTGATGCCACTACATTCAACGACATCACCGACATGTCAAATGCCAATCCTCTGATTATTGCAAAGCTGGATTCCACAGTTTCAGAGGATCCATTGGTTCGTCAGCGCAATAACATCTATACCACACTTTATGGCGACGATCTGACTCTGGGCGCGCAGGATTTTTATTTCACTGTTACCGCCTACGACAGGGCAAGGGTATTCAATGATCCTTCCTCAAACGCTGGAACTGGGGACGGAAACGCAACCACCAGTTTTTACCGCGGTACAAATCACCTTTTGAACCTGATAAACGGAAACAAGGAAGGCTACAGTGCTTTCTCAGTAAAAAACATCCAGGAACTGCTTAATGGACTGGACGATACTTATGCAAATGATACGCAGGTTACGGGATGGCTTTCCGAGGCACGTGTCCAAAGCGCGGCAAGCTCTGTCTCAACTCCAAGGGCCGCACTTGAAGGAACCGGCAATCTGACAGATGAAAGAAAGGCAAAGAGCCTGAATTTCTCCATGAATCCCGCAAACTATCCTACATTTACTGTCAGCGGACTTGAAATCCTTAACCCAGATAATGTTGGGGAAAACGATAAGAATCATACATCCGATGGATATTTCAAATACTATGGTGGAACTCCGCTCAATTTTGCGGTAATGGCAGGCCTTGACCAGACAAAGATTGACGTGCCAACTGTAAGCATCTATGCCGTCAGGTGGGATCCAATTGCAAGCCGCTGGCTGGATGGTGAGGATGAAAGGCAGCTTGTGTGGACGTGGGATTCTAGTGTAGCGGCTGCTCTTACGGAAGAAGAGAGGGAAAGCAAGTACACTCCGACCTCAGAGGGAGACAATGCTGACTCTGTGGCAAAAACTGTTGCCCTGAATTTTTCTGATTATGATGGAATGGCAAACGCCTCAAAATGGAAGTTCGTTGCAGTTGGAAAGGACATTAACGACCAGCCTATAGGAAATTATGAATTAAATGGCTATGGTTTTGTTGCAAGCATCAATGCACATGCGGCCAAAGTAAACATAGGTGCGCAGAGGGAAGATGGAGACGAGATAATAAACCGCAATACCAATTCCGTCACAAACCTCAGTGCCTATAGCGAGAGCAAATACAAGTTTGACGGAACGTTCAGCTCTCCGGTAGACCTTACATCGTTTACTTACGATATCACGGTTTCAGATTCTACAAAACCGGATAAATCTTGGACTAAAAGCGGTAACGTTGATTATGAGAAAGTTACTGATGCCGGTGACGGTATATGGAATGCCGAAATGGTAACAGACAGTGATGCCATAAGTTATATGAATGCTCATCCAGGTCTTTACAATGTCGTGATTACGCTCAAGGCAGAAAACATTGCTGACATTACAGAAAGATCAACCACGCTGAACATCGAGAACCAGAATCCTGAGATCATTCTAAGCAGCTTCTCCAATTCCGTGGATAAGGAAAAGGAAAGCGGCGACTATGCAGGTGCCTATTACATCAGGTCGGACAATACATTCAAATTGAGGGGAAACACAACAGACAACTACCTGGTAGGAAAGACTGTGCTGACCCTTACAGGCCTGGGAGAGACAAAAACTTATACCTGCGAAACACCTTCATGGGAATTCTCACCGGTATTCAGCGGCTTTAATTCACGTGACGGCATTGATGTTGAGATGGCAATCACAGCGTATGACAAGGCCGGAAACTCTGTTACAAAAAGATACGAGGTTGAATTTGACAATGCAGGACCGGTTGCCCAGCACGAAATAGATGCAAAGAACAAAGACTGCATCTTCCGCATAGGTGACTGGAACGATGGTGCCGGAGGAAAGTATTCCGCTGAGACATGGGGAAATTCAACCACTATGAAAATCCGCGGAGACTTTGAGGATGAAGGTACCGGTGTGGAGATGATCTACTATCAGCTGTACAAGGAAGACGAAGAAGCTTCTATTGTAAAACTGACGGCGGAAAACTATAAGACAGTATGCACAGGCAGTGAAGGAACCGGATATTTTGCTCCTCTGGCAAATCCTTACGTTATGGATGTGGAAAAGAATCTGTCAGGTGGTGGAAAAGAGAATTATAGTGCCCGCACTAGTTTTGAGACTATCCTCACGGGCTTTGACGAAGGAACCAATATACTTCGCCTTGTTGCAGTTGATAAGGTTGGAAATGCAAGTCTGGACAGTGTGGAATTAGACGGAACGGTTTACGATGATTATTCCCTGAATGTTGACTTGACTGTACCAACGCTGGAATATGAGTTTGCTTCGGTTTTAACCAACGGAGAAAATAACATTGATTCAATCCACGGTGCTGCGATTGATAACCTTAGTGGAATAGACAAGCTGGAATTCTACATCGGAAATCAGGACTACAAGATTTGGATTCCTAAAGTTGGTGAGTCAGCTTCTCCATTTGGTTCAATTACGTTGGAAGATCCGGAAAATGGTAAACGCAACTGGACATTGAATATTAATCATGAAGGACACTTGCAGAATCATGAAAGCCCATGGCTCAAGGATCCTGAGGTCATTGCTGCAATCGGTACAAATCCCGGCGTATATGTAAATGCAAGCGATAAGGCGGGACTTACGGCAGGTCCTGTAAAAGTTGCGACACTCACTCTTGACACTGATGCTCCGACTATTACCATCGGTGACATAAAGGATGCAAATACGAGCACAGGTGATGTTGAGGTGAACGGAATCATCTGCATTCCAGGAACTGCAACCGACGGCGGAAACGTGCTTCCAGATACACCTCCTCATCTCTATTACAGGACTCAGGAACCGCCTTCAGGACCTGTTTCGATTGACGACTGGACCTTGCTTGATTCAACCGTAACAGGAACCAACAGCTGGACTTGCCCTAATCTTGATACAATCAGTACATTCGGTTCTGTCAGACAGAATGTGTGGATAATGGCATCCATTACGGACAAGGCGGGTAACACAGGTTATTCAGAGCCAAAGCCGATTATTGTTGACCAGAACACAGACCGTCCGATAATCACGTTTACAGATCTTGAGTCTAGCTCATCATGGCTGCAGAAAAATGAACTTCGCGGTACAATCAGCGACGACGACGGCATTCAGAGCTTTAGGATTTACATCGGAAATGAATGTCCTGCAGACTGGACATCAGGCGGTTCAATTTCTTCCGGATACACTGTTGCTGAATTAACCGGAAGCTGGTCTCTTGATGAAGCAAAACTCGGTGATGACGGACCAAAGAAAGTATGGTTCTACGTAAAGGACAGCGCAGGAAAAGAATTCATATCAGGAAGGGGAACAGGACTTGACCGTCCGTATTATCTTTATTCAAAAACCAACCCGGGTGTGGGTGGAAATGTTTACGGCTTGAGTGCGGACAGCTATGTCGAGATAAACAAGGATACTGCATCTCCAAAAATATGGACGACACTTGTTTCCATCGGAGAAGCAGAGGATGAGCTTGAGGAAGTGAACCAGATTATAAACAAGGGTAACTACCTTCTGGATTATTCTCTGAACTCAGGTAAGGTTGCCGGAGGAAAACACAGCTACTTAAGGATCTATGTGCCGGTTCTTGAGATGTATGTAGATAAAGTCACCGCTGTCATTCAGGATGAGGATGCCAATGACGATACGGAAAAACTATGCCTCAAAGACAGCTTGGGAAATGCGGCCTCAAAAGAAGAGATTGAATTCTCTGAGACAGGAATCTCGGTTGTATCCCTCAAGGATCATCTTACATATTACTATTATCAGAGCGAGCTGATTGATGTAACAAAAGCCCATCTTTTTGGCAGCATCACTTCAGGCGTCAAGAGCGTTCAGATCACAGTAAAGGATCGTGCAGGTAACGAAAGAAGCCAGACATGCTCCATTACAATAGACAACGAAGGACCTTCAATCAACATGACAAGCCCCAACTCTACGGATGAAGTCACAGGCGTTGTTAATGTGTCGGGAACTTCTCTTGATGGAGATTCTTCGGTAATCGAGACATACTGGATGATTCCTGATTCTGTACAGCTGAGTAATTATCACAGCTCACCAGAAAGCATTGTTGATAGTCCCAACTGGTCTAACCATAAGGAAGAAAACTCAACCGCAACCTCATGGAAATTCAGCTTCAACGGCGAGCTTGATGGAAATCCGCTTTTGACGAAATTCGACAAGAACAGGGACGATCCTAATGTAACATATCACACAAGCCATGACCTGGATTCAAAGGTCTACATACTTCCTCTATTGATTAAGAGTGTTGATAAGGTAGGCAACAGCTCAATCCAGGAATTTGCCCTTAAGCACAACCCTGATGCAGACAGGCCTCAGGTGGCAATTACATATCCGACTTCCGCCAACTATGCAGAGGGTGAAAACTTTGCGGTTCTCGGCGGTACGATTCTTGTAACAGGTAACGTAAACATTCCGTCAGGAACATCTACACCGGATTATGTATTCCTTCAGATTGCAACAGACTCTGCTGACTTCGGCAATGCATCAAAACAGAAAGCGGCAGATGACTATGGACTTGATGTCTGGACTGTTTCCGACATTCTTTCTGACGTGGCATCTGATCCAAACCGCAACTCTCAGTTCAAGTATAATCAGATAGAAGGATTTGAGGACGGAGAGGAAAGCGCATGGTGGGGAGTCAAGGCAACAAGAACAGGCTCTTCATGGTATATTCCTCTTAATTCAAATGAAAGGATGAACCCTGAGGGCGACGGAACCACTAACATCTGGATACGTGCATGCGGCATCAACTACAACGGCAAGATAGGTGGTTGGAGCAATCCAACTGTTGCAATCCGTATTGATGCAAACGCTCCTGTACTCTCTGCCTCACTCAGACAGTATTCAATTGAAAACCCGAGTGCGGCCCTGGAGACTGCAGTTCCTACAGCGGTCAACGCATACACAGCCGACATGTACATCAAGGGCAAGTGGTATCTGACCGTTGACATGACGGATGAGACAAGCCTCCAGACTGTAAGCGTAAAGAAAGGCGACACAGATTTGACCGCAGGCACAGATTATTACGTGACAGAGCAGACCAAGGAAGATGGAAGCCCTGCCAGAAGAACCCTTTGGATAAAAGTTGATTCAACCGGCAACTCCGTCTCATATACTGTGTCTGTAACAGATACGGAAGGTCCAGGTAAGCATATTTCCACGGCAAAGTATACGCTTAACATAGACAACGAGGCTCCGACGCTCAAAAACCTCAAGGGCAACGGTGATGAGCTTGCAAACGGTTCAATCATTGCGGAAAAAGATTATGTCTATACGCTCTCCGGTGAGGTGGAGGAAAAGGGCTCAGGATTTGAACGCATCCTGTTCTACTTTGTGCGCCCCGGTAAAGAGATCATTAATCCGATGGTAAAGCCGACAGGTGATGTGTATGCAAAGACCTCGCTTAATGAAGCTGGAATTGAAACCTTCACATTGATTCCTGGTGATTCAGGCTTCGAGATGTACGGCAAGAACATTCATGGTAGGGTTCAGGAATATACCTTTGTCCCAGACTCTGCAGCTGCTGTTACAGGCGACAGGAACATACGCGTAGGCGGCCTGATTTATATAGAAGGTATTTACCGAAAGATTACCGAGATTTCCCAGACTGACGGAAAGGTTACATTCGATTCAAACACAGGTATAAGCACAAGCACAACGGTAACAGCCGGCTTCCCGTACGGACAGGTTATCGACAACATGAGCACGGAGAAGATTGGTGTGGCGGGTAATGCGGCCAATCCATTTGAGCTGATGTCTGATGACGGTGACAAGATGCCCGAGACCGTAAACAAAGTGGGAACAAGCTACACATGGGACGGAACAATCCACTCAAAGAACATGCCGGATGGTCCTGTAACTCTTGTGGTGCTTGCATTCGACAAGGCGGGTAATGTCTCCGGCAAGAAATTCACGACCAAGGTTCAGAACAATGCTCCTCGTGTTGCCAAAATCTATCTTGGTACCAACTTGAACGGAGATGTACTGGCCGGAAAGGACAGATATACACAGAACGAATTCAATACATACAGCATCATCGGTGCAATTGGAAATGCCGCAGAAAAGTTTGAGCTTGACACAAGTGCTGATATCTACGGCTACAAGAAACCGTTTGTCGTAAAGAACAAACTTGCAGTCGTACCGGAGATAGTCGGTGGTAACGGAAACATAGCCCTGTACTATAAGCTTGATGCTACAGATACAAATTCCGTTACAAAAACAGCAGGTGTTGAAGCCGCTGTCATTGCCTCCGGAAACCTGCCTGAGTTCGCTGCGGGTGATGGAAACAGAATTCTGGCATATCAGATTAATGACTTGGGACCGGATGCTGAATCAAAATCGATAGGACTCACATTCTGGGATTCCACTGAGGAACTTGATCCTGGTTTGACCACACAGAACTGTACTGTGCTTGTGACAAACCTCACGATTGACCAGGTGGACAATGAGCCTCCTGTAAGTACAATCGATACATTCTACTGGAAGTCGCTTAATGACAATTCAATCTACGGTTCTGAGACAGCGGTAAAAGTTTCTGACCTCAAGGGACACATAGAGCTTGAGTCTGACTTGAGTGATGCTGTCAAAACCCTTTACGGTGATGACCCGAAGGTTTCTGGAAAAATCCGCATCACTGGAAAGAGCCATGATGGTACAAGACTTGACACAATAAGCTTTGCAATGACTTCTCTCAAGCTGAACAACCAGGCAAAGGGTTCAAGTGTCGTTCTTGCAAGCTATGATACAAACTCAAGTGCGGAGAATGAGGAAGACAAGTGGAACCTTACAAACGGTTATTCAAGTGGAACTGCAGGCGGAGACATAGACAGCGACGGATGGCAGTTCAGGATTTTGAGCGATACTGGTCTTGGACAGGACGGCCACAGCGTTACATGGGAGCTCGACATTGACACTGCAAGAATCGAAGGCATTGTCTCCCTTAATGAAATTATTGTGACAACAGCTAAAGATGCAGGTGCCAACGACAGTACACCGGGTAACGTTCAGACAACAAACCTTGATCCGACAGGATGCTACAAGATGGATGTCGTTCCGTATATCTCAGGAATAGACACGAGCATAACCAAGAAACTCAAGAGCAGCATCAGGAATGCATATTCACGTACTGCCCTGGGACATTACATTGCACGCGATAATGAGGAGATAGCTGTAAGGGGATTTAACCTTGGCTCTTCCTCCAACAAGCCGTATTTTGGAGATTCAGGAAGCATCAGGTTGAATGTTTCTGCTGATGGAGTTGTCACATTGCCTGCAACAAAAGCAATACTTTCAACTTCGGGACAGGTTTGCCTGAGCGTAAAGAACGGGGACACCTACATTCAGACTTTGAACAACCTGAACAACAACAATGCCTGCGGTTCATATTCAAATGAAATTACGGAAACCAGCTCGTACAGCGACAAGAACAGATACGCGTACAACCTCATGCCGAATTCAAACAGCAACAGCCTGCTTACAGACGACGTGATAATCGACGTATGGGAATTCGACAGTGATGCCGCAAAACCAAAGAGCGGTGAGTTAAGGGAACCTTCAATGCAGATTAACCCTGTTACTGGTACGGTCGGATTGGCATTTGTAAGCGGACCTGCAAACTTCGCCATGGCTGGAAAAGACGGTACTTCATATACAGACTGGCAGCAGAACTATGCAACGTTTAACAACGTAAGTTTTGCCTATGTCTTTTGGTATGACAGAGAGATCAATAAGTTGGCCCTCATGTAGAGGGCGAGATATTTCCGCTCGGCTTTTGAAACAGACAGAAATGTCATCTACCCTAC
>JAGCYQ010000249.1 GCA_017960765.1 Treponema sp.
ATATGTCCGTCCTCATGAATTTCAAGCGTGTTACCTGTGTTTCCTACCGATACGTTGATAGGCATTTCGTCATATTCTATGTAGCTGTACTGCCAGTATTCTGTATCGCCAGTAATGCTGACTCCTGTTTTTGTTCCTATAGGCGTAAAGGTCGCTGCACTCAATATTCCCTGCACATAAACCGGTTTTACCGAGTCAGAGAATGTCTTGGTCTTGTAATTCGTCTTGGAAACCTCAATTAAAAGCTTGTGTGGACCTATGGCAAGTTTTCCATTTACTTCTGTGCCAGGGGAATTCTGTACATCCGTAATTTTTATGATTGCTCCGTCGGGAGATGTTGCGGTGTAATACAGATATCCTGTTCCGTCGTCTGCAAGGTTAATATCGTATGAAACGTATGGCGATCTGTAGCTTGAATTTTCTGGGTTTGTGTGGCTTGCGGCTTCCTCGCTGTGGGCAGAGTCTTTGTAGAAGCGGATTGTCGGTTCCTGCAGTTCTTTTATGACCTTTATTTTTTTGTAGAATGTCTGTGGGTTGTAGTTTTGCTTCTTTACAGTGATGGTCCAAGTGTAGTCTCTTGAGTTTGTTCCTCCAAGGCTTGCCAGGTTGTCGTTGTGAGTATTTGTGTTTACCGTTGTTGATGAATTGCCTAAGCTGCTGCTGCTGGCTATTTCGAGTGTGCAGCCGGGTTCCGCTGTAATAGTATAGTTGACTGGAGTGCTTCCATCAGGAACTTCTACCCATTCATAATCTCCGGTCTTAGAGCCTGTCAAATTTGGTGTGAATGAATACGTTGGTTCCTGGAGCTGAAGTACGACTTTTATCTTTTTTGTGAAGGTTTTTGACCTCATGTAGTTTTTGCTTACGGTTACTTTGATTGTGTATTCGTTTATGCCAAGCTGTCCTGTCTTTTCTGTAGTTTCTGAGAATGTTATGCTGCTTCCCTCGGCTGAAGAAATACGTGCACCGCTGTCTGCTGCCGCTGGCTTAATCTTGTAGCTTTCCTTGCTTGTCAATGTCGGGACTTCTATTGTCAGGAATCCATTGATAGTGTTTCCGCTCAGGCCGTTTGTGTTGAATTGGAATACCGGTTCCTCAAGCTGTTTTGCAACCATTATCTTTCGTGTAGTTGTTACATCGTTGCAGTACTGCTTGTGGATTGTGGCAACAAGAGTATGAGATTGTCCTGCTGTAAGCGTTCCATTGTCTATCGGTGCGCTGTATGCATTTCCGTCAACTGTGCCTGAAACTGTGGTTCCTTCTTCCGTTGGGGAGATTGTGTAGCCTGCAGTTGAAGTTGATGTAGGAACCTCAAGATATTCATTTCCATTTGTGTCAGTAAATCCGTTGAAGTAGGTATTTTCATCGGTTGCAAAAGTGAATGTGGCTGGATCCGGTGTCTTTACGATCCTGATTTTCTTTATTACGGATTGCGGGCGGCTTCCGTCCTTGCTTGATATGGCTTCTATTGTGTGCTGTCCTATTCCGCTAACTGTAAAGTTTTCGTCTGTTACTTCTACGCCGTCAACTTTTACGGTAAGGGTGTCGTTTGGATCTGCTGCTGCGGCTGTGTATGAAACTGTACCGTCATTCGAAGCCACTTCAATACACTTATATCCCTGCTCATCCTCAAGTCCGTTGAACTCATTCTGAATGGTGATTGTCGGCTCTGTAAGCTGATGCACTCCAAGCCTTTCGTCGGTACAAAGCATCTCTGAGCTTAATCCGCGTGGGCCAAGAACCTGAACCGTATACTCGTAGAAAAGACTGTCCTCCTGCTCAGCATAATAATAGAGGAAAGTGCGGTTTCCCGGGTCGCTGTCATCAAGGCTTATTATCTCGCTGCCTGTGTAATAGAGTTCTCCGTCAGTTTCGCGCAGGTAGGTATTTATCTCGTATCTTGAGCCATGGTTTCTCTTCAGGCTTAAGTCGGGCAGGGTGAAATAAAGGTAGTGTTTGTTTGTGCCGCTGTAAAATTCACCTGTTCCGGATGTATTCATGTTCCTGACGTTATCCGGGGGCGTGTTCTGTACAAAGGTCGTGGTATAGAAAAGCTCGGGGAATGATGTCTTCAGCTCGTCTTCTGAGAATCCAAGTGAGCTGCGGTTTTCCGGCCAGATGCATCCTGTGAGCGTTATTGTCTGACCTTCCGTGTCATCAGGTAATGTGGCCCTGATTTTGATTGTGGTATTACGGTCCATGGCAGTTTCCGAATACTCTGAATAGAAAGTTGACGAGCCGTTCTGGTCCTTAAAATGAAAGCAAGGGGCTCCACCGGGGTTGGTCAGTATTTCGTAGCTTTTGGGATTAATGAGGTAGAGGTTTATTTCCATTTGAGACAGGGCAGAAAGGTTTGGCGTTCCGTCAAGTTCAGTGTTGTCCGAGATGTATTCGATTTTTCCAACCTGACATGTAGAAGACCAGTATTCAAGGTATTCCCTTACAGGTTCGTTACATGATGAGAAAAGTCCAAAAAGAAGCAGTAACGAAGCAAAAGAAAATATACAGTTTCTAAGTTTCCTCACGGCTAATACTCTCCATTTATATTGTTTGTAAGAACTCACAAATCATTTAATTATATCTGTTATCTACATATAGTTCAAGGCTTGAATCGCCAGTCGTGCAGAATTATTCGTGCCATAAGTTTAGAGAAAATAGGTTGACTTAATTGTGATTTTTGCACATAATTAACAGAAGGCGTGGGGGTATTCCTGCGTATTTAACTTTTGGTTAAGGAGATTAATTATGAAGAAATTAATTGCACTGCTTACAGTTTCTGTTGCCGCTATAGCAATCGCTGCTGCTGAACCGATTATTGTAGGCCATGGTTTTGTAAATCTGAATGCATTGGGTACAACTCCGTATAACAGTTCATCAGATGTCAGCGCAATGGGTGCATTTGGTGATAATGTTTCTGCCGGTGGTGGAGTCGGAGTAAACATTCCGTTCGGAGGATATTTCGGTGTTCAGCCTGGAATTGACTTCTATGTAAACAGGGTTGGCTTTAAAGACGATGATACAAATATTATTACGGCCTTTAAATATATGTCCTTGGATATTCCGGTTCTTTTTACCGTCAAACTGGAAAAGTGGAATTTCAAGCTTGGACCGTATGTATCTATCCCTCTTGGTGATTGTGACGTCACTTTTAAGAGTGGTTCAACTAGCGCATCCGGTTCATATGATATTACTTCATCTGTGCTTGTCGGTATGCTTTTTGGCGTAGGATATGAAGAGCGCCTTGGTATGGGACGCATAGTCTTCGGTGCCAATTACATGCTTGATTTCATGCCTCTTAAGTTGGAGTACTTTGATGAAGTATTCACACGCCGTGGTCTTCAGATCGATATCGGCTACAAGGTTCCACTTTCATTCTAATCTGATATACCTGTAATCCTACAGAAAAATCACTAATAACAAATCCCTGCGGTCACGTGGCTGTGGGGATTTTTTTTATGCCTTGATTGAAAGATTTTCTTTGATCTGCAGGACCTGCTCCAGTGGAAGACCTATTGCCTGGGAGATTTGCTCAGGAGAACCCATGCCCATTCTAAGAAGGTTTCCCGCGTCCTCTATGGCTTTTTCTATTTTTCCCTCTTCATAGGAGATTTCTTTTTCTTCATCTATCGTCTGCTGCCATGTCATGTACTGCTTCCTCCACTTCATGTTTTTCTTGGCGAAGCGAACCTTCTTTTCCAGCGACTTGGTCAGCTCACTGTCGGCTTTCTGTCCTGCCAGGAAACTGAAAAAGGCCTTCTCCTCGTCACTCTCCATGTTAGCATATTCTTTGGCATTGAAAAAGACCTTGTAGGCCCTGTCGTTCAATTTTATGCTTGAATCTTCCCTGCACAGGTTCTCAAAGAAATAGACAGGCTTGCTTTTCCTGAATGGTGGCTCAAGACAAAGAAATATCACGTATGAATCCTTCAACTTTGAGTATTTGGCACCTTTTGAAAGGTTATCCAAATCAATGACGCTCTGATAATACCTTGCCCGCTTTGGCAGGTTCTTGTTGCTTGTGGTCTGGATCTCGATGTCGAAGATACGCCTTGCATCACTTGTGTAGACGTCAAAACGAACGCTTTTTGAATCAATCGACTCCTGCATGGTACGTTCTGCTTCCGGTTTCTTTAGCTTACTGATTTTGATGTGGAGCAGCATCTCAAGGATCTGACGGCACAGTTCCGGCTCACTTTCCATGATCTTGCAGAATAGGAAATTGTTTGCGAATGTTAGTTCCTCCCATGAGGGATACTTTTTGTTTTTTGGCATAATGGCCTCCTTACACTATATAAATAGTATGTGACCCGGCGTTTTTAACAAAAAAATAGCGAGAATTTTGAAAAAAAAGACTAAATTTCTATCTTTGTGGGGATTAATGAATGAAAGACAGCTTTTATCAGGGACTTCAGAAATCTGTGTGACAACTACAAATTGAACGTAAACAAGAATTTAAAACAAAAAAACCGGCCAGTGAAATACCGGTCGGTTTATAAAAAGGTTGGCTTGTTAATTACTCATCAAGGAGTGAGTTCCAGTCGTAATTTTCGAGATCCTTGAAAGCATCCTCAAGTTCGCTCCAGTCATAGTTCTCAATTTCTTTCAAAGCCTTGTTTGCCTTGATTGTGCAGATTGTGCAAGAAATTGCTACGATTGCGCTTATTGCAAGACCGATGATACCCATAACCATACCGGCTGTTGCCTTTGTATCTTTTCCAGCCTTGTTAGCCATAACACCAAGAACTACAGCTACGATACCAAGTACTACACCTGCCCAAGCACCAACACCAAAGCATGCACCTACCAATGAAAGAATACCACAAACGAGAGCTGCAATAGCCATACCATTTGACTTCTTTCCACCATTGTTCTGTTCATCTGCCATTTTTAATGACCTCCTAATTCCTTTATAAAACTCCCCAACATATAGTCAAAGAATGTTTTATTATACCTTAAATTATAACACATTGATTGTCAAAAAACAACCACGTATAGTAAATTTTTGAAAAAAAAAATTATTTTATCAGTCCACTGAATGCCGCTGCCCCGCAACCGACACAGGCAATACAGGCTACTGTAGACAAGAGTCCCCATGCAAGAGCGATAATACCGCAAATGAGGCCTGCTGAAGCCTGTCTGCTAGATTCAGGATTCTTTTTTGCTATGATGCCAAATATTATGGCAAGAACACCGCAAATCGAACCAATCCAGCCTACACTGGCAACTCCTCCACCAATAGCTATAACCAGGGCAACGATGCCCAAAATCAAAGATGCAACTCCCATGCAATCCTCCTTATTATGATAAAGAAAAAATAACAGAAAACCAGTTTTTCAGTCAAGAGTATACCCTATTGTATAATAATTGTTTTTATGTACAATAAAAAATCATGGAACAGATTATTGCATTCATCACATCCTATGTTTCTTATTGGCCGATAGTGTGTTTTTTTGCACTCCTTTTGGCCGGACTGAACCTTCCTGTTTCAGAAGACGCAATGATCATCCTTTCGGCAACCTTTGTTCAGGCTGATGAATCGCTGCTCATACCGACCTATATCGCCCTTTATGCAGGCATAGTCATAAGTGATGTTGAATCCTATTTTGTCGGGAAACTGCTTTCCAAGGGAGTATTGAAATTCAATTTCTTGAAGAAAAAGCTTACACCGGAAAGAATTGAACGTATTTCCACACACCTGCACAGGCACGGATTCCTTACATTCATCGTATGCCGTTTTATTCCGTTTGGAGTACGAAACATCCTCTTTATGGGATCAGGTTTTACAGGCCTAAAATTCTCAAGCTTCATCCTTTTCGATTCCATAGCGGCAATCATAAGCTCAGGCACACTCTTTGCCCTGGTTTATTTTATCGGGGAAGCGGCCCAGAGGAATTTCAGGCTTGTGGGTATCATACTGTTTATTATTCTTGTGATAGTCCTGGCAATCCTGATAATCCGCCACATCATCAAAAAGAGAAACAGAAAAATTCAGGAAAGCTCAGAAAAAATAGACTAATCGGTTGCCTTCTCTTCCGGAAGCGGGTTTCTCCACAGCCAGTACTTTCTGTTCTGTGCAAAGAAAATTGAGGCACGGATAATCACGCTCAAAAGAATATAGACCAGATAAAGAACTGTAACAAGAGGAGTCTTTATATTCAGGAAATAGAGTACCGTCATTGCCACAGGAAGAATGAAATCCGGCATAGGCTCCTTTTTCTTCATTACGATTGCCACAAGAAGGGCAGAAATATAATTGATGTTCAAGAGTGAAAGGGTTATAAACGGAATGTGATAGAACTGAACGTCTGCACATGCGGAGATACC
The DNA here is from genome assembly GCA_017960765.1 of Treponema sp. Taxonomy (GTDB): domain Bacteria; phylum Spirochaetota; class Spirochaetia; order Treponematales; family Treponemataceae; genus Treponema_D. The sequence goes on from JAGCYQ010000249.1 coordinate 6,325, forward strand.
AGTTGCAAGTCCGGTGAAAAGCAGATACAGCCAGAACCCGATGCCCACACTTCCGCTCCTTATCAATGTTCCTATTGTATTCAACAGGGCAAAGAAAAGCATGACGATCATCATTGCCTCGATTATCGAAAGGTCTGCGATTACGGGGCATGAGGAAGCGATTGTATTCTGAATAAAGCCAAATGAACCAAGCTTGATTGCCGCCAACTCACGGATCTTACTGAATCCGGCAAGAGTATTTATCAGCGTAAGGGAAAGAATGGTCTCTGTGGAGCTGAATTTCCCAAAGTGCATCTTGTGTTTCTTGTATTTTTCCCAGAAGGAGCTTGCCTGCGTCATATAGGATATGATGATGCTAGGATATGCTATGAACGGATTTCTGACATCGTAAGCCGCAATAAGGGAGATAAGCAGAACACCGGTCACAAAGGTATCCAGGAAATGGTCCAGGAATTCCCCCAGAGGAGAAGCGGTCTTAGTTCTTCTGGCCTGCTCACCGTCAACACAGTCCCCAATTACATAAATGACAATCAATATGGGAATGAGGAACCACATGGAATAACGTCCGCGGGTAGCCTGCATTGCAATCAAAAAGGAAACAAAGACAAGTGCATTGGAAAAAATAGTGATAAAGCAAGCAGTAAGCCGATAAGGAAGAACCTTTACCAGAGGCCTGACGATAAGAGGAATGATTATCCCATCAATAAAAGATTCATTTTTAGCTGAATATGAATAATCAGTTTTTGTATTAATCTCATGTACTTCTATAATTGAATTTTTCATAAACTACATTTTAATAAATTTTAAACATATTTTCAATAAATTTTTTATGCTTAAACTCTTTAAACTATTGTAATATTATTGTAATATATTGTCATTATATTTTTTTATTTACAGAGGCATTTTCTATGGCTATGGTTATTTTAACTTTGAACTGCGGTTCTTCTTCTGCAAAATATCAGGTTTACGACTGGGACCAAAAGGAAGTCCTGGCAAATGGTGTTGTTGAACGAATCGGAATTGAAGGATCTGGAATCACCCACAAGGCTAAGGGCAACAAAACAGAGATAAAAAGCCCCTGCCCCACCCACAAAGAGGCAATCGAGCTTATCCTTAAGACAATCACAGACAAGGAAGTCGGCGTAATCGAGGACATGTCAGTTATCAAGTCTGTAGGACACCGTGTTCTCCACGGAGGCGACAAGTTCACAAAGAGCGTTGTCATTACACCGGAGGTTCTTGAGACATTCCGCTCAGTACAGGACCTGGGACCACTCCACAACCCTGCAAACATCATGGGTATCGAGGCCGCACAGAAGGTCATGCCGGATGTTCCTCAGTGTGCAATCATGGACACAGCATGGCACCAGACTATGCCGGAATCATCTTTCATGTATGCCATCCCGCGCGAATGGTACACAAAATATTCAGCACGCCGCTACGGTTTCCACGGAACAAGCTTCCTCTATACCGCAAAACGTGCATCTGTCCTTCTCCACAAAAAGCCTGAGGATACAAATGTAATTATATGCCACATCGGTAACGGAGCATCTGTATGTGCCGTAAAGAACGGAAAATGCTATGACACATCAATGGGCATCACCCCTCTTGAAGGCCTTGTCATGGGAACAAGATCCGGAGACCTGGATCCAGCCCTTCCATTCTACATCATGCGCAAGACAGGCATGAGCGCCGCTGAGATGGACACTGCATTGAACAAAAAGTGCGGACTCCTTGGCATAACAGAGAAATACTCAGACCGCCGTGACATTGAGGTTGCAGCCGCTGAGGGAGACCCGCTTGCACGCCTTTCAATCGACATGGAGGTTCAGAGGCTCAGGAAATACATCGGTTCATTCATGGCAGAAATCGGTCCTGTTGACGCAATCATCTTTACAGCCGGTGTTGGAGAACGCTCACCGATTATCCGTGGTGCATCACTTAAAGGCCTGGACTTCATGGGTATCAAGATTGACATGCAGAAAAACGAATGGAGCTTTACTGGAAACGCAGAGACATGCATCTCCGCCGATGACAGCAAGGTCAAGGTATTCGTTATTCCGACAGACGAGGAGCTTGTAATGACAGAGGATGCATACGCCCTGATGAAGGGAAACTACGACGTGCACACAAAGTTCACATACAGCTTCCAGAGCCCGGATTACGTAAACAAGGCAAGGGAAGAAGGCCTCAAGAAGGACATCGCAAAGAACCCGGACCTTGCAAAAGTAGTAGTAAGGCCATAATTTCCAGTAACTGAATAATCGGGGATTGAAAATATGATTTCAGTCCCTGATTAAACCGGAGAGAAAACCTATGAGACACAGATCAAGATCAGGCCGCAATTCATTCCTTGCGGCATTTTTTTTAGCCTTCATTTCCACGACATTTTTTTCATGTGCATCAGGAAGCAGACAGGTAAATGCAGGCTCCCCATCCGTCATCGAACGTCCTGAAGCAGTTGAGACGAAAAAAGGAAAAATCCGGGGAGTATACGCACCTTCACTTAAAAGAGGCGATCCTCTCGTGGAGCTCTATGCGGGAATTCCTTTTGCAAAACCTCCTGTCGGGGACCTGAG
>JAGCYQ010000250.1 GCA_017960765.1 Treponema sp.
ACGTTGCTTTCGACAAAGATTTCTCCGCCGATAAAGTTGATGCTCCTTTCATTTTTGTTTTGGAAGATTTGAATCATGGACTTTTCGTTGAGCTGGATTTTTGCAGCCCCGTCAGAAAATTCCGTGTAGGCCTCCGAGTTGTTCGAGGTTCTGATTCTGTCTCCGTCGTAAACGTCACTTGAACTTGTAAGGACTTCCCAAATGTCGCCGTCCAGAAATTTGCGCTGGGCAGTATTCCTCTTAAAGTAAATCTTTGCGATTGGATCTTCAGACTGCTTTATCGTAAAGGAATTCATGTCCCGGTAAAAAAGATAGAACATGGCAAGGGATGCAAGAGAGCAGATAATGAAAATCAAATAGTCTACGGCATTAAGCCTGGATGTTGTACTTCTTTTCTTCGTCATCTGTATTTACCTTGGATAAATCCGGCGCTACTGTTCCGATAATGGACCTTACCTCTTCAATGGACTTGGCCCCTTCCCTTCCGACAAGATTTACTACCGCAAACATCTTGATTGCGTCAGTCTTACCCTTTACGTGAACTCCCGGCATTTCAGCCACAAGAATCTTTTCCTTTATCAGGTTATATGTGTTTTCCGTAATCAGAACGTCTGTTGCAAAAGGCTTGTTCAAGGCTTCGGTACGGCTTGCAAGGTTAACCGCGTCACCGATTACAGTGTATTCCATCCTTTCTTCCGAACCAATCTGACCCGCAACCACAGGACCAGAGTTGATTCCGCATCCAATCTTGACCGGGGGAAGTCCACGTCCCGCACGCTCCCTGTTGAACTGAGCGAGTGAATCCCTCATCATCAGGGCCGCCGTTACCGCATTCAGGGCATCTCCTGCCGCACTTCCGCTTGATTCAGGCGCTCCCCACACCGCCATGATTGCGTCTCCTATGTACTTGTCAACGACACCGCCAGTCTGGTTAACACATTCAACCATGCGGGTCATGTAGGCGTTCAGGAATTCGACGACCTCGTTAGGCTGCATTTTCTCTGACATGGCAGTAAATGAGCGTATGTCTGAAAAGAAGATTGTGGCATCCCTGTTTTCACCGCCAAGGGTCAGTTCTCCGCTGGCCGCCTTTTGTGCAATCGTCTTGTTGGTGAATTTGCTGAATGAAACCATGAGTTTTTCACGCTCGGCAAGTCCCTTACCCATCTGCACGAATGAAGAAGTTAAAAGTCCGATTTCATCTCTTGTGCGGGGCTTTATGTCCAGGTCAAAATTACCATGCTCGATTTCGTTGGAGGCAACCACGAGTTCCTTGACAGGCCTTGTAATTCCATTGCTGAAAATACGGATCAAAATGATTGCGGCAAAGAATACTGCAAGAGAAAAGAGTATGATCCTGAAGGTGGTCCTGTTGATTACGGCATAAACTGATTTTTCAGAAATTGTCGTGATGGCGAAAAGGTCGTCCTTAATCTGATGCACCGCAATAAGGGAGCCGTTCGAAGATTCCTGAATGTTGGTTTCCTGTGAATTGGAAGCAAGGGATTCAACAAAGGGCAGCATGTCCTCGCGCACTGTTTCCGTTGAGCTGAAATCAGGATTTATGAGAATCTTTGCCTTTTGGTCAACCAGGAGGGTGGTATTGCTGGAACCTGTTGACATGAGTTCGGCAAGGGCTGAGACGTTCAAACCGACCACACCGTTCTTTATGTCATTTGAAGGACCGTATTTGAAGATGATGATGACCGCCGGGAATTCAAAAACCTCTGAGGCATTCAAATAGAAGGCTTTTTCATCCGCTGATTTATTTGAAAGGGCTGAGGCCGCATCCGGTGACTCAAGCAGAACCCTTACGCCGGCCGCATATTTTCCATATTCCGGGCTAAAGAGCATGTCTGTTTCCGGGCTTGAGATAAAAAGGATGTCAGGATTGACCTGAAAGAAAGCGTCCCCAAGCTTCTTCTGGTTTTCTTCATTTGCCGCAGAATAGGACTCGAACAAAACGTATGAATTGCTCTTGGCGTTTTGCAGGGTTGACTGAATCGTCTGCGCCGTCCTGCCGTTAAGGGTAAGGTTGTTTTCCTCCGCCTTGTTCCTGTCATCCTGCCTTATAAGTGTAGATACAAGAGTCGTAGAAACACCCAAAACCAAGAGAATCAAAAAAGAAAAAAGAAGTATCTGTTTAAGACTGATGGGATACTTTATCTTCATTAAAACTTCCTCCATAGTAAAGTTAAATTCAATTATAACCCATATTTGCAAAAAAGATATAGAGTTGAACTCACTATTTGAGGAAGTTTTTTACGTCACTTTACCCTGTAGGTTTCCGGAGCGCCAAGGAATGACTTCCAGAATTCCCTGTTTGCCTCGTGAACCACTATTTTTTCCAGCACGATGTTGGGCGTAACAGGGCTCAGCTTCAAGAGGTTAAGGCCTGCGTGACATTCTGCATACACTGTTGATATGCGGATATTGTTTGGAATGTCCGTACCCCACGGAAACTGATTGTCTCCCACGGCGAATTTCTCGCTGTCCACCGCATCCTTTAGAATCTTCTTTCCGTTGACTTCTGCCACAAACTGGAGCTTGTTGTCCTTGTAGGCAGGATTTGACGGATTGATGTAAAAGTCGAATGCAAGTAAACCGCCTGTCCTGCTGACATAGTCTTCGCTAAGTGCAAATGCATATTCAACAAAGGGGGCGTCATTTGAATCTGGATTGACAGTCGCCGTTATGTCCTTCGCCTTTACCGCACCCAGAGTCTTCCCGTAGTCGTCCAAGATGTCGAATCCTGATGAGCGCACAAAATGAGGTGCCTCCATGCTGATGTAATCCATAGTCTGCACGAAGGTATTTTTTACCCCGTCATTCTGAACTTGTTTCAGAATCTCCTGCACATTAGCATCAATATGAGCCTTTACAAGAATTTTTGCTCCGTGGCCGTCATTGCCTTCAATTTTCAGTTCTGTAGTTTTATCACGTGCAGCGGCAAGCTGTTCACGATCAAGCTTTATGCGTATGGTATTGAGGCCCG
>JAGCYQ010000251.1 GCA_017960765.1 Treponema sp.
GTCTCGCATTGTTTGCATGCAAAAAACCGGTAAAACTTGCAATAGCAGAAAAAAAAGACCCCTTTATAGGAGTCTTACTAACGGTCCCTACCGGAGTTGAACCCATCTTTAAAGATTGAGAATCTTTCGTCCTAGCCGATAGACGAAGGGACCTAAAAAAATTTGGCTGACTTATTGGGCCAGCCTTATTTCCCCAAGGAGGATTCGAACCCCCACAGTCAGAACCAGAATCTGAAGTGCTACCATTACACAATCGGGGAATGCAATGTATTAACGACTATATTGCAAAATCAAACTAATGTCAAGTGCTCTTGCCTGATTTTTTTATATTTTTTCAGGTAAAAGCATCAGATCAGCTTGCAACTGCAATATCTGAAACTTCCTGCTCGCGATGGTTCTTGATGCGCAGTGTCAGCTCGCGGTTAACCATCTTAAAAAGAAGATCATGCTCGGCGGGACTATGCTCGCTGCTGTAGCACATGTCCTTCAGGAGCTCAAACTCCTCGTCAGAAAGCGGATCCTGATCGTCCCAGAAATTCTTCCATGTGGCAGCCGTATCCACTGATAAATGAGACTCAATCACCTTGCCCCATACATCATAAGCATTCATCTCGTTCATATTACCCCTCCACCTTAAGGTCACAAAAATATAAAAACGCTTACAACTCAAAAGTTACACAACATCTCTGTTAACTCATGTATTTTTGAGTTATTACAGTTTTTAGAAAAAATGACATTTTTATAATCGGAACAAATCAACCGGGACTTTACAATTTCGAGTTTAATCTAAGGAAAACAAAGAGATTTAAAACACCAAAAGACCCTGCATTTTTTATAACAGAGTCCTCTGGTGAGACTGAAATAATTATCGGTTTATTACCCTACTTTAATGCAGCAGAGATGCGCTCAAGAACCTTCTGGCGATCAAGCGGCTTTACGATATAGTTCTTTGCACCGGCAAGAAGTGACTTCTTAACAAGTTCTTCTTTTCCAAGAGCAGAAACCATAACAACTCTGGCATTCTTGTCAAAAGCGACAATCTGCTCAAGGGCTGTAATACCATCCATACGGGGCATGGTAATATCCATTGTTACGATATCAACATTTGGACAGAGTTCCTTGTATTTATCAACACCCTCTTTACCGTCCTGAGCTGTTGCAACAATTTCATAACCATCTGAACTCAAAATTTGAGTCAACTGCTTGGCAACGAACATTGAATCATCAACCACCAGTACTCTGAATTTTGAGCCGTCATCTTTTAGGCCTTCCGGCGGACGATTGTTGATTGTAGGGAAATCCTGCTTTGTTTTCATACCCTATACTCCTTATTCCTACTGTCTCTCACGAATAGCGACGTTTACTTCTATTTTTCCAAATTCAGTAATAAGCGGAACAATCAGAGCCTCTACGTTCTCTTCTCCACCGCCTAAAGCTGCAATTTCCATGTTTTGACCGGCAAACAGGGCCGGAGGTGTCAAGTCAAACCTAAAACCAAGTTCGTGCAGTTTTGTTACAGCCTGTGCAGTAATCAAGTTTGCAAGCTCACTGATGGTAGCCTTTGCAAGATCATCAAAACTCGGCAACTGTTCATCATTCATCTTGGATGCGACGTTAAGTGCTGTTTCATATGTCATGTCAAAAAGAACACGACCTTCCACATCACCGGCAAGACCGACCAGTGCTGCAACACCCATAACAGGCATTGCGGTTGACTTCAAGTACAAGTCACCTCTTTTAACTTCGGCACCACCTAAGACTTCTTTTAACACTCTGTAAGAAGTTTCGACAAACGGGTTGATATACTCGACTCTCATTATTTCCCCCTATTCTTTTTTATCCGATAATTTATTTTGAATATACTCCGATAGAACCGATTGTCTTTTTAGACCATCCGCTCAATGAAATATTTTCATTCTCTCCAACTATAATCAAGCCATTTCCTTTAACTTTCTCCTCAAAGTCGTTTATCATCGTCCTCTGAGACTGTTCTGGAAGGAATGCGATTATATCACGTGCAAATACGATGTCAATGGGTGGAAGATTGTTTGTATGTACGCAGTCATGGTACTCAAACATGATCATGTCCTTTATTTCCTTTGAGAAGGTCCACTCACCACTGGCAGTACGTGTAAGATATGGTGAATACCAGTCTGCACTTGCCGCCTCGCTGATATTCATAAGCGGTGCATTTGACACACTGAGCAGGTCGATATCATGGGCATAAATGCGTATTTTTGCACCCGGATAGCGCTTTTTCAGTATACATGCCAGGGAATATGACTCAAATCCCTTGCCGCATCCTGGATTCCACACAACGATATTGTTTGCGGAATTGTCCGGCAATGCCTTGTAAACTTCCTGGGCATAGGCCTCTGACCACCATTCACCGGTAAAGCGTGAATAGAACGGCTTGAGGAATGCATCTGCATCTTCCGGTCCCTGGAGCTGTGTTTTTTTCTCACCACGCTCATTCTTCCAGTCATGGTAGCGTTTTCTTGCCCAGTCTTCCGTTACTGAATTAAGCGTGAATTTTTTTATTGAAAAGAGTGAATCCGCAATAAAATTCAAATCCACAATTTCCTGTTTCTGTGTATCAACGACAGGATCTGGAGCCTTTTTCTTTGTTATCTTTGAAGTCGGCGGCTCAATCTGCTGTGCGGCCATCTCTGCGGCAACAGTCTGTCTCTGAAGCATCTGGGCCTTTACGTCTTCCTCAAGCTTCCTTTCCTCTTCCTGAGTGCGTACACCGAAAATCTTGTCTATGTCCAAAAGAATGTAAAGTCTGTGCTGAGCCTCAACAACACCGGAGATATACTTGATGTTGATGTCGCCGAAAAGCGGATGCGGAGGCTGAATCGTTGACTTCTGGATGCCCACGACCTTATCGATTGCATCAACTACAACACCAAAGGTCTGCTCGCCTACAGTAACGATGAGCATGTTCTCCAGAGCATTTTCATCACGCTCAGGAACCTGAATGTTGAAGAATTTGCGCAGATCGATGATGGAGATGATCTCACCACGAAGATTGTATACACCAAGAACGAACGGCAAAGTATTCGGTACATAGGTAAAATGACCGGCCTTGGCAATTTCCTTGACCTTCATGATGTCTATGGCATAGTCTTTACCTGCCAGAGAAAAAGTGACCATCTTGTAGTCAATCACGGAGGCCTTTCTCTTTTCCTCTTCCAGCAATTCCTGTGTAAGGACGTGTCCGTCTTCTGCTATTTCTGTGGTTCCTGCAAGTACGTTAAGTCTTTCCTGAATTGTTGCCATCTATCCTACCCTCTGCCTGCATTTCTGATTGCTTCTGCTTCGCGGAACTGCTGGGCACTTATTTCCTGTTTGACACCCAGCTCCAACAACTGGCTTACGTCGATAATCAATGATACCGAACCGTCTCCCAAAATGGAAGCTCCTGCTATTCCCGGAGATGTAGTGAACTGGTCGCGCAAAGGCTTGATAACCACGTCCTCTTCACCGATGAGGGCATCTACCATGACACCGATTTTCTTTTCCTGGGAACCTACGATTACGATAAAGCAGTACTCGCTCTGGTTGCTGTTCTTGATGTTGAACAGACGGCTGAGGCGAAGTATTGAGATAACCTCGTTGCGCACGTTAAGAACTTCGTAATTGTCTATCGTATTTATGCTGTCCAGTTTTACACGCTGACTCTCTATGACGTTTGTAATCGGAATTGAGTATACCTCTTTGCCGACACGGATCAAGAGTCCCTGGATGATTGCAAGTGTCAAAGGCAGGCGGATGCTGAATTTTGAGCCTACATTCCGCTCGCTGGTAACGGAAATCGTACCCTTGAGCTTTTCGACCATCGTCTTGACAACATCGAGTCCAACACCGCGTCCAGATACGTTGCTGATCTTGTCGCTTGTGGAGAATCCCGGCAGGAAGATAAGGTCGTATGCCTCTTGATTTGAAAGCACCTTGTTCGGGCTGATGAGGCCTTTCTTGATTGCCTTTTCCCTGATTTTGTCAACTTCTATTCCCTGACCGTCATCGATTATGTCTATGACAATCATGTTGCCTTCGTTGGAGGCCTTAAGAGTAAGGTGTCCTGTCTCGCTCTTTCCGTTGGCCTTGCGTTCTTCCGGTGTCTCAATTCCATGGTCCACGGAATTACGTACACAGTGCATGATAGGATCCAGAAGATCATCAACAACTGTCTTGTCAAGCTCTGTATCCTCACCTTCCATGATCAGGTCAACCTTGCGGCCCAGGTCACGGCTCAAGTCACGCACAACACGCGGGAAACGGTTGAAAATGGTACCGATCGGAACCATGCGGATTTTCATTACACCCTCTTGAAGCTCAGATGCGATGCGTCCAAGATTCTGGGTTGAGGAACGGAATTTGCTTGCCGTTACCTTGAATTCGTTCTCATATCCGTCAAACCATGATGAAAGTCCGGTAATCTCATCGTTAAGATGCTGCCTGATATCCTTTACAGAAGCTCCTGCCTGCATCTCCTCGAGGATTTTCGGGATGTTCTCGATTATATGACGGTGTCTTTCCTTAAATGAATTGTTCAGGTTCAAGAGCTTGACCTGAAGGTCCGCAAACTGGAGTCCGGTCTGGTTGAATACGGCCTTTGCAATGACAGTTTCGCTGACAAGGTTCATGAGGTTGTCAACACGCTTTGAGTCTACGCGCAGGATTGAACCAGTCTGTGCGGCTGTATGAGCTGGTGCGGCGGCTTTCTTGGCCTGCTGAACTGCCTGTGTTGTAGCTGGCTCTGCGGTTGAATTATCCTCAACTTCTTCCTGAACGGCCTGTTCCTTAACTGGTTCCGGTTCGGCTTTTGGCTCCGGGGCCTTTCGAACTGCAGCCTGTACTGGAGCTGATTCTTCCCTGACAGGAGCTGAAACTGGAGCTGGTGCGGCACCAGATGAGTTTTCCTTGAGCGGCTGTGCGTCCGTTGCAAGAGTCACGTCATCAAGGAAGGCTGTATCCTCAAGTTCTTCCTGAGTACAGCTTGTGGCAATGTAATATACTACCTGCGGATGGAATTCATCCTCATAGAGGGCCTCGAAATCAGGTACTGTCTTGAGTACTGTTCCGCGGTTCTTGAGGGCGGCAAATACCTGAATGCCACCGACAGAATTCATCGGATTTGATTCGTCAAAGGTTACGTTAATGACCCACAGCTTTTCATTCTCAGGGCATGCTTCCTTAATCTCTGCAAAATCATCATCTGACAGCGGAGGAACAGGAGGCATTCCGTTTGAAACTGGGGCTGGAGCCGGCTTTGGCTCTGGTTTGGGTGCAATCATTCCCTGTGGAACAGGTGCAGGGCCCTTCTTCTTTGCGGATTTCTGCGGAATGAATGACTTTATCTTGTTAAGTACGGGACTTACATCTTCCTGATATACGGATCCCGAGCTTCTGGCCTCAAGCATGGCCTTGATGGTATCTATTGAAGTAAGAAGAGTATCAACGATGGGCTCAGACACATTCACGGAACCGCTTCGTATGGCGTCAAGCAGGTCTTCTACGGTGTGGCAGAAAGTTGATAGCTCCGTCATCTCCACAGTAGCGGAACCGCCTTTAAGAGTATGGGCGGCACGGAAGATTTCATCAATGGCGTCATGATTGGACGGGTCATTTTCTATAACGAGAATATTACTCTCCAGTGTTTCTACCTGCAATTCTGCTTCGGCAAAAAAATCCTTGAGAAGTTCCTCGTTGTTAGCGTCAAGATAATCACTCATACTTACTATTCTAACCTCTTCCACACAATAGTCAAGTTAAAATAACTTTTCACATGCATAATTAGGGACATTTCAGACTTTAAAATCTGAACACTCTATAATTATATCACTATTTATCGAAATTGAAAAGCCTAAATTTTAGATATTTCAATTTTTCAAGTAATGCACGCTAAATGCCGACAAGTATAAAAGAAGTCTATTTTGGAGCCAGCCATGAAAAAACTGACAGTTCTTTTATCCGCAATTCTTTTAGCAGCATCGGCATCACATGCAGCCATCATGCCGGATTTCAGCGGTGACATCGGCTTATTGGGAGAAATAACCCTGCCCGTCAGTCTGGATGCACAGACCTATCTTGCAGGACAGCTCAATTTTGGAGAACACTTTCTTATCAGGGGTGAATTTGCAGTGGAGGCAACAAACCTCCAGAACCTCATCTCTGAACCGACAGCCATAAACGCTACGTTCAACATCAGGGAGCTTTCACTTACAGGAACCTTTGCCACTCCCCACATGGTGCACTACCTCACGGCATTCCTGGGCGAATTTGAACCGACAGGCTCAGACATTTTCCTAAGGCGTCAATTCGGCGTAAAGAACATGCTTCCGGCACTCACAGAGAGCTGGTTTGGCGTAAACGGGGCTTCTGCCTATCCTTCTTACGGCATTGGCGGTGCTTATTCAGGCAAAATCGGCAACAATGTCGCTCTCGGGGCATACGTGTTCAAGAATTCCGACCTGGTTACCAGCTCAAAATCCATAGCAACCAATTTCAGGCTGGGAGCAAACCTTACAAACTTCTGTGCGGACGTTACTTCCGGAATGAATTTTGTCTACAGCACTGACTCAAGCTTCTTCTCCATCGATGAGATAACCCTGCACTTCGGCTTTACACTGCTTGCGGGAAACGTGAATGTCTTTTGCGTGTTTGTTGAGGCGGGCATAGGCGACTTCGGACTCAGCACTTCCAGCGGCGTAAACCTGAACGCGGACTCAATCTACCTTTTCATTGAACCAAGGCTCAGTCTCTGGGGATGGCAGATTCAACCGTCTGTATTCTGCCTGCCTTTTGCCAGCGTTGACAAGATGGTATTCCTTTATTACCCGCAGTCAATTGCAGAGGACGATTCCATGTCAAATGCAATTTTGGGCGCAAACCTGACAGTCTACAATGACACTCTATATTTCCTTGACACCAACTTTACCGTGGGAAGCCACCTGACTTTCGGACTGCCCGGCTCAAACCTCCTTACATTCACGGGTAACATGGCATCAGGAAACATCTATCCCCAGCTTATTGTAAGCCCCTACATATCCACAGGATTCATGGGGGGAACCGCAAAGGCCGCAGTATCCGTAGATTTGCTGAACCTGTCAAACATTCGCACAGGAGCTCTCAGGATCATGTTGGGATTCAAGACAAGCCTTTAATTGACTGAATCCATAAAAATGACTATATTGTAACAATGTTCGTTTTTTTTCTTAAAAAGAATTTCTGCAGGATATGGGATAATTTCTTCCACACGATTTTTGTCAATCTTCCGATAATGCTCCTTTCATTTCTGGGCTATTTTTTCTGCTCAAAGATGGCGGGAATAAGGGAAGGCACTCCTTTTGGCGGACTCACTTTCATGATTGCGGTAGTCATCTGCTGCATGGTCTGGGGCATACTCTTTCTTGCTGAAGGAGAAAATGCGGCAAGCATCTCCAAGTATGACACCGCAAAATTCAAGACTTTCATTACACAGATACCTCACTGCATTAAGGACGGAATTCTTCTTGGTCTTTGCCAGGCTGTGCTTATCCTTGCGGTTTTAATCAGCATTCCCTATTATTTTAAGGTATGGATGCCCCTTGACGGATCTGAGGGAAGCATAACAGGACTTGTGATGATGGCATGTGTCTTCTGGGTTGTGATAATCGCATCCCTTGCGCTTCAGTGGATACTTCCTATTAGAAGCCTGATGCACAACAAATTCAGGAAATGCCTTAAGAAATCTTTCATAATATTTTTTGACAATCCCTTCTTTTCGATAGGAGTTGCCCTTGTAAACCTGCTCAACATGGCTCTTGGAATATTCACCATGGGAATCCTTGACGGTCCAGCAACCATGGCGATTACCTCCACCAACGCACTCAAGCTGAGGCTCTACAAGTACGACTGGCTGGAAGTAAACCCAGGACTGACAAAAGCACAGAGAAAGCAGGTCCCATGGGAAGATCTTCTTGTAAAGGAAAGGCGTCTTTTGGGCAAAAGGACATTCAGGTCCCTGCTTTACCCCTGGAAGGACTAGGTTGAATCTCTTGGATTAATGTCACACGGATTCGAAACGTCTAACGACGTTTCTGTGAAGAACTCAGAGATTGTTATGGACGTTCCATTGCTTCGCACGAGCACTGCAATAACATACCCTTCTTTTTAAAGTCTCCCAAACACCCAAAGTGAAATCACGTAGTGATTTCGAATCCGTGTGACAACTTAAACCTACAGGTATTTCTTGATTTCCTCTGACGGCTCCAGTTTTCCCGCACGGCACTCTGACTCAAAGAACATGCAGTCCTGGCTTTCTGTTGTGAAGGGCTTCCATTCCGGAAGCTTTTCCTTTTCCTCTGCCTCACGTTTCTTGAACTCATCCTTTACCGGTATGTAGCGCACTCCTCCCTTAGCCTCACCTGAGTCGTTGGGGTTTCCTGTCTTTACGAAATTGCACAGATAGTCGCAGATGTGACGGGCCATATCGTAATGAAATCCCCTGAAAGGCCTCCAGCATTTTGAAAGCGTCTCAAAGAAAAACCAGAGGTCGGCAGAATGGAAGTCACCGGGATTGTCCCAGCCTGGAATGGGAACCGCAAACTTATAGACAAAGTTCTTTGACTTTAATCCCCGCTTTTCCTCGGCAAGAATGAATTTCCTGAGACCAAGCTCCACAAGGCTTATCTGACCTTCCTTGCTTCCCTGTACAGGTCCCTCAAGGAATTCATCGGGGGTATATCCAATCAAAAGAGGAGGCGGCTCAAGTCCGTCCTTCTCTACCCTGTCGATTATGTCATCACGCATGAATTTGCCGTCAGATACAGGCACCCATGTCTGTACAGACTTAAAGAATCCACCCCAGTCACTCCATTTCTGCATGATTGTCTCAACAGGAAGTAAACGTGCCTCCTCAAGACTCTTTACACCGCAGAACTCAAAGAATTCCTCGCCGAGTTTTTCTGCATCTGCTACCGTATGCCTTGGGAACACATTCCTGAACGGATTTACAAAAAGACCGCTTTCCACAACAGCACGCTTAAAGTATTTCCTGCTCTCTGGGTTCTCGATGTGGAAGATTACGCTTCCGCCGCCAGCTGACTGACCGCCTATGGTGATGTTGTCCGGGTCACCGCCAAATGCAGCGATATTACGGCTTACCCACTTCAATGCCATCTGCTGGTCCTGAAGTCCGAAGTTTGCAGGATTATCAGGATATTCCTTTGTGATGTCCTTGTGGCATAGAAATCCGTACATGTTTACGCGGTAGTTTATCGTAACCACAACGATTCCACGTCTGGCAATGCGTTCTCCGTCAAATTCCATCTCGGATGCATTTCCAACCTGCCAGCCGCCTCCGAATATCCAGAAATATACCGGAAGCTTTTCATCGCTCTTTCTTGCGGGAGTCCATACGTTCAGATAAAGACAGTCATCATCCATGGGAAGCTCTGTGTCAACGCACCATTCTTTTCCATAAAGGTCATCGTCCGGCGGATTTTCCAGGGCAGCGGCCTGCGGACATACAGCGGAAAACTTATAGCATTCCCTTACACCTTCCCAAGGCTCTGCTTTCTGCGGAGGAGCAAACCTGAGCTTACCTACCGGCGGTTTTGCAAATGGAATACCCCTGAATGCCGTGATACGCGGATCCGCCGCCGGAAGTCCACGTACAATACCCTCTTCTACCTTTACCTCTCTTAACATAAAAAATCCTCCTATAACGTTTTTACTGCCACAAAAAAAAGGCTAAGACAGTTGAATCTGCCCTAGCCCTCTTGACTTTATTAAAGTGTTTTTACTCTTTTACACCACCGATTGTCATACCGACTACAAAGTATCTTTGCAGGAACGGATAGACGACAAGAATCGGGAGTGTTGCAACAATGGTAATTGACGAACGGATGCTTATCGGCGTAACCATAGACTTTGAGGCACCGGAAGTAGCGGCAATCGCCATTGAACCGGCATCTGCGGCAGACGCGCTCTGGTTTTGGCTTGACTGA
>JAGCYQ010000252.1 GCA_017960765.1 Treponema sp.
AACCGAAAATCCATTTTTTGAAGTGAACAAGGCCCTTGTAAGCCGAAGCCGTGTATTCCAGCTGAAGCCTCTCACAAGCCAGGATCTTATGAACGCCGCAAAACAGGCACTTGCAGATACAGAGAGAGGTTACGGTCACTGGAAAATTGAATTTGAAAAAGGTGCCCTTGAGCATCTTGTGGAGACAGCCAATGGAGACGCACGAAGCCTTCTTAACGCACTGGAGCTTGCAGTAGAAACCACACCGGAGCATTGGTCACCGGATTCAACACCACCAGTTCCAAGTTACGGTTCCACGATTTACATCAGCAAGGAAGCCTGTGAGGAATCCATCCAGAAAAAAGTTGTACTCTATGACCGAGACGGAGACTATCACTACGACATAATATCTGCATTCATAAAGAGCCTCAGGGGACGGGATCCCGATGCTGCATGTTACTGGCTTGCACGCATGGTAAAGGCCGGAGAGGATCCACATTTCATTTTCCGCCGCATGCTGATTTCCGCGTGTGAGGATACAGGTCTTGCAGATCCCAGGGCAATATCCATAATCGAATCATGTGCGCAGGCATTTGACAGGGTCGGTATGCCCGAGGGACAGTACTTTTTGGCTCATGCGGCACTATATCTTTCCACCGCACCAAAATCCAACAGTGCCATGGCATTTTTTGACGCTCTGGCTTCCGTGGAAAAAGAGGATGCCGAAGTTCCAAACCACTTGAGGGACAACAACCGTGACGCAGAAGGTTTCGGTCATGGCTCAGGATACATGTACCCGCACGCATACAGGGACCACTGGGTTGCACAGCAGTATCTTCCGGATGCCCTTGTCGGCAGGGTTTTCTATACTCCATCCACACAGGGCTACGAGAAGGAAATCCGTGATGAAGTACTTTCCCGCAGGGAACTACAGATTTCATCGCTGATGCAGGAATCCCAGGAAGAAATACCACAGGCTGTGAATCCGGTCGGTGAATGGTGGAAGGACAACCACAAGGAAGCAGGAAAAGGCAAAACAGAAGAAAACCTTACCTTTACACCACAGGACAAAAAGAAGGAAGCCGTATTGGACAGGGCAGAACGCAGCTGGAGGTCACGTCTGGACACAAACAAGGCCGAGCTGCTTACCCAGATAAGGGACAACCTTGTTCAAATGGCAAACCTAAAGCGCCACCACAGGAGCCTGATCTGGAATGCCGACGATGCACTACTTTTGTTCTACATTTTACGCCAATGCCCGGAAGGACTTGCATGTGGAGCCTGCAGGTCGGAAAAAGGTAAACAGATTCTTGAGCAATATGCCTCAACCCTGGGAGACATGGACAAACCGCTTCTTGCCATAGAGAAGCCAGGATCAGCCTTTGCCCCTCATGCCATACGTTCAGTCATTCAGGAGCTTGGAGACATTCAGCTGGACAGGCTTTTTTTCCGGGACCCGTTTGCATCAGTAGGCGACATTCAGCAGGCCGCACAGGCAATACGGGAACTTGCAACTGGAACAGAATCCACTGACAGGGACATTGCATTCAGCGAAAATGACATGCTCCAGAAAGACTCAATACCGCTTCTTTCAAAAGACGCACTTACGGTCATAACACAGAGGATTCCGCGCCATACCCAGCACATAAGCAGATTGCTGATTGACGATGCGAAGATTACCGGCGATGATGAACTTTCACTTATTGATAAACTGGAAAAAGCAGAAAGTGAATTCTTCAGCAACCCGGAAAACACTCTATTTTCATGGGACACAAAGGACATTGCGGATCTGTTCGGGATGCAGGGATTTTCCGTTCAATGCAAGACCATCACGCTCACGGAGAAACGCCGCATAAGCCCGGTTGACATAGAGAAATGGTTCAACACAACGCAGTCATCATACGGCAAGCATCTAACTCAGGCACTTGGAGAAGACGGTGTTGCCAGAATCAAGGAAATGCTTTTGAATGCATCAGAAAAAATGCTGTTCAACTGGAAAAGCGAAAATGCATTTTTCACTTGTAGATTTGACAAATAACGTGTAAAATATATCTATGCGGTTTAATCTGCCGCAGCAAATTGAATTATCAAAGGAGCTTTACATGAACTTTATTTTCTTAGGCCCTCCTGGAGCAGGCAAAGGAACTCTTGCAGGACAAGTAGCAGAGGAATACGGAATCCCGCACATTTCTACAGGCGACATTTTCCGCGCAAACATTAAGAACAAGACTCCCCTTGGTGTAAAAGTCAAGGCAGTTATTGATGCCGGTGGACTCGTCAGCGATGAAGATACAGTTGCACTCGTAGAAGACCGCCTTAAGCAGGATGACTGCAAGAAAGGCTTTATTCTTGACGGTTTCCCACGCACAATTCCTCAGGCAGAGGCACTGGAAAAAATCAAGGACGATGTTCAGGTTGTGAATTTTGAGGTTGACAATGAACTGATTATCGCACGCCTTTCAAACCGCCGTGTATGCAAGAGCTGTGGTGCAAACTACAACGTGAAATTCATGCCGCCAAAGGAAGAAGGAAAATGCGACAAGTGTGGAGGAGAACTCTATACCCGTGACGACGACAAACTTGAATCAATCACAAACCGTCTGGACGTTTACCGCAAGCAGACAGAACCGCTCATCGGATTCTACCGCGAACGCAATAAGCTTACAGACATCGATTCAGCACGCGACAGCAAGGAAGTTCTCGTAGACTTCAGGAAGCTTTTCCCGGCTAAATAGTTTTTTCAAGAAGGCAGGTACAGTAGGCTTTAACGGCTAATCCAGCCCCTACTGCATCCTGCTTTTCGTTTGTCTTTGCCTTAACAAAAACCTGTTCTTCTTTTACTTCAAGAATATCTGCAATCGACTTTATTACCTGATCCCGATACGGAAGGAACTTGGGTTTCTCCAATTCCAGAACAGAATCAAGATTTACAAGAGACCAGCCACGAGCCCTTACATCATTCCATATTTTCTTAAGCAGGACTTTTGAGTCGGCATCCTTCCACTGTGGATCCTCAGGAGGAAAATACGAGCCTATGTCACCCAGACCGCTTGCACCCAGAAGAGCATCAGATATGGCATGCAGGAGGACATCACCGTCTGAATGACCGTCCTCGCCCTTTTCAAAAGGAATCTCCACACCACCGACAACAAACTTCCTTCCCTCTTTTAAAACATGCAGGTCAGTTCCAAATCCAATGCGAATCATATTCTCCCCTTTTTTCTGCAGCATCTCCTTTGAGCCTGGTATGTCCTTCGGGAACGTGATCTTAATGTTCTCTGCCTCACCCTGAACCACACGGATCTTTCTGGAGCCTGTTATCTCCGGGTAGGCATCCCATATCTCTGAGTCATCGGTAAAGACATTCCCGCTGTCTTTTGCAAGGTCATGGCACTTAAGGATGGCCTCAAATTCAAATGCCTGCGGTGTCTGAACTGCAATCAGTTTCTCACGCTTCAAGTGACATTCAATCTGACCGTTTTCATCCACCACTTTCTGTGTGTCAACAGGAACAAGACCTGGTACCGCCGCACCATATTCTTTCGCTGTCTCTGTAATCCGCACAATCAATTCTTGTGTCAGATAGGGACGTGCCCCGTCATGAATGTGGACTATTGAATCAAACGGTATTTTATTTTTTAGATGATTAAGGGCAAGATAAACCGACTCCTGCCTGCTTTTTCCGCCTGTAATGAAATCAATTTTTAGGGATTGTTTTTTGTCTGATAGTTCCGGATCGGAAAACAATATGCTTTTTGTCTGTTCCTCAAGACCCGGTGCGCAGCATATCACAGTCTGCAGAGATGTCACCTGCATTTGACATGCCGCATTCAAAAAGGCCTTGATACTGGATGATAGAACTGAACCTTTGCCAAGAGAATGGAATTCTTTTTTACCGGTGCCTCCCATTCTGCTGGAAGAACCGGCTGCAAGAATCACCACTGCCAAAGAATTATTCTTCATCATCCTCGTCTAAATCGTCTTCATCTCCGTCGTCGTCATCGTCTGAGCGGTCTGCCTCGTCATCAAGCTCATCGTCAAACTCGTCGTCATCCTCATCGTCGGGGTTAAGACTGATTTTCTTATCCTGCCTCATGCCGAGTGGCTCAAGCTTTGCATGCAGCATTGCCTCCACTTCCTTGGATGAGATTCCAAGTGCCTCAGAGATCTCGTCCTCCAGCAGTTTTTTTGCATTCTCATAAAGCTTGCGTTCAAGTATCGGAAGTTCCTTGATTTTTGAACGGTGATAAAGGCTTCTAACGATTGCAGTAATGTCCTGAATGGAACCTTTTTTCAGGAGCTCAAGATTGTTCTGATAGCGCTGCTTCCAGTCTGAGGTAGGAGTCTCAAATTCCTCGCTGATCATTTCAATTGCCTTCTCGGCCTCTTTCTTTGAAACGATTGCACGGATTCCCATCTTGGCTGAATTCTTAACAGGCACCATTACGTACATGTCAGAGACTTCGATATAGATTTTGTAATAGTAAATCATCTCACCCTTGAATTCCTGACGGAAAACATCGGTGATAGTTCCTACACCCTGACTCGGGTAGACAACCTTTTGATTTACTGAAAATTCTGTCTTAGGTTTTGCCATAATTCCATTATATCCTAAAATATATAAAAATTCAATTGAAAATCCTATTCATCATCAGACGGGATTTCCAGAATAAGTTCTACAGCCTCTTCTGATATTCCCAAACTGTTGGCGATTTCCTCATTAGTCCAGTGCCTTCGCTTGAGTTCCTTCACGTTATCGCGAAGCTGCGGTGTTATGCCGGTACCCTTCTTGGACTTTTCCTGTTCCTTCTTCTTCTTGGCAACATTGCTTCTGGAGATGTTCTGGAGTACGGCAATCTGCTTATCCGCACTCTTAGCAAGCTCCTGAAGACGTTCCTCGGCTCCCTGAATTCCGGATTTGGTCTCGTTAAGGGCATCCATGCGTTCCTCAGTCTCATCAAGAATCTGCTGCAATGAAGACAACTTGTCAACCGCCTGATTGATATTCTCGTTATGCTTCATGATGATGTTGATTCCGTCCTGAAGTTCCTCCAGCTGTCCCGGCAAATCATCAAGCTGTGAATTACATGATGAAAGCCTGCGTTCTAGATCATGAATGCGGTCTGCGGTGCTGTCCACGTTGTTGGCCACTTTCTCGATAGTCTCCGCCTTGGTTTCAATTCTGTCGTACTGAGCCTGAATTCCATTGAGCGAATCCTGGAAATTGCGGACCGTTACCTGCATGTTGACAAGCTTGTCGTTTGTAACATTCAGTTCTGCAATCTTGTCGTCCATTGAATTGCTCAGAGCCAGCAGGCGGTTGAACTTCTGGTCCATGCTGTCAAGCTGATTCTTCTGAACATTGAAGTTGGAGATGCGGTTATCAATGTCAGCACTCATCTGCTGAACCTGCTCTATCATCTGGCGTACATTATTTACCTTAACCTCGTAGCTTGCAAAACCGTTTATCTTTTCCTGAAGATTGTCAATAGAAGCATTCAGCTGTTTCTTGAGCTGGTCGGCCTTGTCGAACAATCCTGTCTGTGCGGTAAAGCGTGTAATACCCTTGTTGATTTCATCGATGCGGATCTGAAGTGCATTAGTGTCATCATTCAAGTGTTCTATCATGCGCTGATAGGCCTGCTTGTCTGCATCCACAGTATCCTTGAGGTTATGCTTAAGCTCCTTGATCTGGCGGTCAGCCTGTCCTGTTGCATCCTGAAGCATTCCCTGAGTACTCTGAACCATTGCCTCATAGCGTTTCTGCAACTGCTGCAAAATCTGGCCAGAACGGTCCTCATAAAGCTTGAGTGCGGCCTCTGCCTTGTCGGTAAGGATATCAATATCATCCTGAACCTTCTGTCTTGATTCCTGAGTCTTTGAATCGATATCAGCATAACTCTGCTGCTGCTTCTGCATAAAGAACTGAAGATCCTGCTCGTACTTCTCGTTGGCTTCCTTGAGCTGACGTGTAATCTGAGTCTTAAACTCATTTACGTTCTGAACAGTTTCATCCATTACTGCAATATTTGTCTTGTACTTCTGGTCAAATTCAGACTTGATGTCCACAAACTGTGCATTCATTGTGCGGAGGTTTTCTGCAAGTGACTCTGTGACTTTGCGGTTATATCCGTCACTTTCCTGCTTGAGCACTGCATTGGCCTGCTCGGTGGTGCTCTTCAATGCGGCACGGTACTGCTCGATAAAGTCATGCAGACGCTGGTTCACGGTGTTTATCTGATTTTCGATTGTACTCTGTCCGGTCTGCAAAGCGGCCTGGAAGCGTGATTCCTGCTCTGTGGTCTTTGTCTGGATCTCGTTGATGCGGTTCTTAAGTTCATCTGCATAACGGGTCTCCATATCCCTGCGGCTTTCCTCATAGGTGTTGGTAAAGTTTTCGATTCTTGTGTCAAACTTGTTCTTCCACTCATTAAGCTGCTGGTTGATTGCCTCTTCACGTTTCTTAAGGTCAACAGTGAATGTGTCCTCAAACACCTTCAACTGAGAGCTGGTTGTCGTATATGATTTTTCCTTGAGTTCTTCAAGTGTAACTTCAAGAGTCTCAACTTCTTCCTTGAGCTTGTCGCTTCTTGATTTGAGTGATGTCTCAAAGTTAACGTGATTCTTTGAAACGCTGGTCGTAAACTTCTCAAAGTCTCCAAGAACACGTTTCTGTGCCTGATCCATTATCTTTCTAAGGGCATCCTCAAGTTTGTCAACATCAGCACCGGCAGTGTTCAGCTTGTTGAAACGGTAGTCCATTTCCTGCTTGTATTTGTCAAGCTGCTTGTCCAGGCCTGCGAGGAATACAGACTGCTTGTTCTCGTAATCCATGGATATTGACTTCATGGCCTTGCTCAAGTTCTCGTCGAACAGATTGAACTGCTCCTTCATCTCCCTGTCAAAGTTGGCAAGCTTGTCAGATGAAAGTGTCGTCTCCTCGTTGATTCTGGCGGCAATGGCATGAGATTCTTCCATTGACTTCTCATACTGTGCCCTGGTGTCCGCTATTGCATCCTCAACCTGTGTCCTCATCAAATCCGCACGGTTCTGAACGTCTGCAAGAGAGTCGGCGATGTTCTTCTGCATGTCAGAAACAAACACCTGAAGCTCAGACTTGTACTTGTTCAAATGAGAAACAGACATTTCCTTGTATTTTTCATACGAAGATGTTTCCTTTTGCTCAGCACGACTGAATGCCTCGTCAAAGAGACCGTCATATTTCTGCTGTATCTGCTGGACCTGTACCTGAAGCCTTGTCTCAATGTCATCAAGACGGCTTGTGTTTCCGATTGTTGTCTGCTCCAGCTCAGCGGCAGTTTCCCTTGCAGTCTGCAATGTAGAAAGAAGAGAATCCCTGTATTCCAGAATCTGAGTATTGGAATCTTCCTCAAGCTTTTTGGTTTTCTGCTCAACGGCAAGCTCAAGATTATTAACCTTTTCCATCAAGTCAGATGTAATCTCTTCTACTTTCTTTGTAATAGCCTCGGATGCATCTGAATTTGTTTCCCTGACCGCAATCTCCAGTGCAGAAGTCTTCTTGTCAAGCTCTTCCTGAAGTTTTGCGA
>JAGCYQ010000003.1 GCA_017960765.1 Treponema sp.
TATGGCCTGAACTTTACATATCGAAGGTCCCTTCATCTGAAGGCAGGCAAGATGCATGTCGTCTATCGAATTTATTTTCGTGCCGTTTATCGAAACTATTACGTCACCCGCCTTTAGGCCCGCACGGCTTGCAGATCCACCCGGCATGACATACAGAACCTCAAGGCCCTCGTTTTTTGCCCCGGAACCAGCCTGCCTCTTTGTGCGACCATAGCAGTGCATCCAGCAATGTTTCCTGGAGCCGCCGTCAAGAAGAAAGGGAAGGTCTGACTTAAGGTATTCAACCGGAATTGCAAAATTTAATCCCTGATAATTTACCACGCCCGCAAAAACCACAGCCTGAACTTTTCCTGACGAATCGATCATGGGGCCGCCTGAGTTTCCTGAATTAACCGCAGCATCAATCTGGAAAACTTTTCCCATGCTAAGGAGTTCCCTGTCTGTCGCAGAAATTATTCCGCTTGTAAGTGTCCTTTCAAGTCCAAGAGGAGAACCGATGGCATAGACGCTGTCCCCTACATCCAGGTCCTTGCTTGAGCCAAGTGTAAAAACATAGGGTGCATCGACTTCTGTCTTTAAGAGCGCAAGATCCATGATTTTGTCATAGCCCACGACTTTTGCAGGAATCCTTGTATCGGAATCCTCCGCAAGCTTTATGTAGAGCTTGGCATATCCCTTGTATGCCGGGTCAACACAGTCTGCGATTACATGGTGGTTTGTGACTATATATCCGTTCTTTGAGATAAAGAAACCGCTTCCGAGCATGGAGTCCACACGGCCTGAACCGTTCTCCACTTTTATTCCCTTGTCCACAAGAACAGTGACAGTGCCGTTTATCATCTGTGAGACTTTTGTCTGTCCGCTGGATGTTGAAGGCATCTTTACCGCAATCTCTTCTTCAAGAGCCGCCTTGACCTGAGCAAGAGAGGGATTAAGTTTGTTCTGACTTGATGAATTTTCAAGGGACTGGCCTAGACGCAGGGCCTCCATGTATTTCTTTTCTTCCCATGCTTTCTGGTACTCGGAACTGACTTTTGCAAGGCATTCATCGTAGCATTCCTTTACACCGGACATCTCCGCAGAATTTTCAAGCAAAAGGCATGCACGCCACAAGGCCTTTACGGATTCCTTTTCCAAAAGCGAACGAATTGTCTTGATCTCATCTTTTACCGCATCTTCCTGAGTGTAGTTCACAGGAGAATAAAGGTTCTCTCCTGCAACACCTGTGGCACAAGAACAAAGACACAGCATCAGCGCAAAAAATGCAAAAACGGGAAGAATTATTTTTTTCATATAGACATCCATAGATATAACTTACGGCAAATCAAAAAGTAACAGAATTTGACCCTTACTATTCAATTATTTTACCGTAATTCATGTCACCCATCCTGATGACCAGCGCACGGACAGCTCCATCGCTTACAATCATCGATGCACCCTGGGTATTCTGTGCATTAAGGGCTTGAATTGCTTTTCTTGTAAAGTTGGAGTCAGCTTTTTTTCCAAGCCAGTAGAATCGGTACATGTCATCCGGATAAACAGACATTTCCACCATGCCGCTTGTTACCTTTACAGGCACTCCGTCCTCCAGAGTAATGCGGATCATGTCGCTGTTGGGGTCAAAGAATACAGTCTGCTCAACAACAGGAGCCTTTACGTTGCCCTTTGGAGAAGATTCCCTGACATACCTTACGTCCCAGTTTCCATCACCGTCATTATCCCAAGAGATGATTTTTCCGCCGCGTGGAAGGAATTCCTCGGTGTAGTCTGCCTTTCCATCCGGTTTTCCAGTGTCAACCTGAATCATGCGGAGATAATACTGAACACCATTGGATGGCTCACCGAACAGGTTCTGCATGATGGACCTCTCTTCCTCAAGTGAGTGAACCTCCATCTCCCCTGTCTTGTCTATGGCATAAAGCTCTGTGGTCTCGAAAACACCGTCTCCGTCTGAGTCAATCAGTCGAAGTGAAGGATCTCCGTTTTCAAACTGGGCCTGAGCATACATTCCTTTTGAAGTGGTATATGTTGCCTGCTTTATTCTTCCGTTAAGAAGGACAAATGTAATCTGAGTGCCTGGCCTCTCGCTTCCGGGAACTGTGATTGATGATGCGGCATTTACAAGAGTCTCAGTGTCAATTCCAGCGATGTTCTTTTCTGTTGACTCATTCAATTCCGGGAAATAGACCTTAATGCCAAGGGAACTGCTGATTGAAGGATCTGCTATCATTCTTACAGGAGTCCACTGACAGTCACCTGGAACAAGATTGAACGACTGTATCACAGAATTCTTCTCGTCCCTGAACTGAACTGCCTTTACTGACGGAAACTGGCCCCATGAAAGATCCATGCGCTGTGCATAGAGTGTTGCGTTAACGGGAACACCAAAGTCAAGGGCAATATTCCACTCGTACACGTCATCCTGATTCATGTCATAATAGACACGGCTCGGGCGTCCACGGCTGAACTGAACAAAAAGGTCACGGATCTTGTCTCCGTTAGTATCCCTTGTAACAAGGCCGTTATATCCGTTCATGTAAGAAGCGGCATCTGCCTTTACTTCCGGGTCTGTCAAAAGCGTAAAGAATTCGGTCATCACGTCATAGGGAATGACGCTGTCTGCATAGGACTCAAAATATTCAAGAGCGGCTCTCTGGCTGATAAGGCCTTCCTTTAATGCAAGGATGGCATAGCGGGGATGTCCAAGTCCACGGGCCGCAAAAGAACGCAAAAGAACCACACGTGTGTCCTGCGGTGCAAACGGAATGGCAAGCATCTCTGTCTCGGTGGCTGCAACAACAGAATTTCCATCGTAATATGAGGCACCCTCACGGCGGATTTTATTCAGGAATGCAGTGGCAAGGGTATTGACCTCTGAGTTTACGATTTTTGGATTCTCATATGTAAAGAAAAGCTGCGGGAAGCGTACGTCATTCGGGTACATCCTGCGGCATTCGTCAACCTTTGTGCGTGCAAGCTTTACCGATGTTGTGTCTCCAAGGCGGTAAAGTGCCTTAGCCCTGATGTATTCGGCATCTGCAGAATAGATGCATGGTGCGTTGACATAGTTCTCGTTCTTTGAATATTCGGCATTTCCGTCCAGGACCGCAAAAACATCCGCATAACGCTGGGTGTCGCAAAGAATGTCGGCATAAAGGATTCTTGCAGAATCACGGTTATAGTCAAGCCAGTTCTTTTCTTCCATTGCCTTTTTAAGATAGCTTGAGGCAACAGCCTTTGACCTGCCTGTGGAAATCTCTGCAACCGCAAGCATGTACCAGAGGTCGGAGATTGTCTCGTCATAGGAAATGCCCAAAGATGCCTGGGAAATACATGTATTCCAGTCCCCGCGCCTTGCATAGTCTTTTGAAAGCGTAAGGCATCGCAATGCAGTTCTTCTGTTGGCCGCTCCCGCTGAATCATCAAGAGGGTCATAGGAGTTTGAGTTATAACCCTGGGCAAAGATAGGAGCCAAGGCTACCACAAAAGAGAAAACCACAAAAAGCAAGCATTTTCTTTTCATATTCATTCCTTTACAATCCAGTTTTTATATCCGAACGGCTGTCCCCAGAGGCATACCAGAGGCTGATCCGGGGCATTTAAATCCTGGATAATCGCTATTTCATCCCGATGCGGTCCACATTTCCAGTCTTCAAATATTCTGCTCACGGCCTTTAACGAACCGTCGCCTGTCCGAATGGAGTCACCGCTTTGACGGCTTCGGCATACAAATGGAAAACAAAGATTCAAAAGAAAAATTACGGA
>JAGCYQ010000024.1 GCA_017960765.1 Treponema sp.
CCGGCGCTTTCTCCCGCAGTTGGATTGAGCCGCATATCAAGTGCTTCATCATGTCGAAAAGAGAATCCCCTCCCACTTCGCTCATAGTGAAATACACTAATACCTAAATCAAACAAAATGAGGTCAGGACGGCGATTTTCAGACGGATATTCGCGATAGAAATCATCGAACCATCCGCTGTAAAATTCCATCCGGTTCCCAAATTGTGCAAGCCGTTCACGGGCTCGTGCCTGAATGACAGTATCTGCATCAATACCTGTTATATGCAGACCTGGATATCTGGAAAGAAAATTGAAAGAATGTCCACCCTCACCCAATGTTGAATCGACCATGAACGCATCATTCTCATACGGTTCCCCAACCGGAGAAAGATATTCAAGGCATTCATTCAGCAATACCGGTGTATGAACGATTTCCACTCACTTCTCCCACCACATAAAACGGCACTACCCCCGACGGCCGTAAGTTTTTACAGCGTATCCCTGCGCTGCATCATTCTGTTCTCCCACCCAGACTCCTGGCAACAGAATTACAAAAGTATGTCACGCATACTTTCGATAGCCTCCTGGACTGACGAAGCAGATTCTTCATCAAACTTCCTGAATACGGCAGCATCCCAGAGCTCCATATATTTGTTCATGCCAAATATAATGCACTCACCGCCGCATGACAGGGAAGCGTAATCCCGGAGAGTTTGAGGAATAGAAATTCGTCCTGACTTATCAAATTCAATTTTCTGAGCAGGTGCAATAAAGCGACGCATGACCAGACGTTTTTGATTATCAAAGATAGAAGCGGAACCCATTATCTTTTCGGTAAGGGCAGCCCATTCCTCGGTTGTAAAAAGCATGAGACAGTGATCAAGGCCCTGCGTGATGATGAGCTCATTCTGCTGCAAAACAGAACGTAGCTTTGACGGAAAGGAACATCTGCCCTTGTCGTCTAAAGTGTTGTTATACTCACCAATCAGCATGTCCATGCCACTACTCACCACTTTTCCCCACTATTTCCCACTTATCTATCATTTTACCCCTTTTTTAGATTAAGTCAATAAAAAATATTGCCGATAATAAATTTTTTCTCAAGTTCTTGATTTTTTACCTCTAAAATTGTATAGTTAAATTATGATAAACACCCTGAATGAAACTCACCTGCATAAAACCCTGAAAACCCTCTATTCCATTGAAAATGAAGGTAGCCGCATAGAGGAAAAGGCAGGGAAATATATAGCTGATGTACTGACAAAAGACGGAGACGTAATCGAGATACAGACCGGAAGCCTGGCACACCTGCTTGCAAAATGCATGTTCTATATATCCGAGAAAAGAAAGGTCACGGTGGTTTATCCTCTGGTCACATCAAAGACGATAAGGACATTCGATTTATCAGGTGAAACAATACAAAGCCGCAAAAGCCCCAAGAAACAGGGTATTTTCAGCATATTCCGCGAGCTTACGGCATTGTGTCCTGTCCTGTTGAACAAGAATTTCACGCTGGAAGTCCTTGAGGTCAACGTGACGGAGGAAAGGCTAAAGACAACGGTGCCGGTTCAATCAAAAAACAGCAGAAGACGTTTCCCAAAACAATGGCAGAAAAAAGACAAGCGCCTGGACGAGATACTGACAAAACATATTTTCCACGGAAAGAAAAGCTATATGGATCTGCTTCCCAAGAACCTTCCGGAACCCTTTTTATTCAAGGATTTTTACGAGGGACTGTCAAAGGATGCGAAATTAAAGAAAGATGAGGCAAGGCTCATGCTCTGGGTTTATTCACACATGGGACTTATTGAGCATCTGGGAAAACAAGGCAGGTTCAACATTTATACCAGAAAAAATAAAAAAACTCCGCAGAAATCTCCACGGAGTTAATTCAAGGTTAATACATTACTGGCTTATCACCATGCATCATCCATATCATCTGGATCCCTGTTCTCTACATCGTACAAGTCTGTAACTGCACGGATGTCATCGAAGTAGATGTAGTATGAACCCTGTGCTTCCATCGGGTTGCAGTCTACACGGAATCCAACGATGCGAAGACCAGGCTTGTTGCCATAGTATACGCTTGACTGAATGATACCGTGAACTCCATCCGGTGTCGGAGGAATTGCACATGTCATCTTCTTCCAACCAGAGAACTCAAGGTCGCCCATCCAGATCTCAAAGTTATGTCCGTTATAATCCTGAACCAAAAGCCACAGGTTGTGACCCATGTTGCGTCCACAAACCCAAACTGATACAGTCTTTGTGATTCCTTCAATTGGAATCGGGCGT
This sequence comes from Treponema sp., assembly GCA_017960765.1. Lineage (GTDB taxonomy): Bacteria > Spirochaetota > Spirochaetia > Treponematales > Treponemataceae > Treponema_D. The sequence continues at coordinate 2,277 of JAGCYQ010000024.1, forward strand.
GAAGCTGTGATGTAGAAAGAGTTTACACCACGGCGGAAGAATTCTGTTTTAACGCCAAGTACCATGTCATCCTGTGCTTCCTGGCTCTGAGGATCATCCAACGGCTCTTTGGCTGCTGGGCTTCCTTCAAATAAGCGGGCAGAAATTACACCGTAGTCTGGAGAAATGTGAACAGACCATGAACCTTCACGTTCAAAACGTTCTACACTTACTTCACGAAGTGCCTGGCGAGCACTGTCATTTCCGATTTTTGAAGCATCCGGATCTGAAATGCTCTGGGCAAATGCACCGGCAGCAACCATTGCCACTGCCATTATTGCTACATATAGTTTTTTCATATTATACCGCCTCTCTTACTTAGTTTTTATCACCGAAGTCAGCATCCTTCAAGTCATAACCGTCATATACATTTGAAAGTGTATTTGTGGTGTACTTGAGCTGATCGAAATAAATTACATAATCATCAACGGCTTCGTTAGCATCTGTCCTGATCCTGAATCCGACGAATGTAAGATTCGGGCGTCCTGAACGCAGGCGTGAATGCTGGCGGATATAGGTCGGTACATTGATTACGATGTTCCTCCATCCCTGGAACATAAGGTTTCCGGCAGGAAGAACATGTACACGGCCGTATGCATCGCGGATCAGCACTTCAAGACGGTAGTTGTAGTTGGCGCCCCAAACCCAGAAGTCAATCTGTGTGACTGTTCCAACGAAGGGGATCTCCTGAACTTCGCCTTCTCCAACCTGTGGAAAAACTTCAAACCAGTTCTCTCCCTTGCGGTCAAAAGCAACCTTTGCACCAAGAACTTGAGCCGTCGGGTCGGTATCTTTGTGATAAGGACGGAGAGAA
>JAGCYQ010000025.1 GCA_017960765.1 Treponema sp.
AACGACCAGTGCAGAGCACCGCGCGTCAGCAAGCCCCGGAAGGCCATTACTGACGGAAGCACTTGTTAATGTCGACTGCCACAAAAGAAAACTACCGAAAACACAACCATTTGTTGACCCAACCTGCAGGCACACGTTAAAACCATTACCAATCCCTCAACATAGTCAAATTGCCCTTTAAATAAAACCAAAAATACGATATAATGTGTTCGATTTAAAATACCTGTCCCTTGATATTTCAATTTTTTTTGGGAGGCAATTTTGAACAAACTTATCGCCAGAATAAAGCAAATTAAAGTTACACCGAAATTTGTCCTAAAGGTTTTCTTCTATCTTTTCTTGCATTTCCTTTATCATCTTTGCGAATACGGTAACCAATGGGCCGGAAACCTCAAGGGCGGCATGTGGAAGATTGGAGACAGCGGAATCCCCTACGCCACGCTACCGGGACTGTTTACCGCACTGTGCACGCTCATACTTATTGCCTGGGTCGTCTTCTACGGCAAGATGGGCTATTACACATCAATAACAATACTTATTTTAAGGTTCATACGGCTGACAATAAAAATCCTTAACCACCACCTTTCGTTTTTGCCCGGTTTTTTCCTTGGCATTACGGCGTTTGTGGCCGTCGTACTCATTTATCAGAGCAACAGACAGACTATCAAGACGCAGCAGAAATACAGGAAGCAGGTGGAAGACTTTACCAGCTCCATCATCAACGCCTTTACAAACTGCATCGACGGAAAGGATTCCTACACAAACGGACATTCATACCGTGTGGCCCAGTATACTGTGATGATCGGGAAAAAGTTAGGACTGGACCAGGAGACACTGGACAAATATTACAACATCGGCCTGCTTCACGACATCGGTAAAATCAGCATACCTGATGCAATACTCACGAAACCAGGAAAACTTACAACGGAAGAATTCGACATAATCAAAAGTCATGCACAGCGCGGCTACGAAATCCTCAAGGACGTAAAGATTCAGGATGACATTGCGGCCGGGGCACATTATCACCACGAGAGATTTGACGGCAAGGGATATCCTGACGGTCTTGCAGGAAAAGATATCCCACAGGTTGCGAGAATCATTGCGGTTGCAGATGCATTTGATGCCATGAGCTCCACGCGTTCATACAGGAAAAAGCTGCCGCTGGATTTTATTGCACAGGAAATTGAACGGTACTGCGGAACACAGTTTGACCCGGATGCGGCCAAGGCATTGCTGGAGCTTTACCACGAGGGAGCCTTTGACAACCTGAAGGAAAGTACTTGAACCGGAATGCAACTCTATTCAAAAAAGTTTTTTTCTGCTAGAATTAATTTATGTTTGCAAGTTATATGTATATTTACACAATCGCAATTCTCTTTGGAATAGTACTGCCATGGTATTATTCACGAAAAAGAAGAATGCGCTTGATCAGAATGAGAAAAAGACAAAAAGGAGAAACTCTTATGACATCAAAGTTACTTTCAGAATGCGTAGGCAAAAAGGTTGAGCTTTACGGCGAGGGTGGAATCTCAGGCTACTGTGGAACCGTCGTTGAAGTTGAGAACAACCTCATCAAAATTGAAGACAAAAAGACTGTCCGTATCATCAACGCAGACATGATCGCACAGGTTAAGATAAAGAAAGAACAGAAAGACTAAGACATGAAAATTCTCGTCATCAACAATTCTCTTGAAGAAAAACATGTTGAATGCATTTCCGCCGCTGCAAAGTCTGTGGGGGCGGATGTTTCATTCTATAAAAACGAAAGCGAAATCCCTCAGTCCGACTATGACGCTGACATCATCTACGGTTTCGCTCCTTCCATCGTAAAGACAAGCATGAACCTCAAGTGGCTTTGTGTCCCGTGGGCTGGAGTTGACTCTCTGATGGTGCCGGGATATTTTGCAAACGAGGAATGTCTTCTTACAAACTCAGCGGGGGCATACGGGGTTTCCATTGCAGAACATATGATTGCAACAGCTCTTGTAATGATGCGCCGCCTTGATGAATTCCTTTTGGAAACGCACGAGGGTAAATGGCTTTCTCCGAGGCCTCAGCATTCACTTAAAGGCTCCAGGATAACCGTGCTTGGAACAGGTGACATCGGAACAAACTTTGCAAAACGTGCAAGGGCATTTGAGCCGGCCCAGATAATCGGAGTATGCAGAAGTGGCCAAAGCTCAGAAAGCGTTTACGACAGAGTTCTTCCGGTAAGCAGGTTGGACTATATTCTTCCTGAAACAGATCTCCTTGCAATGAGCCTTCCTTCCACACCCGAGACAAAGGGAATTCTTTCACGTGGCAGGATGGCGTTCATGCCTAAGGGAGCTTACATCATAAATGTTGGACGGGGTTCAGCAATCGAGGAGGATGCACTTGCCGACAATCTTGAGAGCGGACACATTGCAGGCGCCGCACTTGATGTTTTCCAGACAGAGCCGCTTCCAAAAGAAAACCGTCTGTGGCATACAAAGAATCTCTTGATAACTCCCCACATAGCGGGAAACATGACGCTCCCCTACACACGTGATAAAAATGTGGATATGTTCATCGAGGACCTGAATCATTTTGTCGCAGGTGAGCCGTTGCACTATCTTGTTGACAGGAAACTGGGATATTGAAGACAGGACACACTCAGGAGGCAAACATGAAAAGATTTGTTTTTTTTGTTTCTGGCATGGCTTTTATTTTGATGGGAGCCGTATTTGCCTCATGCTCAAGCACGCAATTCAAAAGCAGCAAAAAGAAGATTGAGATGCAGGGAAATCCGACAACCGGATATACATGGGATTACACGATAGAGGATGAATCCATTATCCGACTTGAACAGAAAACAAAATACCTCGGCTCAAGAAATATGTCCGGAGCACCAAGCCTTTTCACCTACACGATAATCTCGCTAAAACCCGGCACGACAACAATCACATTTGAATACAAAAGGCCCTGGGAAGACAAACCCGCCGAGGACACAACAATCTACACCGTCACCGTGGATGAAAGAGGAAAGATCACGCTTTGAGAGTAAAGGATTTTTTTCAACTTGAAGACAAGGATTATTGGCTCAAGAAAATAGGCGAATCAGATTGGACCGCTGGTAAATATCTTTGTGAGATATTGTCTAAAAATCAGTTTAACGAGCTGTATGGAAAAACGTCAAAGGTGTTTCTGCTGATTGAAGGAAAAGATTTGATTTCATTCTGTACATATTCAGAAAAAGATGAAATTGACGACACCAGCATGACGCCATGGATCGGCTTTGTCTACACATTTCCTGCCTTCCGTGGAAAAAGACGCATCGGTAAATTGATTGAGCATATCTATCTTCTTGCAAAAAGTGAGCAGCACGAATTCCTTTACATCTCCACCGACCAGAGAGGCCTGTACGAAAAACTCGGCTTTAGGTATTTTACGACAATGAAAACAAGACAAAATGAAGATACCCTTGTCTACAGAATGTCAATTGAAAAACTTGATTAGAGCAATATAATCGGCCAGACCGTAAAAGGAACAATCGACCGCCCATTAGGCTCAGCACACCCACGCCATCCAGAGATGATTTACCCGATAAACTACGGTTATGTAGACGGTGTGTTTGCCCCCGATGGAGCAGAGCAGGATGTCTATGTCTTTGGCACGGACTCCCCGCTCAGGACCTACCAGGGCAAAGTGATAGCCGTCCTCCACCGCCTGAATGATGTAGAAGACAAATGGATCGTCGCCCTCGATGACAAGCCCTATTCCGATGAAGAAATATTGAACGCCATTTCATTTCAGGAACAATATTACATCGGGGAGTTGTACAGGTGAACGCCGGGGCCTTTCCTAAAAGCTGAATTTTGCGTTCAGGTAAAATGAGGACAGGTCCTTGTATGCTCCGTATTGTCCGTCGCTGTCGGGGCCGGGGATGAAAATGTATGCTCCACCGCCTATGCTTATCTGGTCGGAGAGGCTGTACGTTACGGATGGAGAAATCATGCTGTCAAGGTCATTGAAGTTCAACAAGCCTGCAAGGGACAGTTCAAGTGTTTCGTTTACAAGGCTTTTTGAAACGCTCACTGTCATTCCGTGCGTGTAGGAATCCTCGCGCTCAAGATTTTCCATGCTGCCGAAAACAAAGTCGCAGAAATATTGTGCGGTCAAAGTCCATCCGCTTGGCATCCAGTCTATTCCCACAAGACCTGAAATCTCGTTATGCGTCTCAAAGGAATCAACATCTGATGAATACATTTTTTCCGTTATGATTTTCTCCGCTGATTTCTGAAAGCTCCTGACAGGGAAGAAGGCTGTTTCTGTACGCAGTACAATTGCTTCGATCGGAAGGGCCGCATCAACTCCTATCATTCCCATATGCCTGTATTCACCGTTTATGGCAAGTCCTGCATACGATGGATAACTGCCCTGTAACTCATAGTCGAGCACAGGCATGTCATCCCAGCCGTAGAATCCATAAAGCGAGAGGTCAAGTGCCGAAAAGTATCCTGAAAGTTTAAGAGCATATTCACCGTTCCATATTGCCCTGGACGGGGTCTCAAGCTCACCTATTTCTACTGGCAGCGGAAGAACTACTCCTCCACCCAGAGGAAAATTCACAGCTGAGGGAACCATAAATTCTTTAAGAGTATTTCCTTCATCAAGTGGAAGTGAGGCCGGCGTGAAAAAAGGAATCCACCATGCATCGGCAGTAAAAGAATCTCCTGACAACGATACCCTAAGTGCATCGACCGCAAGTTTTGAGTCATCACTGATCATTGTCTGCAAGCTGGTCATGTTTGACGGACATAAAACATTCGTTACGTCAACTCCGTCTGCTTTTCCCCATGCTGCCTTTTGTCTTCCGATTCGAATCCCCCAGAATGATTCTGTATAATCAATCCAGAGTTCTCCAAGCGAAATATTTAATCCGTTTCCGATGTTTCCGCTTCCGCCTGTTCCATTCAAAGCACCGCATGCATCGTATGAGAAATCTGCCTGAGCATAAGCGGAGCTGTTTCCGTAGAATGCCTCAAGCTCGCCCTTAAAGCTTGTTGTGCCCAGTGTAAATTTTCCGGCTGCATCCGAATCTGTCCATGGTGCTGCAACTCCCCATACACTTTCCACAGTACCGCTGAATTCAATTCCACCATCTGCTGCGGCTGGAAGTATCAATGCAGAAGCTAATGATAAAATCGCGAATATTTTTTTCATGTTGTCCTCGTTGTTTTGCGTTAGCGCTGTACACGGTTGAGTGAGGGTAATGCCCCCACTCTATTTCAATTATCTTATCCTTCCCTTCTCCAAAGCGGCCACAGTGAACAAAGAATCATCGATATCATTTGCGTTATATGTAATGTCGTTTGTTTCAATCATGGACCATGTGCCTGTCTGAACGTTTTCCATCTTCATCTTCTGTGCGGTTGTAAAGCCTTTGATTGTAGTGAAGTTGGAGCATGTCAGGACACGGTGAAGCTGATTCTGCCTGTCATAGAATTCACACTTGCGCATGATGTAGTCGCTCTTTGAAATATAAGTGATATAGCGAGGATCTTTTTCTGTGTGTGCCTTGCTGATGCATTCAACCTTATAGCATGCAACACCGTCAACTGATTCCTCACCCAAAAGCTTGTAGTCGTATTTTGAAAGACTGCGTTCTCCCATGTCCTGGTAGGTAAAGTCAGTTCCCATAAAGCTTCCTTCACTTTCTGAACCGCTGGATGCTATACGGCGTGTCTTTTTCATTGCAGGAAGATAAAGCCAGTTGTCGGAATCTTTTGAATTGCCGTTTGCGTCTTCCTCATAATTGAACATCAGATAGCCTGTGCCGGCGACATCTTTGGGCGTGGTAAAGACAATCACCTCTTTCTTTACATCACCGTAATCCTTGCTCTTCATGATTACCTCGCGGATCCTGTCTGATCCCTTCTTTGAGTGAATCGTGAGTTTTGCAGTGGATGATGATGTTGTAGGCTCCGGAACGTCATGTGCCTTTTTCATGATGTCATAGCCTGTAAGTGACTGAGCGCTCAAAGCAGCTGCCATTAAAACTGTTGAAAGTGTAAGAATTAATTTCTTCATATAAATACCTCCTATTTATTTCCCTTTTCCTTGCCAAACGGCTTGGTCATAAACAACAGAACCGGGGTCAATGTGTAGTCTGCAATCAATGCACTGCCAAGACCTACTATTGAAAGCCAACCGATGTTTACAAGAACTGTCATTGTGCTTGTAAGGAATATCCCGAACATGGCACAAAGAATTATCGTTGTCATTATCATTGTTTTTCCTATCTCACGATAAGAATTCAAGACTGCCTGACGATAATTTCCGCAAAGCTCAAAGTGATACTTGATGTGATTCGTAAAGTGGATTGTATCGTCAACCGCAATACCAAGAATCATAGGCATGATCATGGCGGTAATCATATCAAGGTTTACACTGGCATATCCCATGATTCCGCCTATGATTGCAATTGGTGCAACATTCGGTATCATTGCAATAAATCCTGTGCGCAGTGATGTGAAGGCCAGAATCAGCAGGACAAGAATTACAAGAAGCGAAGTTCCAATTGAGCGTATAGAACCACGGACCAGCTTTCCGTTCATCTGGGCATACTGGACAACTTCACCTACTACGCCGGCATTAGATGCATCAGGGAAAAGCTCTGCACACCATTTCTTTACATCCTCAAGATTCCTGACGATTTCCTCTCCATCATAACCGCTAAGCTCAATGTGAAGATAACCTGCCCTAAAGTCCTCACTTACATAGTTATATAAATCAGAGCCGCCGGATATTTCGTAAAGGAACATTTCCTGACTAACCAAATCCTGATCATCAGGAATTGCATAGGCTTCCGGGTCATCACTGTTCAGGGTACGGTTCATCTCCTTGACAACCTTTGTCACAGAAGAGACGCGTGGCTTTCCGTTAGAAATCTTTGTAGAACTCAAAGTTCCGATTCGCTCAGCAAGTTCATCCATGTTTTTCAGAACGTCTGGGTTTTTAAGTGAATCCTCATCTGCATATTCAACAAGAACTTCATAGCTGTACTGGCTTCCGAGCTGACTGCGGGTTATTTCCATAAGACGCTTGATGTATGGAGTTCGCTCGCCCATCATGTCCGCATAATTCATATTTACCTTAATTTTGTAGATGCCCGGAACAACAGCAAGAATTATAGCCGTACCCGCAATAACGGTGATCCATTTTTTGTTGAGTATTGATTTTCCCATTGCCTCTACACGAAGGTCTGACTTTGTTGAACCTTCAGAGCTTACAAAATTCGGATCAGGCTCCTTGTCTTTTCCAAAACTGTACAGGACCGGAAGAAGTATTATCTCAAAAATGAATACCGCAAGAACTGCTGCGGCAGTGATTCCTCCAACCCAGCGCATAGGCCTGATGTTTGCCGAAAGGAAGGACAGCATTCCAGCCATAGTTGTGATTACTGTAAAGAACAAAGCCCAGCCGGAATCTCTTATACCCATTATCACAGATACTTTTCTCTGACCTGTTTTCCTAAAGTACATCTTAAAGCTGTTGATATAGTGGACTGCATAACCTACCGCAAGTGCCATAGCAAGAAGGACAGTCACCATAATCATTGTATTGTTGCCCTTGATGTTAAGCCATGCGGACGCTCCCAGTGTTGTAGCAAGCGCTCCTATGGTCGCAACCGAAGGAACAACCACTCCACGCAATGAACGTATGAAGATGATCAAGAATATGAGCATGACCACAAATCCTAATGCAATTCTGGTTATGCATTGTGTGACGATAGACTTTTCTTCCTCATATTCTGTGTAAGAAAGGCCTGCAGGACGAATCTCCCATTTGTCTGATTGATATTTCGGATCATTAAAAATTGACATTGCAGGTGGAGCGATTTTCTCCATTGCCTCATCAAGATTTTCTGAATACTGCTCAAGATTTACGATAAGCCAGGTTTCTGTACAGTCCTCGCTTACAATTGAATTCACAAGGGATTCACGGCTAAGGATAAAGCTTTTCTTTTCCTCAATCTCGGCTGGATCTGATGGAACACCGTCTTCAAACGGACTTGTTACCTCAAAGCCTTCCTCTGTGCCGATTGGAATTGAAAGCTCCATAAGGGATGTGATGCTGCCTGCATACGGGACATTGTTCAAAAGCTCATCCCCAAGCTCATCAATCATCTGCAGAACTTCCGGGTCAAATACGTCATCGGCCTTGATGTGAGCCAGAAGGCTGTCGGTTGAGCCGAAGATGCTTTCAAAGTGATCCTGATTGAGCTTTGTTGTTTCCCAGTCATCAAACCAGTCCTCTTCTCCATTGTCCAGCTTTAGGCGTGGAAGACCAAGGCTGCAAACCACTGTTACAATCAAAAGTCCGATAATAAAGGCCCAGCGGTGCCTCACCTCAAAGCGCCCGAACTTTTCAAACCAGTCGTTGATTTTAGTTACTTTCATAAGAACCTCACATTGATAAATGATAACATTGTTAACTGGTAACACCGTTATCCGATAACAATGTTATCTTACTGGTAACAGCGTTATCTTGTCAAGAGGTTTTGATAACATTGTTATCTTTTTTTTGAATTTTATATTGACAAAAGAGCAAATCAAAAGATAGAATATTTTTATGGCGGAATCATCAACAGAAACAAAAAAAAGACTTCTTGAAAGTGCAAAAAAGGAATTTCTCGAAAAGGGCTTTAACGGAGCGTCACTTCGCACCATAGCAGCAAATGCAGGTGTGACTACAGGGGCAATGTACCGGCATTTCAAGGATAAGAATGCCTTTTTCTGTGCGCTTGTAGATGATGCCATAGAGTATACAAAGAAAATCGTAAGCATAGCCGGTCCGGAAAATCATCTGGAAATGCTGGCACCAGACATGCAGAAAAAACATCTTGAGAATGAAGTTCAAACCGTAAATGATTTTATAGACTATATGTTTGAAAACTTTGATGTCTTTAAGCTGCTTCTTACAAAAGCCGCCGGTAGTGAGCATGAAAATTTCCAGGAAGAAATTTGTGAGATCTACACGAAGAACTGTCAGGAAACTTTCAAATGGATGTACAAAAACAAAATCGCGACTAAAAAGCTTTCGCCGATGACCGTTCATTTTATGGCTTCAACTGTTATAAATGCATACTGTGATATAATCCTTCATAACATGAGCAAAAAAGATGCTGTTGCATGCATCAAGGACATAATGGAGTTTACCCGCTACGGCTGCATGCACTTGATGGGAACAAGTTATTCTGACGTATAAGCAAACCCGGACACATCCAATTGATTTATTGTATAATTGTGTTATAAAATATCAGTAACCACATTGAATTCTAGTTTGTTCTATATTTAGCGTATTGTACAAAATTGATACTGGACAAAAAAGGGGACGAGTATGATTAAGGAAAAAATCCCAGCGGCAATGCTTCTTGCTGCAGCACTTTGTTTTACGACAGGATGTGAGTCTACGGATGTTCCGGAACAAAAGCTGGTAATTGAGGTAAGTGAGAATGTTGAGGAAGAAGCAACACCTCCAAGAACATCCAATACACAAAAGAAAACAGAAACTGCCACGGCGAAAAAAGATGACAAGCAGAATAAAACTGAGACAACAACGACCGAACTCAAGATAACTTCCATTTCTTCCGGAGACGAGGAACTGGACGACTTCCTTGCATGGCTTCTGGGAATCGACGGATCTTCTGGCGGAACAGGGGATGAATACACCTACTACCTCTCTGACGACGGAACCATATACGCAATAAAAAACTCAGGCTCAACAGGAAGCACAGGCTCATCAAGCTCATCTGGCAAATCAAGTTCCACCGGCACGTCAAATTCCACTGGTACATCAAGCACAACATGGTCTTCAAGCAGCTCAAATGATTATGACGACTGGAGCGACTGGGGAGACTTCTTTGGCTTCTTATACGGTTCTTCTGGAGAGTCTGTACAAATCAATGAAAGCGGCATGACCGTGGAGACAAGATTCGATGTTCCAGAGGGCTACGAGCGTGTTCCTGTGACACCCGGATCTTACGAGGATTTTTACAGAAAGCTTCCGTTAAAACCAGCGGGCACTCCTGTCTACTATTATGACGGACAGAAAAAGAACACCAACTATCATGCGGCTGTATTAGATTTCCCTCAGTTGAAGGACGACCTGCTCCAGTGTGCGGATGCATGCATGAAGATGAGGGCAGAGTATCTTTATTCAAAAGGCCTGTATGACAAGATTGCGTTTACGGCGGAAAGCGGTGTCTTGATTCCGTTCAGCAGGTATGTGGACGGCTACAGGCTTACAGGCAGCGGCTGGAAAAGCGGTTACAAGAAAGGAACCTCACGTGATATCTTTGATGATTACCTCCGCATTGTGTACAGCTATGCAAGCACCAGGTCCCTGGCAAAGGAGATTGTCCCCATCAGCATGAGTGACCTTCGCATAGGTGATATTTTCGTAAAAAGCGGATCTCCGGGACATTCTGTTTTCGTCGTTGACATGGCAGTGAACAAAAAGACGGGGCAAAAAATCATGCTCATCGGACAGGGATATATGCCGGCGCAGGACCTTCATATCGTAAAAAGCATGGACTCGATTTCACCTTGGTTCTATGTCGAGGATGATTCTTTCGGAGGAATGGATTTCTCTTTCCCCAAGGGATGCCAGGGAAGATGGCCTGAAAGATAATATAATTTAGCTAACCGGTTCCTGAATGTAACAAAATCCTTGCTCAGTTGTTTAGTTGTTAGGAGTTATTATGCGTATTAAACATTCAAGCAGGGCGGCCATGTGCTTTTGCCTTGCAATGGCAATAACCGGCACTTGTTGTGCAAGCAATGAGAAACAGATTCTAGCGGAGGATTCGGCATCAGATGGCGAACAGGCTGTCGAGAAGCAGGATCCTTTTATAGCAAAAGATAATCCAGACATCAGGAAGAACAGGCCTTCTATATCCGACAAAACTGTCCTGGTCACGATGAAAGATTTCTGCACCGACGAGGACATTTATTCTGTTGCAAAGGACTTTAATCTTGAGGTAAAATACATCTATTCTTTTGGAAAAACCTGCGCGTTATCGTCCAAGGTCTCGCTTTCGGAAAAAGAGATCTACAATCTTATCGCTCTTCTAAAGGCAGACAGCCGTGTCATAACAGCCGAACCGGACCACATCATCTACCTTGACGACCGCGAATGGAAAGGCTTTAACAAACCGGAAATAATGTAATTTTATTTGAGAATTCCCGCCAGTTGTGATATGATATATTCAAGTGCAAGGTATTCACGACTGGAGGATGGT
>JAGCYQ010000026.1 GCA_017960765.1 Treponema sp.
GGGGATGATGAGCGGAAAATGTGTGCCCTTATCGTGTCGCTGGGATTAAAGTCCGGGTTCTGGCTGAGGTAAGAAAAAGTGCCGTCGGGTGAAAGCTCCCTGTTCATTACGACAGTGCCTTCGTCCGGCGGCAGTATTCCTTCGATTGTATTAAGTAGGGTTGATTTTCCGCTGCCGTTGCGTCCTATCAGGGCTGCCTTGTCCCCTTCATCCAGTCCGCATGTTACGTCTGTGAACAGCGGTTTCTCACGTCCGATTTTAGCAAGCTTGTTTACCGATAAAAGATTCATGCATGGATTCTAGCACATTGAGCGCTTATTTGTCCATGATGGTAATTTCTACACGGCGGTTTTTCTCGCGTCCTGCCTCAGTTGAATTTGTGGCGATTGGAACTGTGTCACCGAATCCCTGGGTGAAGACCTGGTTCTTTTCGCGTGCCCCGATGGAAATCAGGTAATCGGCTACGGCATGTGCCCTGTTTGCGGAAAGCAGCTGGGGGTCGACGTTGTTGTTTGCCTTTGCCGTGTGTCCGCTTATAAGAAGGTCATTGTCCGGGAAGAGGTCAAGAATGCCTGCGATTTTCTGGAGTTTTTCCTTCTCGCTTTCAAGAAGTATGGCGCTGTCCGGCTGGAACTGAATGTTCTCTATAGAAAGTGTGAGTCCCTTGTCGCTTTTCTTTACGTTTACGTTCTTGAGGCCCAAATCCTTGATCTGCTTCTGAACGTCCTTGATGTTGTCTTCCGTGCTTGTGCGGATGAAATCTGTAACTTCTGCATGTGCCGTACCGCGGAATTCATACATTCTGCCGTATGCGGTTTCGATCAAGATGCGGAAATCTTCCGTGTAGTGGTCAATGGCACCCTTTTCTGCGTCCCAATAGACCAGTTCGTTGCTGAATCCCATCATTGTCTGCGGATAGTCGGCGTATGGGTCGGCTATGGCAGAAAGGTCACGGCGTGGAGTCTCCATGTACATAGAGTATTTTACCTGGAATACGTGGAGTACGCTTGATCCTTTTGATGTTACCTGATTGTTTGACTGCTTGCTGATTGAGGAAGCGGCATAGCTCATCTGCTTTACCTGCTTCTGCTCGCGTTTAACGGTTCCAAGATATTTGTACTGGGCTGTAAACGGCACTTTGTACGGTGTAAGGAGGCCGAAATTCTGCCTCAGGTCATGTGCCTCGTGGCCGTCTGCGCTCCATGTGTCACCCGGTTTTACTGCATGATCCGGGAAAATCGGGACATCGCGTACAGTCGGCATGAAATACTGGTCGCCTATGGTGTATTTTCCCAGTTTGTCGCGGTCAAATATGCTCTCGTATTCCTCTCCCCAGGAAAAAGAGCCTGTTCCTATGGCGGATTCTGCCTTCTCGGTAGTCATGAATGTTGACTTGTGGTTTGCACTGCCGTCAGAATTGACAGAAAGCACCTGCGTGGAGATGCGGTTGATGATCTCTGCCTTGTGGTTCAGGCGCATGTTGACGTATACGTCCTCATTTACAGTGGAGAGGATGCGGTAAGAGTCGCCCTTCTGGTACTTGAATTCAAATTTAACAGGGCCACCGCTTGTGTCGTAGGTCTCGGCGGCCAAAGGTAAAGCCAGGGCAAAAACTAATGGCAATAAAAATGCAGTCTTTTTCACGATAAAATACCTCGCTTGTGTATCGGCATAATTGGAAGTCCGCTTTATGAACGTCCTTATCCTGCCAAAATTAAAACCATAAGCGGGGTACTTGGTAACAGCTTTACGCTATTTTTTCTCGTTTGGGCCTGATGAGCCTGAATTTGCCTTTTTGAAGAGTTTCCTGATGAGGCCTATTTTTCCAAAGCAGAGCCACCAAAGGAGTGCCGCAAGAAGAATGATCGGGACACCAAAGAGGATCAGGTACAATAGGAAGAACATGATGCCGTTGAAGAAGCCAGCCGCGGTTCCCAAGAAGTTCTTGAATCCGGATTTCGTGTCGGGCAGGGTAAATCCTTGCTCTGTCTCATTTGGAGGAAGACGTGCGTCCAGAACGATTGTTGAATAGTCAACCTGTGAGTTAAGGAGCTTGAGCTGACCCTTCATTGCCTCAACTTCGGATGTTACGTCGTTCAGCTTGCGTTCAACTGCCAGAAGCTCTTCTATGTCCTTTGCCTGCTTGAGGTATGACTGATAGCGTTCCTGAAGGATGATTTTTGTGTCCAGCCTGGTCTGAAGGTCATAGTACTGGTCGGTTACGTCCTGTGCCTGAATTGACTTGGAGCGGAGCTTGCCCAGACCGTATGCCTCGTTTACCGCCAAATCAAAATAAATCGACGGAATTCTTATGGTGCATGACAAGGATGATGGACCCTCGCTGCTGTTTGCGATATAGCCGTTCCATCTGGATACCCAGCTGTTGATTTTTTCCCTGGTGTCTGCAAGGGATTCGACCTCCACGGTGATCGGTCCTGTGCGTATGAGCTTGCGTTCAATTGGCACCGGTTCTGCTGCTGGGGCTTCTGGCTTTTGGTCGGAAAGAGATTCTTTGTCGGAAGATAAGTCCATGTCAGAATAGACCATTACGTCAGAATAGATTCCGGAAGATGTGTTTTCTGTGGCATAGTATTCCCTTTGAACCATGCTGTCAGAGGATGCGCTTTTTTTTGAACATCCTGTCAATGCCGCCAATAATGCAAGAGTTAAAATTGTAAGAATCGTTTTTTTCATTTTTCTCATCCTTTTTGATTGATTTTGCTTTCATATTGATACGCAAGGTACAGGCCCGTTGCGCTCGCCATCAGTGCGTGGGGATAGTCAGGTCCACCTATGTTTTTAATTACATCATTTTTCGGCATTTTTGAATAGTTGACGTATTCGTCGCTGTCCAGATGCTGGCTTCCTGTGTAC
>JAGCYQ010000027.1 GCA_017960765.1 Treponema sp.
AGTATTCATTCAACGGAGAAAATTTGAGTCAGGACGGAAGGGTCTCGCTTTATCTTGAGGACCACTATTACTCAAAGAGCGACTGTGCGGTTTGCTTTAAGCGTGTGGACAACCAGACAGGAGACGTAACCTACATCTACCACGGAAACGACGGAACAGGAATGCCATGGAACGACACGGCCCAGATAGATTTCCTGAACCCCGCCGCAAGGGAAGCCGTCATCCAGCAGATTATGAAGGTTGCCGCTAACTTCCCGATTATCCGCTTTGACGCCGCCATGGTTCTTGCAAAAAAACACATACGCCGCCTCTGGTATCCTGAGCCGGGACATGGAGGAGACATCGCAACACGAAGCCAGCATGCCCTTACCACGGAACAGTTTGAAGCCGCACTCCCCAATGAATTCTGGAGGGAGGTTGTTGACCGCTGTGCCCAGGAAATGCCTGACACTCTTTTGCTTGCCGAGGCATTCTGGATGATGGAAGGATACTTTACACGCACGCTCGGAATGCACCGTGTATACAACTCCGCATTCATGAACATGCTCAAGAAAGAGGAGAACCAGAAATACCGCGACACAGTAAAGAACACAATCAAGTTTGATCCTCAGGTCCTGAAGCGCTTCGTAAACTTCATGAACAACCCTGATGAGGAAACCGCAGTTGCACAGTTCGGAAAAGGCGACAAGTATTTCGGTGTGTGTACTCTGATGATTACGATGCCTGGACTTCCGATGTTCGGTCATGGTCAGATAGAAGGCTTTGAGGAAAAATACGGAATGGAATACACAAGGGCCTACCGTGACGAAAAACCGGATCAGGGACTTGTGGACAGACACTGGCACGACATCTTCCCTCTTCTGCACAAGCGATATCTTTTCTCCGGCGTGGAGAACTTCCTCTTCTATGACGTGTGGAACAACGGTCAGGTAAACGAGAATATTTTTGCATACTCAAACGGAGCAGGTGCAGAAAGGACAATCGTGTTCTACAACAACAAGTACGAAAGTGCAGCCGGATGGATAAAGCAGTCATGTGAATATGCAGTTAAAACCGGAAGCGGAGAGAATGACATTCAGATGTATACGCGCTCTCTTGCCGAGGGTGTGGGACTTTCTTCCGGATCTGACCATTTCATGATTTTCCGTGAGCATAAAAGTGGACTCTGGTTTGTACGAAAGAGTGATGACATAATCAACCAGGGAATGTTTGTTGCACTGAACGGATTTGAATATCAGGTCTACCTGGACGTTCAGCAGGTGACGGATACTGTGGACGGAAAATATGCAAAGTTGAATGAGCTTCTTGCCGGCTCTGGTGTTCCAGATCTTGAAGTTGCATGGGAGGAATACCGCTACAAGGATCTTTATGCCGCCCTTGCAAAATTCGCAACACCGGAACTCTTGGAGTCCCTGCATAATCTGTTTACTCCAGTTGCTGTGCTCAAGGCCAACAAGAAGACACTTCCGGATTTGAAGACTGTGTTTGATTCTGCCAAGGAAG
Organism: Treponema sp.; assembly: GCA_017960765.1. GTDB lineage: Bacteria > Spirochaetota > Spirochaetia > Treponematales > Treponemataceae > Treponema_D. The sequence goes on from JAGCYQ010000027.1 coordinate 1,504, forward strand.
CCGCCCTTGCATACTATGAGAAGGAAAGTGAATTTGCATTTGAGACAGAGCAGATCCGTGAAAAACAAAGGCTTGCAGAGGAAAGCGAGAAGAAAACCAGGAAACGCAGCAAGGCACCAGGCACTCAAAAAGAAATACGCGTAAGCAAAAAGGCCACGGAGTCCACACCAGAGGACCGCTTCAAGTCATTCTGCCGCCAGATTGAATATCTTGCCACAACCATGACCAATGCCCAGGGAGTCAAAAGCACAAAGGACGGAACAAGTGTTACACGCAACAAAATCTCGGACACAGCGTTCAAGACTTCACAGGAAAACCTTCTGTACAGTGGCCTGATGAATTACGACTGTGCCCCGGAAATCCTGAGTGCATTTGCCATTGTCTCAAGTGCTGGCCGCAAGAACTGCCTAACATGGTCTTATGACAGGAAACTCACTGAGCTTCTTGGAAAAGCAGACATCAAGGCCCCTGGAATGAAAGAGACATTCCGAACCCTCTTCTATATGATGCGTGTACGTGACTTTAACTTTGGTGCCTCAAGTTTTGCAAAGTCAACCTACGAGTCAGCAAGGCTTCTGGTGGACAGTCACTACTCAGACCTTCTTGTCGGAACAAACGAGTTCAACGGAATCAAATGGTTCAACAAGGAGAAGATGGAAAGTGCCATGTGGTTCTGTCTTGCCGCAATTACCATGTTCAGCCCGAGAATCCTGCGTGAACAGATTTACAGGCTCTACAGGACCTTTATTGCTGCAAAAGAAAGCTCCGAATATCAGGTAGAGAAATTCCTTGCATCCCTTAAGCCCAGTCCCAAGACTTCCACCGCCAGACAGACAAAGGCCAAGGAAGCCAAAGAAGACAAAGAGGTAAAGGAAAAGAAAGAGGTTAAGGCCGCGAAAAAAGCCCCACAGGGTAAGGCTAAAAAATCCGCCTCAAGTTCAGAGAATTCAAAACAGAAATAACGGAATCCACATCGTCCGGTTTAATAGCCGGGCGGTCAATGGAGAATTTCTCGAATGCACTTGCAATCTCCGGTTTGACATCCGGTTCAGCACCAAGATTATGACGGATGAACTGCCTGTCAAGCTCGGGGGCATTTCGTGCAACAAGAACAACAGAGCTGTCCTCGTCCTCGATAATATCTGCCCTTGCCTTAGCCGCCGCATAAGCCGCACTGGTCTCGCTGTCTGCATAGATCTTGTACTTCATGTACAGTTCCTTGCAGGCATTCTCCTTGTCTGTCTCAGATACAGTTGCCGGATAAACGAAGCTCCTCATCATAAGTGCATTTTCCTTGAACAGATGCTCAAGACGCTCAAGATTAGAAGGGTCTGCCGGATCTGCAGAATGCCTTTTATCAAGAGGAATCATGCTGTCCAGAACCTGAACGTCACCGCGTGGATCCAGAGTAAGGTTCTCTGTCGTCGGAAGAATGAAGCCGTTTACAGGAAGTGAAAGCTGCCAGCTGTAAAGGCCGGAGATAAGATTGCCGTAGTTTCCTGCACTCAATGCATAGAAGATGCTTCCCGAGACAAGCTTCTTTATGCGTGTAAAGGCGTAAGTGTAGAAGAAAGCCTGCGGTAAAAGACGACCGATGTTTGCCGTGTTTCCGAGGGTCAGGTGATATTTCTTTACCAATTCACTCTTAGAGAAGATCTCACGCACAAGGTTCCTGCAGTCTGCAAATGTTCCCTCAACTTCAATCGGATAGATGTTTCCACCGTTCCACACAAGGTCGCTATCTTTTATTCCACGTACAGTTCCCTTTGGATAAAGCAAAACCGACTTGACCAGTTTCTTACCGCGCAATGCCATGGCCATGCATGAACCAAGTTCTCCGGTGGTGGCATCAAGCAGGATGGATTTTTGTCCAGTGTATTGCAGGATGGTCTCAAGTGTACATGCAAGATAAGCGGTCCCGAAATCCTTGAAAGTTCCTGTGGGGCCGTGATACAGCTCCAGGATGAACAGGTTTTTATCAAGCTGCCTTACCTTTGGCTCAAAAACAAAAGCCTGGGTAGCAATTCTTTCACAAATCAACGGAGAAAACTCTTTGTTTATGATTCCTGATGTAAGCGTACCTGCCAGGTTTGCAAAAGAAGTGGTTTCGTCGGCATATAAAATCCAGTTGCGTAGATTCTCAATCCCTGTAGGAACATAAAGGCCGCCGTCCTCCGGCATACAATTCAAAATAGCCTCTTGAAAACTTACGTCTCTGTTCCCATCTCTAGTACTAACAAAACGCATTATATTCTCCCTAAAATCCCTTTTTTCAAATAGTATAGCAACTAAAGCCAAAAAAATCTACTGTAATTGATAAGCTGTAGAGCTTGTCTGCCGCTGTGTTGAGTAGAGCGTTGTTAAGAAATTTCATTATTGATTTGACTGTCCAGGATTTGAATGCGCTGCTCAAGGGGTTTGCGGTCGGAATAAACCTAAATTATTTCTTTTAATTGCGTTACGAGTGATGGCAAATCCTCTGTTATTGTTTCCCAGATTACACTCAGATTAACGCCATCGTAATCATGAATTATTCTGTTGCGCATTCCATAAATGGCTTTCCAAGGAATTTGAGGATTTTTTCTTTGGAAATCTTCTTCCAGTTTGTGAGAAAGCTCTCCTAATTGGCTAAAATTGAATGCACAAGCCTCTACAATCATTTGGTCATTTGAAAAAGATTCATAATCCAAGTTTGTTATATATGCTTCGATCTTTTCAATTAAGGAAATCATTTTTGTTATAATTTCGATATTACCCATATATTCTAACTCCTGTGGCTTGTATTTCCTGTTGAATTTTCGAACCGTCGTTTATATGAGTCACATCGAACAGGTCTATCTCTTTTTCATCAAGAGCTTCCCTAATATCTTCCTGCAAGGCGAAAAAACTCAATCCGCGTAATCTGCTGTCAACCATTAAGTCGATATCACTTTTTTCAGTTGCAGAACCTTTTGCATAAGATCCGAAGATTACGGCAGAATTTACCTTATAATTTGAAAAAACTGGAGTAAGCCTATTTTTTATCGTCTCCATTGAAAATACAGTGTTTTCCATGTCCGTAACCTCCTTTCAAAGTATTATAACACAGTTTTTTGAAAAATGCATCTACTTTTCTTCCACCAACTTTATCTCTTCTTCACTTAGGCCGTAAAGCTTGTACACAGCCGTGTTGATTTGATTGTAGCATTATCATATAGGCATGGAGAAAAATCATCTATGTCTACAAAAATGAATCCATAATCCATGACATTAATATATAATGAAAAACACTTTTTCCCATATTTTAAAAGTCATTTTAACAGGAATCTTTTTTTTGCAGTTTATTTTCCAGTTTCTTTCCATATTTCAGCAAAGGTTTTTCAACAAACAATGTTATTAATTCTGCAAAAACAAAAGCTAGAATAAACTTTACAATACAAATTAAATATATATTCATTCCGTCAAAAGTGAATAGCTTTTCAAATATTGTAATTGGTATTTCTGGATAGTGTACAATAAAGTTCGCAATTTGGGGTAGAAAAAAGCCATTGAAAATTCCAAAATGTTGGTGACCAAACTAACAAGAGGGAAAAGACAATGGCCAAGAATAATAATACCACATTTTTCGAAAATAAACTACTGGA
>JAGCYQ010000028.1 GCA_017960765.1 Treponema sp.
CGCTCAGCAAAGAAGCAGGCCATGTACCGCGACGTAGACTCATTCTTCCTGCCACAGAACGAAAGCCTTGAGACAACAATCGAGCGTGTAGTTCCATTCTTCCTTGAGACAATCATGGCAGACATGAAGGCCGGAAAGCGCGTAATCATCGCCGCCCACGGAAACAGCCTCCGCGCATTGGTAAAGTACCTTGACAACCTGAGCAGCGAGGAAATCCTTGGAGTAAACATCCCGACAGGAACACCTCTTGTTTATGAGTTTGACGACAACTTTAAGGTTGTAAAGCACTACTACCTTGGCGACCAGGAAGCCCTTAAAGCAAAAATGGAAGCAGTAGCCAACCAGGGAAAGAAAAAATAATTTTTTATATTCTTGTCATGCTGAACGCCTGTCGTAAGACGGGTGATTCAGCATCTAAATCTTTAATAAGCTTGAGATTCCGGATCAAGTCCGGAATGACACTTCGTTCCTGCAAGGCTTAGGGATTTCCCCTAAGAACCCACTGTTTTCCTTTGGAATGTTCTTTCACTTTTTCATCATGATTATTAATTATGCATTATGCATTATCAAAGTCCCGGCCCGTTCATCGTATAACGGTCGATTGACGTGTCGAATGTGATTGTGATTCCGGCATAGGGCTTAATCAATAAAAGCTGGTTTCCTGCAAGGTCTGCGTCCTGGGTATAAAGCCTGAACGGACTGTACTGGAATCTTGTTCCTATGCAAAGCGCAAGGGAAACCTGTTCATCTGCAAAGGGCTCATACTGATAGTGGGCATCCAGAGAAAATCCCAGCCACACAGTCGAAACCGCTTCAGAGGACACAGATGTATTCTTTATCCTGTCATAAGAAAAAACCGGAGCAATTCCAAACCTGAACGAGCTTTCCTCATTCACCTCAAGACGGGTACCAAACCCAAGGCCAAAGTTTGCCAGCAGCTGATAGTTATTCTTTATGTCAGTGCTTCCATAGGAAACTGAGGCAGGACGGTAAAATCCATACCAGCGGTCCTGCGGATACATGTAACCGCCAAGGTTCAGTGACATAAGGGTATTTTCTGAGGCACCTGTCCGGATGGCTAAATCAGAGCCAATTCCTAAATCAAACTGAGCAAAACAAGACAAGGCTGGTAAAAGTGCAAGAATCAGTACAACAAAAAGTTTTTTCATCGTTTACTCCGTGCAAGGCGTTCAATTTTCGCCTTCTGTTTTTCCAACAAGGCACACCTTTATAATAGTATCGTCAGCTTTAATCAAAAATCTTAGGTTTTATCTAAGAGGGTTTGGCAGATACGGTTATTTTGACGAGGCCTCTATCAATTCCTTCTCTGAAATCCATTCCCACAGAACCTCATCATCCTCCGAGACACACTCATTGTTGAACAGGTAAATCCATGACCAGTGGCCGTAATAGCTTCCGAATGAGTTATGAACGTCATCAAAAAGGCTCATGCGTATGTTAGCTCCACCGTTCAATTCAAGACAACGTCTGACAGTTGGAATCATGTGCTTATCAGGATCAACAGTGTCATCATTCTTGGCCGCAACAAACCACAGGGGAACTTTTCCCAGGGCTTTTATGTCCTCGTCACTGAGCCATGAATCGCTGTAGGCCTCGCACACAGGATATGCCGCCGCAAAGAATCCGGGATAATTCAAGAGCATGTTAACCGTCATGTATCCGCCGTTGGAGCACCCTCCGATATAGATACGGTTCCTGTCGATGTCCGCATGCTTTGATATGAAGCTATCGATTATCTTCTTGCATGAATGAGTATATTTTGAGACATGGGTCGGACTGTTTTCCTCAAGGATATCGTAGTATTTATCCCCCTGCTGCATCCAGACCGTCGGATTCTGGGGGCACAGGACATAAGCTCCACCAAAATATTCCTGAATCTCATGACCGATAAGCGCAGTAACCTTGTTTCCAAGAAGTGCAATCATAGGATCTGTTCCACCCTCACCTGCCCCGTGAAGCCACACAATAAGGGGATGCTTTTTTCCGTCAGATGGGGGACACCATGAAGCCGCCGTCAATTCGTTTCCTGTCTTTATAACGTCAAACTGCTGTGCTTCCTTGCTATACCAGTCGCTGCATTCAGTAATGGGTTCAGGAAGTTTAGGGTGCTCTATCTTAAAGTCGAATTTATTCTTCCATTCATTGTGCTGTGTTGCCGGATTGTAGAGAAAAGGATTTGTCTCATCCATTACAGGGCTGTATTCAAGCGTAAGAAGAATGTGAGAGCCGTTCACACCATCATCTGAATTCTCCTCATCATCCCCGGAGACCTTATCAAAGTCTGCAAGGGGATTTCCGTCAATGTCACATGGGCATGCACCGGTCACTTCCACCTGCTTGGTAAAATACTCCAGTTTTCCGTCCTGAAGATACCTTTCTGTAGAGACAGTTACGCTGAACTTCTTCGGGTCAAAGTCCTCGGGATAAAAATCTTCAAAACGCCCACCCGGTGCAAGTATTATCCGTCTTGCCGCAGGTCCCCAGTCACATCCTTCAATCAACACCGTATATGAATAATCTTTTTCCTTAAGCTCATCGTAAATCTTTTTAATCGATTTTTTCTGCCAGATCCTTACGGCAAACATAACGCCCAGCATCAGGACACAGAATCCCACGGAAAGAATAATCTGAAGCATATCTCCTCCAAAACAAATAAAAAAATACAATAATAAAAATACACTATTTTGGTATAATATACAATCTGAAAATTCTTCCCTACTTTCCTACTATACAATTCAACTATTTTATATTATACTTCATGTTACAGAGGTTTTTGGACATGAAAATTTCAACACGCGGACGATATGCTTTACGTTTTATGATTGATCTGGCACAACACGACACCAGCGAATACACGGCCTTAAAGGACATATCAGAGCGTCAGGGGATCAGCATCAAATATCTTGAACAAATTACTTCACTTTTAAGCAAGTTCGGACTCCTTCAAAGCGTAAGGGGACCTCAGGGCGGCTATAAGCTTGCGAAAAAACCGTCTCAATATACGGTGGCGGAAATACTTAGGATTACCGAGGGAGATTTGGCACCGGTGGCCTGCCTTTCAACCCCGGAAAACACCTGCCCCAAAAAGGACGAATGCGCCACCCTTGCAATGTGGGAGGGCCTATACGAAACCATAAAAAACTACCTTGAAGGCAAAACCCTGGAAGACCTTGTGTCACAGGCCAAAACAAAATCCTCCTCTGGCCCCGACTACTGCATATAGAGCATTCCTAAAACGAAATCCTAACCTGGAGTCCCATAGGCAGGGCACTTAGCTCAAGGACGGGCTCTCCGTTGTATGCTGTCCGCTTTTTGGCATTTGGTTTTTCAAGGAAAGTGTGGATGAACGGGACACCCAGACCACACAGGGTTCCGATTGCGGCACCGGCAAGTACGTCGGTAAAGAAGTGGTTTCCGCTCAGCATGCGTAAGGCGGCGGTTCCAAAAGCAAAGGCATAGGAAGTTGCTACCACCGGAATCTTCCATGCAGAGTTGGGATAATATGCGCAGAAAACGTAACTCAGGAATGAGGCTCCCATAAAGGCATTGGCTGTATGACCGCTTGGCATTGACAGTTCAAAATCGTGGAATTCAATGGCATCCTCATCATAACCGTCAAAATACATATAGGGCCTTACCCGTTGAGCAAAAACCTTGACCAAATCCTTTACGGCTTGAGTCAAAAGCACGGACTCCACATACATAAGGCCAACCGTGATTCCGTCCTGTTTCGGCAGATTGCTGAAAAGGAATTCCAAACCCATTGTCATTATCGGGAAAACCGCCATGTCCAGAGCGCAGGTTATGGTTCCGGTCACGTCAAGGGCCTTGCTGTACGGCCTCATGCCCCACTGGTCGATTGCAGGAACATTTTCCCTATTGTAAAGTGTTCCGTCAAAATCTGGGAAGTCCATTGTTGCCTTAAGTGCAAGAGCAGTTATATATCCGCCCGCCGCACCAGCCGAAATGCCTGCATCAACCCAGAGATTACGTCCAAAAGGAGAAAGCTGGGTATATGAGATGCACCTCTCCTCATCGGTTATGGGTCTCTTGAGGATTCCGTCTTCCTCTATAAAGATAATCGTCTGTGCCCCGACTGTAAAACAGGAAAAAGCACATGACAAAGTTAAGAGCAAAAATATTTTTCTAAGAATTGTTTTCATACTATCCTCCTAAGCAAGCTCATACATCAGAATAGAAGCGGCCTGAGCAACATTAAGACTGTCCACCTGTTTTTCTCCGGCTGGAGGAATCAATACCAGATGATCGCAGTTCTGACGCACAACATCGCTAATACCTTTCTCCTCGTTTCCAAGAATCAGAATGACGGGTTTTCCTGCTGCAATTTTCTTTATATCACGCGGGTTTTCCTTTCCGTCAAGTGCAGTTCCCAGCCTGACCATCTTTCCTTCCATCGCACCAAGCAGACGTGGAATTGATTTAATCGAATAGATGTTTACGAATTCCATTCCACCCTCGGCAACACGATATGAAGAAGTTGTCACAGATGACTGGGCCTCATCAAGTGGAATCACAATGTTCTTGAGTCCAAAAAAGGCGGCACTGCGGACAATGGCACCAAGGTTATTTGCATTACCTACCCTGTCCAGAACCACGGCATTCTCTCCGTCCTGAATCCACCGATCTGTGTCATCTGTTGTAAGCGGAGGAATGTGCGGAGTCTCAATCATCGCAACAACACCCTGATGGTGAACGGAACCACATAGCCTTTCAAGCTCAACAGGATCCTTTACCACATTGTACGGCTTTTTTACCGAGGCAAGTTTCTTACAAAGGCCACCAAACAAAGGAGACCTCTCATGGACAAAGTACAGGCGGGTAATGCGCTCCCAACCCTTTTTCTCCAGCATCTTGACAGCCGCAAAACCACAAACCGCAAGCTCATCATTCTTCGTGTTCTTCATGGTTCAAGTATAATTGAAGGGAGTAAAGTTTTCAATATGAATTTACGGGTCACACTCCGATGCCAGTTCATTTTGAAAATGTGTTTGGGACTTGTTTTTATGCGCCTTATGTGGTAAAGTTAATGCATGAGTATTCAGTACAAGATTGCCGAGGCCAAATTGAATGGCTCAGTTAAAAAAGAACTATATGAATCACTGGAACAGCCTCAGAACAGAAATGACGTTCCCGACTTTATCCATAATAAGTTTGACGTAGAAAAGCTTGAATTCGGCGAGCACTGCATGTTCAAGATTGCACCACGCAAGGATCCCGACAAAACTGCCATAATGCTCATAACAGGCGGAGCAGGTTTTCTGCCTCCAAATGACCTTCACTTTAAGACAGCGGCCGCACTCATAAAAGAAACAAACGCAACAATCTTTATTCCGTTCTATCCGCTTGCACCAAAGGCAACAGTACGAATCGCACTGCATTATCTTCAGAGGGCATGGTCAGAGATACTCAGGGATTTTCTTGCACAGAACGTGACGTTTTTGGGAGACGGTATCGGAGCAAATCTTGCGCTTGGTCTCTGTAACCGCGTAAACCGTAAGCCAGGTCACATTGTCGCAATATCACCTATGCCAGGAATCGGACAGGATGCATGGAAGGAAACATTCCTGGAAGAAGAAAAAAATGACCCCGTCCTTTCAATGGAGATGGCAGACAAAATAGAGTCAGTCTGGTACAGGAACATTCCACAGGGAAGCGCAGACCGTGAAGTCCTTTGCATGCCTTACAAGGGATTCCCGCCGACACTCCTGATTTACGGAAGCAAGGATATGTTCAGCAAGAGCACAGATACCCTTGTCCAGAAAATCGGAGAAAACGGTGCCACTGTCCAGATACTGAAAAAAGACATGTTCCACAGCTGGGCATTAAGGCAGAACTTCCCCGAGACAAAAATCGCGATGCAGCAGATTGCGGCTTTTATCGGCTCCGGCACGCACTTGGAGAAAGCCCATACATCCGATGAAAAAGACGAGTAAAATAAGCAGGATCTGAAAAACCCGTACTGAATGAAATATCCTTGATTGAACGCCCCGTCTCAAGAAGCATGTTCCTTGCCTCCGACAGCCTGTAGGCATTGACGTAATCCCAAAGCTGCATACCCATCTCTTTTTTGAAAATGCGCGAAAGATAGTCGGCGCTTGCATTCAGTTTTTGTGCAAGTACATCACGCGTAATCGGACTTGAATAAGACAGGTTTATGTTCAGTATGGTCTGCTTTACGAGAGAGCTGGTCTTTGGCGGAAGGAGCTTTACCTTGAGGTCGGCTATCATCTTAAGGTGATTCTGGAAATCCTTGTTTGAGAGAATCGCACTGTTGCATAAAAGCATGTATGGAATTTTTATGATCTGAGAAAAATTCTTTAGGTAGGATACATTTTCCGCAACAAGAAGCACAGGTGTCTTAGAAAGCTTTGGATTTTCCCGGATGCTCCTGATGTCTGCATCATACATGGAATCAAGAACGATTATGTCCGGCATGAAGCTGAACAGAACAGTGTCTATAAAAGAAACGGAAGAAACAAGCTCAATCTCGAAGTCCATGGAAAAAGCATGCACCGCATTTGTGTCAGTTCCCACGATAAGGATTCTTTTGCCGTACATCAGCTAATCCATTTTACGCAGCCGTATGGTGTATCCTTGTATGCAAGGAAGTCACGGATGCATTTTTCTCCCTCTGAGCTTATCTGGGAAAGTCTTTTTGCCCCCTGACCTGCCGTCTGAACAAGAGGATCAACAAAGCGCTTCTTTACATCCAGCGAGACACAGTATGCGTCCTCTATCGGTGCAAACGTATGCATTACGGTCTTCATGTTCCTGAATGTCCTGAACAGCCTTGTGAAATTTGAATCCAGATTACGTAAGGCAAGTCCCTCAAACTTTGTAATAAGATACTCTTCGTCCATGAAAAGCAGGTCACGCTCATCTATAAAACCGCATTCCATCGCACGGCTAAGCACATCCGCCATAAGCTGCATCGCAACCTTGTCCTCGTTGTGCTGAAGTATCATGCTTGTCTTAAGGAATTTCTGCGTATACTCAAGGGCCGCCTCCGCAGATATGAACCCCAGTTCCTGCTGACCTGCCTCATTTGCCAGGACACGAATCTGCGAATAACAGTGCTCAATGTCCGACATTTCCCAGATGCCGTCAAGTGCCGCCCCGGAAGGAAACATGTATTCCAGCCTGTCAGCGCTAAGACCGGGAATGTTGTTGTCCGCAACCGGATACTGATGGTAGTCGTCTATCTCGTATTTGTAGATTCCCCGGCTGAACAAAAGCTCGCTCAAAAGCAGGTCGTCGTTTATGATACGCTTGGTCAGCTTTTCCGTGCTTTCCTGAGTCTGCGCATCCCCTTTTTGAAAATCAACCACATGGCTGAAGGCAGGAGTCGCAACGTCATGAAAGAGGCCTGCTATGGTCTGTATTTTGTCATGCGTGAAATTCCAGACAATCAGGGCCACTCCAATGGAATGATCAAGACGTGAGTAATAGAACTGATTGTGAAAAAGCGGTGTCCAGTCAGTGCCGCATAGGAGACCAACTCCAGAAAGCCTCTGGAGCACAGGCAGCTGAATGTATTCGTCAAGAAAATCCGGCCAGTCACTACACAGAATCCTGTAATACTGACTCTTGTCAAATTCCATTGAAACCTCCTTTTGATGCAGGAGTTTTAGAAGACCTCCAGGAACATGAATTCCTGAAGGTGCATTAGTCAACGATGCAAATTAATTAAGCTTTAAAAGTGCTGGAAGTTGGAAGAAACCAAGCGCGTGATTAAAGTAAAGTAAATTCCAAAGAAAACAATTATCAGGATTATACTAAGGGCAAAGCTTACGATTGAGCACACGATACCTGCTGTTGCCTGTGAGTTCTGGTTCTTGCCGCGTTTTGCGAGGATTCCAAAAATCAAGCCGAGAATGCCCCATGGTGAAAATCCCAGAATCAGAGAAACGATTCCGCAAATCATTGATACAAGACCAAAATCATTCCTGATTTCGTTAATGTTTCCGTTTGGAGCAAGTGGTGCAGAAGCCTGAACAGGAACTACCTGGTTTTCAGCCTTTACATCCTCATGTGAAGTAACTTTCCACGGATCTTCATTCATGTTTGTGTTTTCGTCTGACATAATCGCCTCCTTTTTTGTATGCCTTTCAATTATTTAACTATACTCTGGTAGATTCTGTCCAGATCATCTTTTGTAAAATAGTGCACCGTGATTGTTCCCTTATCGTAGTCACCCTTCAATTCAACTTTAGTTCCAAAGGCATCACGGAATTTATTCTCTATTGCAACGTAATCAGGATCCCTCTTTTTGACAGCGATGGACGGGGCCTCGATCTTTGTCGATTTTCCTGCGCGGGAACCGTTGTTCAGCTCCTGGGCCTGCTTCTCTGCCTCACGGACAGAAAGACCGTTCTTCATTATCCTGTTGAAAAGAACTGTCTGATCTGCGGGGTTGATTACGCTCAAAAGTGCACGGGCATGTCCTGGACTCACGGAACCGTCTGCGATGGCATTCCGTATTTCCTCAGAAAGCTTTAACAGACGAAGACTGTTTGCCACTGCTGAACGGCTTTTTCCTACACGGGCTGCAAGATCCTCCTGTGTGATTCCCTCCATCTCCATGAGCTGAGAATATGCCAGCGCTTCTTCTATCGGATTCAGGTCCGTACGCTGAATGTTCTCGATAAGGGCAACTTCAAGCTTGCGGCTGTCTGAATATTTTCTGAGCTGAACAGGAATTTTCTCAAGTCCTGCGGCTTTTGATGCACGGACACGTCGTTCACCGGCAATAATATAAAATGAACCGTCACCTGCATCTTCAATTACAGGAGCCTGAACCACACCTTCACGGCGTACGGATTCAGTCAGTTCGTTGAGCTTTTCCTCGTCAAAATAACGGCGTGGCTGATGCGGATTGGGCTTGAGTAAATTTGGATTAACCCACAGAGTACCATTTTCGTCAGATGTTATGCCTTTTGGAAGCGAAGACTTGGTTACCTCAGGGCTTTTTGAAGGAGAAGAAATTGAACTTATTCCTCCGACCTGGTTCTCCGCCATGAGGGCATCCAGACCTTTACCTAATCCACTTGATTTAGCCACGGTTAATCACCTCTTCTGAAAGTTTTTCGTAGCTTTTTGCTCCAACGCATACCGGATCATACAGGCATATCGGCTGACCATGTGACGGTGCCTCGGAAAGCTTTATGTTTCGCGGGATGATAGTGTTGAATACAACATCCTTGAAATAGCTTTTTACCTGCATGACGACATCCTGTGCAAGGCGGGTCCTGCTGTCGTACATAGTAAAGAAAATTCCGCCGATTACAAGCTCGGGGTTAATGCTCTGCTGTACCTTTTTGACAGTCTGCAGAAGAAGGGTTATACCTTCAAGAGCAAAATACTCACACTGCATCGGAACAAGAACTGCATCCGCTGCGGCAAGTCCGTTCAAAGTAAGGATTCCCAAAGACGGTGGGCAGTCGATTAAAATATAGTCATACGAAGACCTGAGCGGATCCAGAGCCTTTTTAAGGAAGAACTCACGGTTTTCCTGGTCAACAAGCTCTATGGCCGCACCGGACAAATCTATAGACGCACTGATGGCATCAAGTCCCGGAACAGCTGAATGCTTTATCGCCTGTGAAGCTGTAGTGGTTCCAGCAATGAGTTCATAGACGGTTGGTTTATCCTTGCTTACACCGACTCCACTGGACATGTTGCCCTGACTGTCAAAGTCTACAAGAAGAACCTTTTTACCGGCCATAGCGATATAGGCACCGATATTAATAGCGGAAGTTGTTTTTCCTACTCCGCCCTTCTGGTTAACAAAAACAAATACTTTACCCATGATAGTTATATTTTATCATTTTTTTGAATTGAAGTATAGAGGGAACTCCGAAATTTTACGTCCGCCTTTCCAAAGGAGGATTAATCCCGCGGAAGTACCCCGTTTTTCTTCAGATATTCAAATACTGACTCCGATCCCAAAAAGTGGGCTGAACCGGCAAAGATAAAGGTCTCTTCACCTTCCTTAAGCCATTCCTTGATTTTTTCCGCCCATGACTTGTTCCTCTGGGTTAAAATCAGGTCGTTGTAGCCAACCAGGAATTCCACGATTTCGGGCTCCAGGTCCTCCATTTCAGCAGCCTGCTCCTCGTCATCATCAAAACAGACCTCAGTCATCATCTCGAGATCTGTATTCAGGTAGGCCTCATACATCTTGAGCATGAGCTCGTCACTTTTGTCCGTGTCCATAAGCTCAGAAATCTCATCCTTAAGCATGTAAAGCTGCTGCTCGTATGTTCCATATCTTAAAACCTTCAGCTGAAAGTCGATTGTATCAAGTCCTTCCCATTTGCGGCCTGCATTCCTGAGCATACCCATAAGAACCGTGTCGATTCCTTTTTCTGATGTAAGACCTGAGTTAGTCCATTGCAATGACGCAAGCGTATATGTTATGAGCCATGGTTCCGCCCTGCTGAGTACGGTAAAGGTCTGCATTCCCAGCTGATTGACAAGGAATTCAAGTTCCTCAGGGGTAAGTTCCTTTGAAAGATCGTGTCCATGGGCCTTCAACATGCTGTCCATCATGACTGTCACAATCTTAAGCTCAAGTTCATTCATGTCATCTGACCCGATTTCGGCGACAACACGCTTGGACTTATTGAAATCGTTCATCACTGTCTCAGGAAGAGGATAAAGCCTGTCGTCTCCCATGTGAATCGTACCAAGAATATGTACATATGACGGCTGACCGTTTTTGGAGGTACCTTCTATAGTCCAGTAAAATCTTTCCTGCGGCTGGAGCTGTGCTTTTGGAATGCTTGCACATGAAATAAAAAATAAAACTGCAAAACAGACGGAAATAAGGGAAAAAACTTTTTTCATCAATTACACCTCTATTTTAATTATAGAGGTGCAATTGCTTTTTGTCAATTGAACAGAACGCCTTATACAAGAAAGAGCAGATCCTCATAGCTTGGATATGGTTTGTACTCCTCACCCAGAAGAGACTCTATCTGATCTGCAACAGCCCTGGTTTCCTCCATTGCAGGTATAACATTCTGCGCATAGCTCTTTGCCTCGCTCATGTAGTCCTTGCTTCCTACGGTCTGGGCATGTTCCTGGCTCAGTTTCTCCGCATTCTGTGCAAGCTCATCTGTAAGGCCGCTGAGTTTCATCAGAAGATTCTTTGCGGTTAAGCAGTTTATGCCGGGAAGGGCCTTTTCCATATCAATGGCAGTTCTGCTTACATCACGCATGTACCTGAATGCTGCGGGAAGAATGTCCTTGTTTATCATCTCCAGCATTGTCTGGACCTCTATGTTCAGGACATGGCAGTATTTCTCCAGCTTGATCTCGTAGTGGCTCTCAATCTCCGTCTTGTTGTAGATTCCAAGCTCCGTATACATCTTGATGTTCTTTGGATCAAGATAGCGTTCCATCGCTTCCGGAAGATTATGCAGGTTCAAAAGGCCTCGTTTCTCCGCTTCCTTAATCCAGCTCTCATCGTAGCCGTTTCCGTTGAATATGATGCGCCAGTGTGCGTTCAGCTCCCTCTTTATCAGCTCGTTCAATGCCTGCTGGAAATCCGTCTTGCCTTCAAGCTCATCTGCAAATCCCTTGAGCACATAGGCAACAATGGAGTCAAGCACAGTGTTCGGGCCTGAGATGGAAAGAGAAGATCCCACAGAACGGAACTCAAAGCGGTTTCCTGTAAATGCAAACGGAGAGGTGCGGTTTCTGTCAGTTGAATCCTTTGGAATAGGCGGAAGGACATCAACTCCAAGTGTCATCTTTTTCTTGGATATCTTGTCGTAGTGTGTTCCATTCTTGATTGACTCAAGCACGGCCTGTAATTCCTCTCCCATGAAAATAGAAATGATTGCAGGAGGTGCCTCGTTTGCACCAAGACGGTGGTCGTTGCCGGCAGATGCCACGGAAATACGCAGGAGGTCCTGATATTCATCCACAGCCTTTACGATTGCAGTGACGAACAGGATGAACTGGGCATTCTTCTTTGGATTGTCACCCGGATCAAGAAGGTTCTCTCCCTCGTTTGTGGCAAGGCTCCAGTTGTTGTGCTTTCCGCTTCCGTTGAGTCTTGCAAAAGGCTTCTCGTGCAAAAGGCATACAAGTCCATGACGGCGTGCGACTTTTTTCATCACTTCCATGGTCAGCTGGTTCTGGTCTGCCGCAATGTTTGTCGTGGTGAAAATCGGTGCCATCTCATGCTGGGCGGGGGCCACCTCGTTGTGCTCTGTTTTTGATGTTATTCCGTATTTCCAGAGGGTCTCGTTCAAGTCCTCCATGTATTTTACAATGCGGGAATTAAGGGCGGCATAGTACTGGTCGTCCATTTCCTGTCCCTTGCTGGGTTTTGCCCCGAACAAGGTGCGTCCTGTCATGCGGAGGTCCTTTCTCTGGTTGTAGAGCTTTTCGTCCACAATAAAGTATTCCTGCTCCGGTCCCACGGTTGTACTTACGTGCCTTACTGTGTTGTTGCCAAAGAGCTTCAATATGCGAAGAGACTGTTTGTTCAGTGCCTCCATTGAACGCAGAAGAGGTGTCTTCTTGTCCAGCGCTTCCCCTGTATATGAGCAGAATGCCGTTGGTATGCAGAGAGTGTGTTCCTTTACAAACGGGTAGACTGTCGGATCCCATACCGTATAGCCGCGGGCCTCAAATGTGGCTCTTGTTCCACCGGACGGGAAGGATGAGGCATCAGGTTCTCCCTTGACCAGCTCCTTTCCGCTGAATGTCATTATGACATGTCCGTCATCAGTCGGATTTATAAAGCTGTCGTGTTTTTCGGCTGTAACTCCCGTAAGAGGCTGAAACCAGTGTGCAAAGTGAGTGGCGCCCTTCTCTATGGCCCATTCCTTCATTGCATGTGCAACCTGGTTTGCAACATCAAGATTAAGCGGTTCTCCATCCTCGTAAGTCCTCTGAAGTGCCCTGAATGTCTCTTTTGGAAGACGTTCCTTCATCACTTTCTGATTAAAAACATAGGAACCAAAAAAATCCGGTACATTAGTTACTGCCATTTATTCCTCCTGCATATCCGGTAAAAAAAACAGGCGCTGTGAACCCTAGTGCATAATAGAATTCCCATCGCCTCTAATGTCGCTTTAAAATTACCTCAAAACTCAAACTATGTCAAGTTGAAGAAAACCCTGTCATTTACACCTGGAACTCGTCAATCTGTTTTCCGATCCTGTCGATGGACTGGTTCATGTCGCCAGTGATGTGCAGCAGGGATTCGTCGGATTTCTTGATGCGGTTCACCGTACCGCCCATGGCCTGTACAATCTCCAGAATAGAAGATGACACCTGCTTGAGGCTGTCCACTTCCTTTACGATTGTCTGACTGCCCCTGTCCATTTCATCTGATGCATAGCGCACCTGATCTGAGGAATCGTTCATTACTGCGAGTGCGTCTCCGATCTGCTTTGAACCAGAAGACTGCTCGTCCATTGAGCCCCTGATCTCCTGAACAAGAATTCCCGTGTGCTGAAGTTTTTCGCTTACAAGGCCAAAGTCATGGTCTGCCTGTGATGATGCCTGTACAACAGCCTGAATGGATTCCTGTATGCCGTGGAGCTGGGTTCCGATGTTCTTTGACTGTGATGATGATGTCTCGGACAGTTTTCTGATTTCGTCTGCAACAACAGAGAAACCTTTTCCTGCTTCTCCTGCGTGTGCGGCCTCGATTGCGGCGTTCATGGCAAGGAGGTTCGTCTGCTCGGCAATTGAAGAAATTACAGAGTTGGCCTCGTTGAGCATCTTTGACTTGTTCTGGATCTCCGCTACAAGCTCACTTACCTGATGATGATGTGTGGTTCCGTTCTGGACGTTCTCGGTAAGCACCTTGTATTCGTTTGCAAGCTTTTCTATTGAAGAATTGACAGATCCGATGTTTCCGATCATCTGGGTTACAGCTGTGGCCGCAACATCAACACTCTTACTCTGATCCTGAATCATCTGGCGCAGGCCTGTGATGCTCTGGGCTATCTGGCTTACTGTACCTGCCGTACTGTCCACACTGTTGTTCTGAACTGAAAGTATGGAGCCCATCTCTTCGATTTTTGAAAGCATTTCACCGACTGTCTCTGTGTTCTCCTGAACGGTTCCGTCAAGCATTGAGTCTGCCTTTTTGAGCTGCTCTTTTGAGATCTTAAGGTCGCCGACTATGGTCTGGAGTTTTTCAGTAAAATGATTGAATCCGTCAACAAGCTCATTAATCTCTGATGTCGCCTTTTCATCAAGACGCTTGGTAAGGTCCGCGTTTCCGGATGCAATGGTATGGATTGAGTTGCTGACCTTTTTCAGAGGATTGATAGAAAGAGAGATTACTATTGAGGACAAAATGAATGCCACAATAATTGTTATGATGCATGTGATTATCATGACACGAAGCATGCCTTCAAGTCCGCTGTAGAAGTCTGAATATGGCGCGATACAGACAACAGTCCAGTCACAGCCTTCAACCGGTCTGAATGCAACAGAATACTTTATTCCGGTGGCGGAATCCTTGTAGCTTGCCGTATCAGTGTCACCAGCCTGAATGCGCTCAATTATCGGAAGGAATTCAGGAGATGCATCATCGCTGATGAGTTTTCCTTCGTTTACGTTATCCTGAACCTCGTGTGCGACAAATGCTCCTGTGACACGGTTTACAACATAAGGATGAGATTCTTTTCCAAAAGTGATGCCTGCAACAGTACGGCACAATTCCGTGCTGTCAAGAACAGAGACGACGACACCTTCCTGCTTACCGTTATTGTCATAGAACGGCAGCGCATAGAACGTAGACAGGTTGCCGTTTACCGGACTCCAGTTCGGATCCATGAGGGAACGTCTTCCCGTAAGTGCAATCCTGAGGTACTCACGCTCATGAAGGTCGCTGTATTTTTCCGTAGTGGTCCAGCCCACACCCTTGTCGTCATAGATTGCCATGCCCAGGTACTGAGGAGCACCACCGGTGGCAGTGTTGATAAGCCTCCATTTGTCATGAAGGTCAACATTTGGATCGCGGATAGAGCTGAGGTTTGCAAGAGCCTCAAGCATCTTGTACTCACGGTCATTGACATTGTAAATCTCAGAAGCAGTGGCATGTGCCAGATTGAGGCTTTCGAGTTTTACAGCATTATCAAGTTCTTTCTTTGAAACAGTGTAGGACAACACAACAAGAAGTACGCTGGCAAGAATAATGATGCCAAGCATCCAGAGTCGTATTTGGTTTTTAAGAGACATTTTGTTTTCCCCCAACAATTTTTGAATATGATGTTCATTAAATCATAATTCATAGAATTTGTCCACAAGGTTAATTCGGAATTTTTTAACGGAAAGATGAATCAGAAGAAGGATTTTACCCACACAATGATGATTACAGCGGAGACCACCAGCCTTATGCCGCTTCCTGTCAAAAAGCCAAGGAAAGAAAAGCCCGCTGACTTGAACACCCTTTTTAAATCTGAGGAATCATGAATCAGCTCGCCGATAAAGGCACCGACAAAAGGACCAGCAAGAATAGTCCAGATTGAGCCAAGGAAAAGCCCCGCAAAAACTCCGATGGTAGAGCCGATCGACCCCGCCTTGGACCCCCCGGACGCCTTCGTGAGCATACTGGGCACAAAAATGTTCAGTATCTCAACTATCACCGTAAGGATTCCCAGAATCAAAATCGGCACCCAGGTAATGGAGCTTAAAGTGGTAAAATATGCAAGCAAAAGCGCACCCCAGCACAACGGAGTTCCAGGAAGCCCCGGAATAATGCATCCGATGAGACCTACAACAGCAAGAAGAACCCCGATAGCTATAAATGCGACATCTTTAACAATCATACCTCAAGTATACAAAAAAACTTGACATCTGACAATAACGATGGGATAATACACACGTAAATCAAATCAGCTTATCTGAAGGAGTAATATATATGAAGATTTCCGGTGTTGTTGAATCCGCAAGCATACTTCCAGTACAAGTAAAAGACTGTTCTTCCTTCATGCAGTATTCTTACCGCTATGACGGACCTGTCGGCAACACAAGTGAATCCTCACCCGACAGACGGAACCGTATTGTCTCACTCCACAAGATTCAGGAGCTGCTTGAGCAATGCACGGAAGACCCGGAGTTCATTTCACAGTGCAAATCAAGTGACTTTTATTTCTACGGCGGAGGCTGGCAGTCATGGGGTTTTGGCGGTGAGCTGGCACCAGGAGAGTTTCCCAAGAACTATATTCCGCTGGTTCCAGGATTCAAGCAGTATTTTACTTTCCCGGGAAGATGGCCTGACACGTCAAACGGCAAGAAAACACAGGACAAGACAATACTAAAGGGACAGTTCATCATCTATTTCAGGTGGAAGCAGTCATACCTTGTTCTTGCATCTACCGGTCCGATTGTGGGAATGGAAGCTGAGGTCCTGCCGCCCGTACAGTTTTTTGTTGACAGGGAAGGCAAGACGGTCTCCACTACAATCTATGCCGACGGAAAAAGATGGAAGCCCTTTGAGCTCATGTGCCAGATTACCGTGTTCACTGCATCTAATTATTTTGCATTGAAGGACGGAATCAAAAAGCTGTTTGGCGGAAATGACGAGAAGCGTTTTTCATGCCTTTCTTTCCTGAACACGGATACAAAGCAAATCAAATGCGCCGGATGGGAGTCATGGTACAATCATTACTCGAACATCACGGAAGAACTGATTCTTGCAGACCTTGACACGATTGACAAGACCGAGAACCTGATAAAACTTGAATACATAGATAAAAAGCTGCCCGCTGTATTCCAGATTGATGACGGATGGGAGAAAGCCCTGGGTCAATGGCAGGCAGACACGCAGAAATTTCCGTCAGGCATGCAGGACCTTGCACGAAAGATAGAAGAAAAAGGGTTTGTCCCCGGACTCTGGATAGCACCGTTCATAATCGATTACAGATGTGACTTTGCACAGCAGCACAAGGACTGGATACTAAAGGACGAGAGAAGGAAACCTGTTCCCGCTGGATTCAACCCGAACTGGGGAGCACGCTGGGGAAAATATCAGCCTTCAAAAGCCCATTCATTTTTCTGTCTTGACCTGAGCCGCGATGATGTGCTTGAGTATCTGGACAAGCTGATGGAAATCATAATCGAAGAATGGGGATTCAGGTACCTTAAGCTTGACTTCATGTATGCCGGAATGCTTAACGGAAAATTCTCAGAAGGTGGTGCCGCCTACCAATGGTACGACAGGGCAATAAAGAAAATCACACGCAGATGGGTAAATTCACAGGGACAGAGCGTGGCATATCTTGGATGCGGTATTCCGTTTGAGCCGTCATTTACAACCCTGCCTCTCTCACGCATAGGTCCTGACACAAAACCTGACTGGGATGACCGTTTCCTTGAGAAGCTGCACTACCCCGCACGACCTGGAGCAAGGCCTAATCTTCTAAGCACGTTGGGACATGCCTTCTGGGACCAGAGCATTTTCATCAACGATCCGGATGTTGTATTCCTCCGCACCACAAACATTTCCCTGAGCGACGGAGAAAAGGAACTTATTGCACTTGTGAACAAGCTTTTTGCAAGCCAGATAATGCACTCAGATGATCCGGTTGAATTCAACATAAACGAAAAGGAATTCACTGAAAAAATCTCGGCTTACTACGAGGCACTTGACGGACAGGAATTCGGACTTGAGACAATCGAACCCGACATGCACGTCATTTTCTCCAGAAACGGAAAATACTGCGGATTCATCAACATGAGCGAGAAACCATTTACCATGGACAAGGAAGAATTGATCAAGACAATCAACTATCAGCTTGACCTTTCACTGGATGCGGAGACGGTTGAACTAAAGCCGGTGGTGGAGAGCTGCCTTAACGCGGGAGACCTGTTTACATCAGAACGGCATTCAATCTCGGTGTTTGAGATTACAGAAGAAGCTGAATGACACAGGATAATCAGGATTGAAAAAGTTCACTTGGAAAATCGAAAGGACTCAGACTTTAATCTCCTTCCTGCAGGAACAAAGGTATCTGCTTTCCCTTGGTGCAGGTGACGGCGGTAGCGTATCAAATTCAAAAATCAGGCGTCTGGTTATCTCGGGCTCTGTTCATGTAAATGGTAAATGCTGCAGGATTCCGGCCTACACCCTGTTTCCCAAATCAACGGTGGAAGTGAGCATCGACAGCGAGAAAGTGTTTTACGAGAAAAAGCCCGACGACATTCAGTTTGAACTTACCGATAACGATGTCCTGTTTGAGGATGAATGGCTCATAATCGTAAACAAGCCCGCTTTTTTCCCTGTTGAAAAGACAATAGTTCAGGACAGGAACAATCTTCATCAGACTGTAATCGACTTTCTGTACAAAAGGAACCCGGAACTCAGGAACCCGCCCTATGTCGGAATGATGCACCGTCTGGACAAGGAAACCTCCGGGGCAATACTGTTCACAAAGACAAGGGTAATAAATTCCGCCATGCATGACCTGTTTGAGGAGCACAAGGTAACAAAGCAATACCGTGCAGTTGCATTCAACAGGAACAGGAAAAACATACAGGACACTTTTTCCGTGGAAGGATACATGAACCGCATAAGCCCCAACTCATGCGCATGCAAAATGGGCATGGTAAGGAATGCTGAGGACGGCCTGTTTTCCCACACGGATTTTACTGTTGCAAAAATTGAAGGAGAGTATGTTCATCTTGACTGTGTATTGCAGACGGGACGCACTCATCAGATAAGGGTTCACCTGTCATCGGTTGGGCTGCCTCTTGTTGGTGATGAGCTTTACGGAGGCCCCAAAGGCTTTACGGAGAACAATTACAGGATCATGCTGCATTCAAGGTCGCTGGAATTCATTCATCCTATGACGTCCAAAGTCGTAAGGGCAGAAAGTCCGTTGCCGCCTCTTTTCTGATTATCACGTTTCCTTAGTCTTCAAACGAGCCTGTCTTTAATTCCTGCATTATCCTCATCCAGCTGTCATAACGCAGGGGGCTGATCTTTCCGTCCTCTACGGCCTGTTTAATCGCACAGCCTTTCTCGTTGATGTGGGAGCAACTCATTCCAAAATCACATTTTCCCACAAACGGCTTGAATTCACGGAAATACAGGTGAAGGTTCTCGGCAGAAATGTCATGAAGCAAAAAACGCCTGACGCCGGGTGTGTCGATTATGTCAGCAGTCAGGCCCTGCAATCCGCCCACAAGAGACTCCGACAGCTCAATGTGCATGAGGGTGCCTTTTGTCGTGGTATGTGTTCCACGGCCGTATTTCTGACTGAGGCTTCCGGTTTTTAGGACGATTGAATTATCAAGAACATTTATGATGGAGCTTTTTCCAACTCCGCTTTGACCTACAAGTGCAGAAAGCTTGTTCTCCAGGAGACGTGAAAGATCCTCCATTCCATCTCCTGTTGACGCGGAAATGCGGACCACCTTGTAGCCTATTTCTTCCCATGTTGAAAGCTGCTTTTGAAAATCCGGGTCCTGGGATTCTGCAAGGTCATATTTATTGCATACGATTATCGGTGTGATTTCCTGATATTCCGCCTGGGCAAGGGCACGGTCTATGAACCTTGGCCTGAACGGAGGCTGGTTGGGAGTGGTTACGATGAGCAGGTAGTCAAGGTTTGCGGCTAGAAGCTGGGGCTCACGTTTCTTTATGTTCCAGCGTACGAATTCATTTTTGCGTGGGAGAAGATTTACAATCAGGCCCTTGTCCTCTTCCAGGGAGGAATCCTCAAGCTCAACATAATCTCCGGGGGCAAGAGGGTTGTAATATTCCTTGTCGGTCTTTAATATCTTTCCCTTTATTGAACAAAAGCGGGTGAGTCCGTCATCACATTCAACTTCAAAAACATTTTTGCTGCCGTTAAGAATCAAACCTTGCATTTATTTAATTCTGAATCAAAAAATCTTTACTGTCAAGAGGAAAAGCACAATGTTAGCCAACTATTTTAAAGTTGACTAGAAAATATTTGCGTGTTATATTATTAAATATAAGGAGGAGCTATGTGCAGGACATCTATATACGAAGCGCGCAATAATTTCTCTGCCCTGGTAAAGATGGCAGAAGAAGGTGAGGTCGTTGAGCTTACACGATATGACAAACCTGTTGCCGTAATCATAAGCTACGGGGAATTTAAAGACTCAACATCCCAAGAAACCGACTGGCTGTCTTCCTGGCGCAAAGAACATGAAGACGAACTTGACGACCTTGGACTCGACATAACACCTTCACGGGAATGTCCGGATTATTCAAAAGATCCATGGGCATAGCATTCACAATTATAAATCTGGAGATTTAATCAGGAGATTGACATGAAAAAAACATATTTATTGGACACCAACATTGTTTCTGAATTTGTAAAAATAAAGCCTAATGAACAGGTTCTTGCATTATACGAAGCCAGAAAGAATCTCTGTGCCATCTCATCAATTACATGGCAGGAAATGACCCGTGGAGTAAAGCGCATGCCTGAAGGAAAAAGACGGAATACGATTCAGAATTTCATTGATAAGCTTGAAGAAAACATAGATGTCATTCCCTACGACAAATTCACTGCACGGATCTGCGGGGAGATTCAGGCTGATGCGGAGAAAACAAGAAAATCACTGTCCTGCTATGACTCTCAGATTGCGGCCACAGCAGTCTCAAACGGCATGGTACTCGTAACGCATAATCTTGATGATTTTACGTCGATAAAGGAAAAAACCTTTTTACGCGTGGAGGACTGGTTCACAGAATGACTCCAGACCAACTATAGATTTCCATCTCTTGACCATATTTTCATAATCTGATATATTTTCAGCAATATTTAGGGGGTGTAGCTCACCTGGCTAGAGCGCTTGCATGGCATGCAAGAGGTAACCGGTTCAAGTCCGGTCATCTCCATCCGAGGCCTAATGTTTATGACACTAGGTCTTTTTTTATGCCTGTTCATCAAACATGTCCCAAAAAAGGAGAAAATCATGATAAAGGAAATCAGACCCGAACAAATTCCTGACAACGCAATCTCTTTGATCAGCAAAGACTGGATGCTGGTTACTGCATGCACTAAAACCGTGGATCCGGAAGGCAAGATCACTACAGGACGTGTCAACACAATGACAGCAAGCTGGGGCGGACTCGGCGAGCTATGGAACAAACCGGTGGCAACAATCTACATCAGGCCTCAGCGCTATACAAAGGAAATAATCGACGAAACCGATACCTTTACCTTGAGCGTTCTCCCGGAAAAATACAGGCAGGCGCTTAATTTCTGCGGAAGCCATTCAGGACGTGACGGGGATAAATTCAAGAGTGCAAAACTGGACGTGCTCTACAACAACGGAACTCCCTACATCAAGCAGGCAAGGCTCATACTCTTTTGCCGCAAGCTTTATGCACAGCCATTTGCCCCGGACTGCTTTGTAGAGGAAAAAATGCTCAAGCAGAATTACAAGAACGACGACTTCCACACAATGTACATCGGTGAGATTTACAAAGTGCTCATCGACAAGCGCTAGGATGCGTTCATAATCAGGACACAGAATTCAGAGACAAGTTTCTCCACAGCCTCAAGCGAACTTGAATCCGCAGGCAGCGAAAACAGCTCACCTTCTCCGGATTCAGGGTTTTCCATTATCAGCTGCTTTTTTGCAATTATGTAATCACACAGGATTGAGCTCACTCCGGCACAGAACCATTTTGCACATGCAGGGATTGATTTTTCCTCAAGAGTGATTTTTTGATTTTTTACAAGGGCCGCCAGAATCTGCTCGGTCTGGGAAGTTATTTTGTTCAACTCGTTTTGAACGATAAACGCCGCCTTTTTGCTGAAATACTTCTGGCTTTGGACAAAGGTGTACACTTCTATCAACGGGAGTTTCTCGTGCATCTTGATATAGCGGTCAACAACCCCCTTGAGCACTGTTTCGGCAGAATATTTTTGTGCTACAGACTCAACATCTGGTGGAGCAAAGGTAATCGAAGAATAATATTTTCCGCAGAAGTCCAGAGTACTTTCCATTATGTCTTCGCGGCTGAAAAAATGATTGTAAAGGGATGCCTTCTTTATGTTGAGTTCATCGGCAATGTCCGAAAGCGATATTCCACCCGCAGAACGGATGAACGCGGCATGCAGAACACTCTTGATTATGACATCCCTGGAAAGCCCCTTGGCCAATTACAGTACCCCTCCCTTTACTGAGCGTTTAATTATCTTTGCTGTGCGTCTGCCTTCACCTGGGAATAAACAGCATCTCCCATAAGGGATTTTACAATTTCCATCGAAAATTCCTCGGCAGCTCCGGGACCACGGCCTGTAATCAAATTGCCGCTTTTTACAAAAGGTTTACCGCTGACATATTTTGACTTATATGCCGCAGCTTCATTTTCCATTCCGGGGTAGCATGTCCATTCCTTTCCATCCAGGGCACCAGTCTGAGGAAGAACAAGAGCGGGAGCGGCACAGATTGCACATACAAGACGGCCCTCCGCATTCATTTTTCTGACGATTTCGACTACAGCCCTGTCTTCGGCCAGAACCTTGGTACCAGGCATTCCACCGGGAACGACAACCGCATCAGGAAGCGATTTTACATCAAGCTCAGATATTGACTTGTCCGCAGTAACCGACACACCGCGTGAGCACTTTACCGTCCTGTCCTTGGAAACAGCAACCAGCGTAACATCAACTTTCGCACGCCTCAGATAATCAACAGGCGTAATAGTCTCTATCTCTTCAGATCCATCCGCAATAAAAACAACAGCACTTTTCATATCATTCCCCTTTGATATTATTTTTTGCTTTTGACGTTATTTACAAAGAATCCTGCACAAATCAGCGTAATAAGAAGGAATATGATCATCTGCGGAACTCTGCGGAAATAAAGATTCCAGCCAAACAAGAATCCGCCGATGCAGAATCCGATGATTGACACGACTGTCACAACTTTGTTTCCTGTAATTACATTCCTAAACCCATTTTTGTTTTCGTCTTCCATACTGCCTCCTGTTTTCTTTTATTATAATCCCCCATAATTCCTAAAGTCAAGGTTTATTGCATTTTTGACTTCTTTTCCCAAGAAATAAAATTTCACTTGAAATTCTACCATAGTTACTATAAAATATCAGTATGAAACAGGTTCTTTTGATTGATGCCTCTCCTTTTTTCATGGAGTTTTTAAAGGAAAAATTACTCGCAGACCAGTTGAAGGTTGAGACTGCAGCCGGAAACAGAGATGCTTTTCAAAAGATGGTAAGCCTCATGCCCGATCTAGTCATTGTTGATGTTGCATCGGACATCATGAGCATACAGGACTTTCTTGACAACAAGATCTCAGAACCGAATGCGGCCAAGCTTCCAATGGTCATCGTCGGACCTGAGATTCCACGCACGAGCATTTCCAACCTGGCGAAATACGGTGTCTTCAACTATTTCTCAAAACCAATCAAGTTTGACGTTTTCCTTGAGGCCATCGGACGCATACTCAAGACACGCCTTACGATAGACGAGACCCCAAGCGTAATAGAAACCCACATCAACGGAAACATCATCTTTGTTGATCTAGCACAGGGACTCAACCGCGACAAGATAGAAATACTCAAATACAAGCTGGACGATCTTATTGAAAAAAACAAGATGCACGATCCCAAAATCATCATCATGATGACAAGCCTGGATTTGACATTTGTTGACGGTACAAACCTGGAAATACTCTTTGACAACCTGATCAAGACTTTTGCATTAAAGAACATCAAGGTTCTTTCGCTGAATAAATTCACAAACGACCTTCTTGAGGGACACCCCGCATACAACGGAATTGAAGTGGCGGAAAACCTCAACGACGTTCTGAATGCCCTTGTGGACGGCGGCACAACCTTTGAGGACGTAAGCGACATTGTCTCTGACAAGATCCTCTTTGCTGACGATGAATCGGTTCCAAGCACAATCGACACGCGCTTTGGATCTGACAACGGCGGTTCTGCAAAAACAGATGAAGAAAAGAGCTCTACCATAAAGGTTGCAATCGTAGACAAGGATCCGGCAACACATGACCTGCTTCTTCCTGCG
Organism: Treponema sp.; assembly: GCA_017960765.1. Classification (GTDB taxonomy): domain Bacteria; phylum Spirochaetota; class Spirochaetia; order Treponematales; family Treponemataceae; genus Treponema_D. The sequence goes on from JAGCYQ010000028.1 coordinate 24,060, forward strand.
TTCCAGAGCATCAACGCTGAGGCAGTATTCTTTGATACGGGTGCAGGCTTTGTTGAGGCCGTTGCAAAGGATCAGTTTGACGTCATCATCATGGACCTGTTCCTTGGAGACGTTAACGGACTTGATATTTTGCGGAACCTTCAGCGGCAGGGATTTACAACACCGATCATCATCTACTCTCAGGCATCAAGCAAGGAAGTTGTCATACAGTCTCTGAGCCTTGGAGCCAGGACATATCTTGTAAAACCCCAGAAACCCGCAGTCATCATTCAAAAGGCGCTCAGTGTTCTGAACAGTTGACAAAATGGACAATAATTCCGTTATTTCTGGCTCAAGGTTTTTGGCAAGCACACTCCATGAAATAAGGACTCCCTTGCAGACTATCGTCAGTACGACGGAATTGCTCCAGGATACCCCGCTTAACAAGGAACAGCGCGAATACGTAAGGCAGATTGAATTCAGCTCGGACGTTCTCCTTCAGCTGGCAAACGATGTACTTGATTTTGCAAAGCTAAGCTCCGGTGAGATGCAGATAGAGAACATTCCCTTTGACATATCTGATCTGGTTGAGCATGTGGTTGACCTGATTGCCATCGAAGCATTTGAAAAAGGCCTTGAGATAGCCACCGACATTGATCCATACATTCCCAAGATGATAATGGGCGACCCGACACGCATGCAGCAGGTAATCCTGAATCTGGTAAAGAATGCCGTAAAGTTCACGGAAAAGGGCTATATTTTCGTCACTGTCCAACGTCAGCAGAACATGCTGTGCTTTCAGGTTGAAGACTCTGGCGTCGGTGTTCCGGAAGAAAAGCAGGAGCTTATATTCAACAAATTCTATCAGGTTGACGCTTCCACCACAAGACGGTTCGGCGGCTCAGGCCTTGGGCTTGCCATCTGCAAAAACATAGTGGATCTTCTCGGCGGCTCAATAGGAATGAAGTCCAACCCTACCGGGGGCTCGATTTTCTGGTTTACGATTCCACTTACCTGCGTTAATCTTGAGAACGAGAAACAGTTTGAGCTTGAGATTCCATCATCATCAAACATGCTGATAGTTGACGACAACAGCCTGAGCATCAGGAGCATGATAGACAAGCTAAAGGGCCTTGGCATACATTCCGTGGAAACTGCGAACAACGGTAACGAGGCATTGCAGAAGCTTCTGGACGCATACAACAGGGGTCATCCGTTTACGCTCGCATTCATCGACATGCTTATGCCGGGCATGGACGGTTGGTATCTGGCGGCAGAAATCAACAGCAATCCCAAAATCAACAACATGAAGCTTTACCTTATGGTCCCCGAAGGCCAGATGAAAAAAGAAGCCAAGATGAAATTCCTGAACTGGTTCAACGGATATCTTTACAAGCCCATCAAGAGGAACCAGCTGCTGAATACTCTGGTAGAAGCCTTTACCCAGCCGTTTGAGCTTGAACCCGCCGACACAAAGATTGCTGACGAGACCACATTTGCTGAATCGGCAACAAGCAATGACTGTAACCTGATTCAGGGGAAAACCGTGCTCGTTGCGGAAGACCATCCCGTAAACAGAAAAGTACTTGTATCCTTCCTGCAGAAATTCGGTGCGACTGTAATTCAGGCAGAGGACGGACAAGTGGCAGTTGAAAGGATCAGGGAATATTTCAACACAGACCTCGTGTTCATGGACATCCACATGCCTCAAAAAAGCGGACTCGATGCTACGGTGGAAATCAGGAGCATGGGCTACAGCGGCATCATCATCGCATGTACGGCCAACAATGACTCAAATGACTTTGCGGAGTACCACAGCATTGGGATAAACGACATCCTGGTAAAGCCGTTCAAGAGGGATTCCGTAAAGCAGATTCTGGAAAAATGGAACACGGTGCTTTCGTTTCCAAAGGCCAGGAGCATAATGACCATAGCAAGCGTAAACAGCAAATCCTCAGGACTGTGGGACATAGCATCGTTTCTTGGAAAAGCGGATAAGAGCCGTGAACGTGCAATAACAATGATAAATGAATACATAGCAGGCACAGAAAGTCTGCTTACACAAATAAACAACAGGCTTGAGAATGAGGTAAAGGAATACGGGAAGCTTGAGTCACTTTCCAGGATGGCAAAGGAAAACAGCAATTCAATCAGAAGCTCAAAGCTGGCCGTATCTGCCGGTAAAATGGAAAAGGCAGCACGCGACAACAATCCCGTGGCACTTGAAGCCGCCAGAACCGATTTCGCACTTGACTTCATCGAATTGAAAAAACTGGTCAAAGTCATAACAAAGGAGAACCTATGACAGTCAAAACCAACTACCACATGCACACGACTTTCTGCGACGGAAAATGCAGCCCGGAACAGATGGTTCAGGAAGCCATATCAAGGAATTTCACCACAATCGGATTCAGCGGACACTCTATGTTTCCGTTTGCATCAGACTGGCACATATCCTACCGAGACCATTTTTCCTATGCAAAGGAAATCAACAGGCTCAAGGAGGCCTACAGGGACAAACTTGAAATCCTTCTGGGCTATGAATGCGACTATGTGGCGGGGGTCTCATGTCCGACAAAGGAACAGTACCCGGATGAGGTTAAGCCCGACTATCTTATCGGGGCGGTGCATTATGTTCCCTGGGTAAAGGGTTATTTTGGAGTTGACACTTTTTTTGACAAGGCAAGGGAGCAGATAAAAGACGTATTCAAAGGGGACGTGAAAAAAGCCGTTCAGGAATACTTTGCATGCGAGAGGGAAATGCTGAGGGACGGAGATTTTCAGATTCTGGCACACTGTGACCTGATAAAAATACAGAATTCCAAAATGGCTCCATATCCGCTGTTCGATGAAAACGAAGGCTGGTACAAGGATTCAATAAGGGAAACTGTTGATGCAATCGCAAAAAGCGGGGTCTGCGTGGAGATAAACACAGGTGCAATAGCAAGGGGAAAACTGGACGTCCCCTACCCATCACTGGAAATGCTTGAGATGCTGCACGGGAAGAACGTTCCCATAACATTGAGTTCGGACGCACATTCAACGGAGCACATCGACTATGCGTTTGATCAGGCGGTTGAACTTGCAAAAAAAGCCGGCTACACGGAATTCATGTATTTTTCTGGCAGCCGGTCTTTAATGCAGAAATTCTAGCTGGAACTATGCCCTAGCGTGAATGCCTTTCTTCCTCAGTCTGGCAGTCCACACACAGAGGTGCATACGGAATGGAAAGAAGCCGTGCCTCGGGAATGTTTTTCTCACACAGGAGGCAGCGTCCATAGGTATTCTGCTGAATGCGATCAAGGGCATTGTTTATCATGTTCAGGCGGCGTGTCTCATGGTCGCTCAACTCATTCAACAGATTGCCGTCTATGGCAGTGGAAGCAACATCCACTTCATCCCCAGGTTCAGAAGTGCTGGCCAATACTGCAGCCTCTTCATGACGGTCCTTCAGCTTGACTAATATTTCTTCCCTCATCTCCAGCAATTTTTTCTTTTGTTTTTCAACAAAGTCTTTTTTCATATTAATCCCCTTTATTGACAATTTATGCTATTTTGTACATACTAGTATAAGTATAAATCATAAAAAAAGCAAATAAATTCTGGAGGAATTTGTGGCTAATAAAGATGAAGCTATTGAAGTCGAAGGCGTGGTAAAGGAAGCCCTTCCAAACACAATGTTCCGCGTGGAACTGCAGAACCAGCACATTATTCTTGCCCATCTTAGTGGCAAAATGCGCAAGCACTACATCCGTATA
>JAGCYQ010000029.1 GCA_017960765.1 Treponema sp.
CTTCCAGAAGACACTTGTATTCTACAAAATAGATTTCTCACTAGATGAGAAATTTCTGGCTTTTTGTGACTTTTTGACCTTCCAGCGAAACCTGTCTTTACAAAATACTAACAGTCTTTCAAGTATTTAAAAAATTAACACTACCCTCTAAAACCATGGCCTAAAGCTTTCCCGCCATCTTCTGGATCTGGGCTTTCCAGTCGCTTACAAGTTCCGGGGGCTCAAGTGGCTCTGCATCGGCTCCCCAGCCAAGTACCCAGCGAAGGATGGGCAGATACTGGTTGTTCTCAAAGCTGATGATTGTCCCGCTTTTGTCTTCCTGGACTTTAAAGTTCTTGCCCCAGACACGCTCACGTGCAAAATTCTCGGCATAACTTTTCTTCGCAAGCCGGATTTTATAGAATGTCATGTCATTGCTCTGGGTGTCACGGTAACAGCCGAATGTACCAGGGGTAACTTTGTGAAAATCAAAATCATCTGGCAGTTTAAAAGAGTCTTTCTTTATCTCTACGGACTGAATCCTTGAAAGATTATAGAGATGGTTTTGTTTCTTCAAACAGTCATAGCCCCACAGATCCCAGATGCCGTCGTCAAAAATAAGCTGATATGGCCGGACTCCATGCCTTGTTACGGTTGACTTGCCTGATGCAATGTATTTGATTCCGATATGAAGGTTGTTTTCCATTGCCTTGTAAATGTCTGCCCAGATTTCATCCTTTACGATGCTTGCCGGTGCTCCAAGAAAAACGACACGGTTTGCGGCGGATATTTCTTCCTCATCGTCCTGAATCTTTTTTCCGAATGAGTTGATCAGTGGTGCCTCGTCTGTGATTTCCTGACACAGCTTGGAGGCTTCGTCGTATATCGGTGTGTCCTTTATTGTCTCAAGGAGTTTCCCGATATGCCTGATTGTTTTTGCTGTCTCTGACCTGGAAAGGTAACCGGGTTTTGTAAGTGTCCGCTGTGAGCTGTAATAATAGCGGTTCTCACTGTCTTTCTGTAGTGGAACAAAGAGTTCTTTTTTCATTGCACTTAGAACCTTGTAAAGAATCTTCTCGCTTAATCCGCATGCAAGGTCAAAATTCGATTCATATTTCTTCTTATAAAAGTATTCGGCTAATTCCTTGACCGTGGCCTTTTTTCCGGATGCAAAGTATTCGTCAATCATTTTAAAACGCTTGTATTCATCAATTCCGCAAGCCATGGGGGACCTCCAAAAAAAATCAAAAAAAATTCCTAAAAGTGCCGTTTTTCTCAATATTTGAGAATCTTATAGTTTATTATATAACCATAGATTGTATATTTCAAGGAGGTTTTATATGAGGATTAGAAGACGCGGGGTAAGAAGATGTGCAACAATCACTTACACAAAAAACGAGCCTTATGCAATTTGCTATTATCTTTATCATATTTATGAGGATCATTCCAATTCAATGATCATCAACGAAGATTATGAGACCATAAAAAGTTTCCTGAACTGTACAGAAAAGCTCGGTAAGATGGAGCGATTACGCAATATCCTCAATAAAGAAATTCTTAAGCTGGAAAAGTGTGGCAGGCTCAAGTCGCTGGAACAACCCGTAAGAAAGGATATGGTTTTTAATGATACGGAGATTCCATTAAAATATGAGGAGGATAAAAAAGTTGAAATGACTCTGCGCCATTATGATTCTCCTGATGAAGTGACAATTGATCTGCACAGGGTTCTATGTTTTTCTGACAAGCCGCTTTTTACTGCAATCATCAATTCAACCATTTTACGTGATGGCGAGGATCTTACATTAACGGCTCAGTTGAAACTTTCCCAAAAAATAAAGAATGCGGTTTTTGATATTTCCAAGACTAAATTCCTGATGGATACAGTGAATCTTACTGAGGATGAGGCCCGTTATCTTCTGGTTCAGTGCCGCTTTGATGTAAACGATGGTTTAAGGGAAATCAAACGGAACTGTGAGAATGAACTGCGAGTCTGCATGCCGGATTTGATTGGAGTTGATTATAAGAAATTGAGTTTTATTCTCCGTAGCGATCAGAAGCTGAAGACCTTTGGATTTCTTGATAATGATGGAGAATATGATTCCTCGTTGAATGAATGTATTGAGGCACAGAGCATAGAGCCGTATTTCAGTGATGTTCTTAAAATACTTGACTGCAATGATGCCTATGATTTGGATTCTTTTTCTATAGACGGAGAGTCGCTTGAAATTTGCTCTGATTTGATGAAGGGAAAAAATCCTGTCTCAATTTTGTTTTACGGAAAACCAGGCAGCGGTAAAACCGAGCTTGCAAAATCAATATGCAGGAATACCGGAAAGAATGTCTATATCTTTAAGAACGAGGCTGAGACTGGTGATGACAATAATGTCCTTTCACGTCTTGTATGTCTTCTTTCAATGGAAAGGCAGGATTCCGTCATCATCGTTGATGAGGCAGATACGTTGTTGAAGACAATCGATTTCTCGTTCTTTGGAAAGACACCGTCCAATACAAAAGGCACAGTCAACAAGATGTTGGAGAATAACAAGGATAAAGTTATCTACATCATAAACCATCAGGGCCAGATAGATGAGTCCACTCGCCGGCGCTTTACGTTCAGCATAAAATTTGAAGCGATGCCTGTTACTCAGCTTCATGCCATTGCCAGGACAAAAATCGACCCGATGGATCTTCAGGAAAACACAAAGCGTCAGATTCTTGAGATGTTCGACAAATATCATCTTACAGGACAGAGCGTTGACAATATTGTTAAGACAATCGAGGGAATGGAATGCACGGACGAGGATGTGCTTCTCAAAAAGGTTCAGATTGTAATGAAGGAGAATTCCCTGCTCCTGAACGGAAAAACAAAAATGCGTGAGACGGTAAAGGCAGAATATGATCCCACGGTTCTGAACGCAAGCATGAATCCCCTGCAGATTGTGGAGATGGTGCAGAATGCGACAAAGTTTGCAGAGAAAAACAAAGGCACCGAAAATGGAATAAGAATGCTTTTTTACGGATTGAGCGGAACAGGTAAAACAGAGCTTGCCCGTTATATCGGCGAAAAACTTGGTAAATCGATTTTGCTCAAGCGTGCTAGCGACATTATGAGTCCATACGTAGGCGAGAACGAGCAGAATATCCGGGATGCATTTGAGGAAGCAGAAAGAAATGATTCCATCCTTCTGTTTGATGAGGCCGACAGTTTCATCTACAACAGGAATCAGGCCTCTAGAAGCTGGGAAAGAAATGTCGTAAATGAATTCCTTACACAGATGGAGGAGTTCAGCGGTATCCTGATATGTACGACAAATCTCCGCAGTATCCTGGATCCGGCAATGCAGAGAAGGTTCCACATACTTGTTGAGTTCAAGCCCATGAAGTTTGACGGAATCAAGAAAATGATGGAGCGTTATTTCCCTGCGTACCATATTTCCAACAGAGAGATTGAGGAGCTGGAGGATTTCGAGAGTGTGACCCCCGGTGATTTCGGTGCCCTTTCAAGCCGCATACGGTTCATGAATCAGGATGACGTCAATTCCGAGTACATTCTGTCAGAGTTGAAAAAGCTGCAGTCGGAAAAGAAGGAGCAATGGGAAGAAGAAAACAATGTCAGATCCAAAAAGCAGATTGGATTCACGGCATAAAAAACTTGATTTCCCGATATTTATGCTCTAGAATTAAAGGGTGCAGTCAAATGCACTCTTAGGGGCGTCATGGAAAAAATATCGAATAAAACAGCAAGGGACTTTCTTGTAAACTATCATAACCTGAACGGTAACGGAAAACTCAGCGGCAGCGACGGAGTCCTTCAGTACATGCAGAAGGTACGCTGCATACAGTTTGACCCGCTGAATGTCGTGGGTCGGAATCCTGATCTGGTGCTTCAGTCGCGCATAAAGAATTACCGTCCGGAACTTTTGTTTGATCTGCTTTACAAGGACAGGACCTTGCTGGATGCGGCCGATAAAATGATTTCGATAATTCCGCTTGAGGATTATCCTGCAATGGCTCGTATCCGAAAGTCAACGGTTGATCAGCTAAAGGACATTCTTACATGGCGAAAATCCCTTGGCGCCCTGGACCTGCTTGATGAGATAAAGGACTTCATACAGAAGAACGGACCACAGCCGGCAAACAAAATCAACATCGGCGAGAATGTGGATTCGGGAAAATGGGGACATAAAAAACTATCCAGTGCGGCCCTCGATTATCTTTATCATTCCGGGGAACTTGGCATAAGCACTAAACTTAAGACGCACAAGGTTTACGATCTAAGCAAAAATCTTTATCCCAAGGAAATACTCAAGGCAAAGGATCCGTTCAAGAGCGAGCATGATTTTATAAAATGGTATTTAAAACGCAGGATCGGTGCTGTAGGCATGGTGTGGAATAAAAACGGTGGAACATGGCTTGGATTTTATGTGTCAGATTCAAAAGTCCGCACAAAGGTAATGCAGGAGCTGGTGGAAGAAAAAGAACTCCTTGAATACCAGGTGGAAGGCTCAAAGGAAATTTTCTACATCAGGAAAGAAGACGAAAACCTTATTGGAAAGCCTGCCAAGAACAATGTCGCCCAGTTCATCGCACCGCTTGATAATCTTATCTGGGACCGCGGTATGATAAAGGAGCTTTTTGATTTTGAATATACATGGGAAGTCTATACCCCAGCCTCAAAACGAAAGTTCGGGTATTATGTTCTTCCGGTGCTGTACAAGAATCAGTTTGTCGCACGCTTTGAGCCTGAGCCCAACAAAGGGAAGACACCACTTAAGATAAAGAACTGGTGGTGGGAGCCGGGTGTAAATGTCACGGATGAGATGAGGGATGCAATTAAAAATGCTTTTACCCGTTTCTGCAAATACCTTGATGCCCAGATGCCGTCCGAAAAAGACCTGACTTTTATGCAGTAACTGCAATCAGTGGAATCTTGATTTCTTCCTGGGTCAGGCCTGCGTGGTTCCCCAGCATTTTCTGTGCGACAAAATGTGTGTTTGTGATTGAGGTTCCGCATACAGAAAGCGCAAGATAATCTCCGAGCATGTCATTGAGCAAGGGGTTGTCCTGTCCGGTTCCGAATACCTTTTCCTTTAACACTTCTTCCTTGGTCAAAAGAAGAAAATCATCCCCGAAAGTTTTTTTGAATAAGGATGGGAAACTTCCCTTGTATTCTTCCTTGACAAAAAGGTTCAGTGCCCTTGTTTCAATTGAAGGAAGCCGCACAAGGCAGTTCATGATTTCCGGGTAATCAAGGATGCAGAGGTTCTTGCTGTCAATGTGACTGTGGTCGGCGGTAATCAATATCAGTGTGTCAGAAAGAGTTGCGGTAAATTCCTCAATCCTTTTTTCAAGACTCAGGATCATCTCATGTGTCTTACTGCTGTTTGTTCCGGTCAGGTGCATCGTGGAATCAGGTTCATTCCAATAGGCATAGATGAATTTCTGTTCGGGCTCGTCGCAGAGTTTTTTTATGCGCTTAAGTATTGCCTCGAGACTTTTGGGAAACGGCGGCAGGAAGGGCATGGAAAAAAATGCCTTGGCACCGGCGTCATTGATCTTTTCTATTATTGTTTTGTATGGTGTGTATTTATAGCCTGCGTTAAATTCAGCTGCGGGTTGGATTTTATTAAGTGAATCCTCGCTCCAGATTTTCTTTCCGTTTGCGTCAGTTTTGTTTGGAACGGCTCCTGGTTTTTCTGAAAGCTGCTCATGATTCCTGAAAACCGTAACATTCTTATCAAGCTCAGGATAATAAATGTCCCATCCGAGCCATCCGTGCTCATTGGGGTAAAGTCCGCTCATTATTGAAGTGGTTGAGGCAACGGTTGTCGGCGGAAACACCGAGTCAAATGAACCGACATAATGCCTCCTGAAAAAACTGTCCGGCTCAAGGTGCTTTTCCAGAATCGATGTTCCAAGAGCATCAAGAAGAATTATGACAACGTTTTTATAGTCACCTGAAAGATATTTGTCGGCAAGAGGAAGTGTTCCTGCAGTTGTACTTGCACCGAACTTTTTCAAAACAGAGTTGGCAAGATTTACGATGCAGTTGTTGTAATCAGGAAGCTTGAATCTGTCTGTCATAATGGACTCCTAATCCAAAAAATCAAGTATGTCGGCCTGGTGTTCTGCGTGGTCAAATTCTTCAAATACAGGACAGGGTATGTGCGGCTCAAATGCCCTGTCGCGGAACCATGTGCATTGAACGGCTTTCATTCCGGCGTCTCTTGCACCAAAAAGCTCGCGTGAACCTCCGTCACCAACATAAAGGCATTCTTCAGGCTTAACGTCAAGAAGAGTGATCATCCTTGCATAAAGCTCCGGGGCAGGCTTGCATATACCTGTCTCAAAGGAAATCAGAGAGGCATCAAAGAAAGGATAAAGCTCACTGTTTTTTATGCAGTCCCTTTCATCAGAGAAAGTGTTTGTCATAAGGCCGATTTTTATTCCGCGGTCTTTAAGTTCCCTAAGCAGTTGAAAACTCTCCTCAGGAATAGAAGAAAATGTATCATCAAGTGACTGATGTCTTTTTTGTGCAATCGCCTTGACATTTTCCTCAGAATAAACTCCCAGCTTCTTGAATATAAGTGCAAGGCCTTCTTCTATCGTGTATTTGCCTGTGCTTCTGTCATGCTCTATGACATGCCATTCTTTCCTGAACAATTCAATGTCAACTCCGATGTCGGCGGCTATGTCCTCACTGAAATATGTCCTGCCCGTGAACAATGTGACCAGAGTCTCAAACATGTCAAAAACAACAGCTTTAATCATTTTGCCCTCATTACAATCAATTTTTCTTCAATTAAAGATTATAGCATATTTCCGAGTTGAAATACTATCACAAATCTGAGGTGTAACAGTTTTTCCCACTGCTTGACAGAAATCGTGTTTACTGTTTCAATAAAATAAATTCAGGAGTAACCAAGATGAAAATTGTAATCTTAGCTGGCGGAACAAGTACTGAACGTGATGTCTCTTTGTCTTCAGGATGCCAGATTTATAAAGCATTGAAATCAAAGGGACATTCAGTAATCCTTGTTGATATTTTCCTCGGCTTCAACGGGGATGTCGGTTCTGCTTTTGATGATGACCGTGACTGGGCTGCGGATATTGCACCTGTAAAGGAGACGGCACCTGATATAAATCAACTTAAGGCTTTAAGGAATGATGATTCAAAATCACTGTTTGGTCCTAATGTGCTTGAGCTTTGTTCCAGGGCGGAAATTGTTTTCATGGCTTTGCACGGTGACAGTGGTGAAAACGGAAAGGTCCAGGCCGCTTTTGATTTGTTCGGAATAAAGTACACGGGAACCGATGCCTTGAGCTCAGCTATCGCAATGGATAAATCAATCTCGAAACAGCTCTTCAGGGCAAACGGAATCAAGACCCCGGACAGCATCTTGATAACAAAAAAGGAAGATGCAAAGGCCGCAAGGCTTCCGTGTGTGGTTAAGATCTGCAGCGGAGGTTCCAGCGTTGGCGTATACATCGCAAAGACCCAGGAAGAATTTGATTCTGCCATTGAGCATGCGTTTGAATACGAAAACAAGGTCCTGATAGAAGACTACATAAAGGGCCGCGAGTTTACGGACGGTGTCATAGAAGGTGTTCCGCTCCCGATTGTTCAGATTGAGCCAAAGGAAGGTTTTTATGATTATAAGAACAAGTATCAGGCAGGCAGCACAATAGAAACATGTCCTGCAAAAATCTCAACAGAACTGGAAGAAAAAATCAAGCAGGCCGCAGTAAAGGTATTTAAAACACTTGGCATCAAGACCTATGCACGCGTTGATTTCATGGTTGATGATGATGACAATGTCTACTGCCTGGAGGCAAACACGCTTCCAGGAATGACTCCAACTTCTTTGATCCCGCAGGAGGCGGCAACACTTGGAAAATCATTTGCTGATCTTTGTGAATGGATAATAGAAATCTCGCTGAAAAAATATGAACAGGCAATCTAGAGGGAAAAAAGGGTAGGGTTGCATCACTGATTGCAGGTGAAGTCCATTATTCTTCCTCTGATTCCTGTCCTTTTTCCTTCCTTTTTGCCAGCAAGCCTGATTCTTCCCACTCGATGGCTTTTTTCCTGTTAAGGATAAATAGAATCAAGCCGGCTATAAAAGACACTCCTCCAAGTCCGAAAAATACTATGGATATGATTTTTGTCGTGGAGCTTTTGTAAATTGATTTTTCTGGATTCTTTATGGAATAGTAAACAGTAATCTCTGTTCCCACTTTGTATTCTGGTGGATTGGAAGTCGAGCTGCCTGTGTTAAAATACTCGTTACCCGCCTCGTCAAAATATGAATACCTGGTTTTGTAACCTGAGCTGCCCTCACTTTGCACGTTTTCAACTACAATGCCTGTTGTCTGGACAGCGTTTTTCTTGAATACTTCCTGATGAATTAAAATCGCTGCGGCAACAATAATAAAAGCTGCTCCAAACAAGATGAAAAAGAAACCGAATGCTTTGGGAGAGCTTGTTGTTTTTGAATAAAGATTAACGTTTGCTTTGTAAATTTCCATATCTAAACCTTCCTGTATTCTGATTTAATTATATAATACAATTTGAATTGATTATTGACAAGTAAGCTGCGACCTTTAATCTATTTTATCAGTTGCTTTACTGCGTCTTCAATATCTTCATAGTCAAGATCTTGGCCTTCTCGGGCGGCACATTCAAACTCATCCACGATGTTTTCGATCAGCACCATGTCGATGAAGAGTGGGAGTTTTTTCCGCAGTTCGTCTGGCACTTCCGTTTCTGTTTTGTAGCCCTGCAACTGAAGATCGAAGCATTGCTGCATTATTGCGAAACGCTTCTTCGGGTCGGGCTCCTGCCTTGTCCAGCCCTCATTATGAATCCAGAGATTTGCAAGGTCGAACATGTAC
>JAGCYQ010000030.1 GCA_017960765.1 Treponema sp.
TCCCGCAATCAGATAGGTGATGAACGAAACGCCCGCAACAGTCAGAGCATAAGGCAGCTGTGTTGAAACGTGTGCGATATGGTCACACTGTGCACCAGCAGATGACATGATTGTCGTATCGGAAATCGGTGAACAGTGGTCTCCGCAAACCGCACCGGCCATACATGCAGATACGCAGATGAGGCCAAGAGGACTTCCATCGCCCAGAGAGAATACCTTGAGGCAGATAGGAATCAGGATACCGAAAGTACCCCAGCTTGTACCGGTTGCAAAAGCAAGGAAACATGCAATGATGAATACAACCGCAGGCAGGAAATTCAAGAGGCTTGAGGCAGATTTATCCACAAGACCCGCAACAAATTCAGCGGCGCCCAGGGAATCGGTCATGCCCTTGAGAGTCCATGCAAGAGCCAGGATCGTGATAGCCGGAACCATTGCCTTGAAGCCTTCAACTATACATGCCATGCAGTCCTTGAACGGAAGCACACGGCGGATAAGATAGATCAGGAGCGTAAGGACCAGTGCCCCGAACGAGCCGAGAACCAGACCCACGGATGCGTCACTGTCAGCGAATGCCTGCTTGAACGATGCACCCTCAAAGAAACCGCCTGAATAAATCATTCCGATGACACAGCCCACAACCAGAAGCAGAATCGGAAGCACAAGATCAATCACCTTGCCCTTGCCCTTTGGAGCCTCCTCTTCCTTGTAATCCTTGGTAGGAACAGTGAACAGGTCACCCTTCTCTGCGTTTGCCTCATGGATTGCCATTGGACCGTAATCCATCTTGAGCAGCGTTAGACAGATCATCATGACGATTGTAAGCAGGGCATAATAGTTATACGGAATAGCCTGAATAAAAAGCGTAAGGCCGTTTGTACCCTCAGGAGCAAAACCCGCAACGGCAGCAGCCCAAGAGGAGATAGGAGCGATGATGCAGATCGGAGCCGCAGTTGAGTCAATCAAGTATGCAAGTTTTGAGCGTGAAAGCTTTGTGCGGTCAGTGACAGGCCTCATGACGCTACCGACGGTAAGGCAGTTGAAATAGTCGTCGATGAAGATAAGGCAGCCCAGAACGATTGTGGCAAGTCCGGCACCAACCTTTGTCTTTACGTGAGTTGAAGCCCATTTACCAAAAGCAGCAGATCCGCCTCCCTTGTTCATAAGGCAGACCATGATTCCCAGGAACACAAGGAAAATCAGGATACCCACATTGTAAGGATCGGAAAGCTGTGCTATCAATCCGTCACTGAAAATGTGCTTCACCGTTCCCTCGAAATTTCCTCCTGCAAAGAACAGTCCACCCACAACGATACCGATGAAGAGGGAACTGTAGGCTTCTTTCGTGATCAAAGCCAGAACAATTGCAATCAGAGCAGGAACAAGCGCCCAGAATGTTGCATACATATAATCCTCCTACACGATGACCCAGTCAGTCACCGCAATTAAATACCACATCATCATCACGGCACAGCCATTGCGCCGCATTCCTTCCGGACCACCCGCATATGGGAAGTCCACCGGGCATCCTCACCCTCTCGTTTGCAAAATACAGGCCCTCGATGGACTCTGACTTTGACGGAAAAGTGAATGACTTTTTCCCCGCCTTCCATATACTCATCCATGAGCCGCGATAGCTTGATGTATAGCGCTCATAGGTGCAGGGAGTCGCAAGATCCGTCACTTCAACCTTGCCGCGCAGTTGGGGAACCTTCTCCTCAAGCAGGGCAACAAAGCGTTCAATCAACCGCTTCTTTTCCTCCTGATAGGTCCCGTCCAGCTTCTTTCCCTTCCAGAAATCATAGCTGTCACCGATCAAAAGGCATGTTAGGGTGGAGCATCCTGCGGGGGCATACTCCTCACCCGAATAATAGTTCAACCTTATGCGAGGGAACTTCAGGCCTGCCGCCTCGAATTCCTTTTCAAGCGGAATGACCGGAGTATCCGTAAAACCTTCAATCTGGGTCCTTACACCGATTCCAAAGAACATGCACTGAAGGAGGCTCACGTTGCCCTTCATTTGTGAGACCCAGGGCTCATCCAGCGGCTTGTCGAACAGAGTGTCCACAGCGGCCAGAGTATCAAACCCAATCGCCACCCTGTCTGCCTCGACAAGATTTCCGTCCACCATCACGCCCTTTACCCTGGCATCCTCCACGACGATCTTCTGAACCTTTGTCCTGTATTCAATCTTACCGCCATAAGAAAGCAGGGTATCCGCCATGTTCTGTGCCATCCTGATAGATCCGCCCTCGGGAAAACCGCAGTCCCCGGAAGTAAACTGCCCCAGCGTATAGACAAAGGACAGGGCATTATACTCGCTGCTGTTTACGCTGCTAAGAAGATGACGGATTGAAGGATTCTTTATGAGGTTTACATAATCCTCATAGGATGTCTTTCGCAGATAACTGTATCTTAGTCCGGCCGGCCCCATTGCCATCAGCTCCGGAAGTCTTGTCTTGCATGGACGGGTTGACTTCAAGCCCCGCAAATCGTTTATCGGAAGGTGAACCTTCTGGAATTTCCTTACATCGCTGCAGAACCGGTGGATTGCCCTTTTATCCGAAGGAGAAGTCTCCGTAAGATGTGCCTCAAGCTTGTCCAGGTCACGGTAAAGCTCAAGATTGGCGCCATCCTTTCCTGCCCCGATAATCGTATAGAGGACGGGACGGTTATAGACAGGGTTGTTCTCCTTTAATGCCCCCACTTCACGCCACACCCTGTTCAAGGGCAACTTTGGTGACGATCCTGTGAGCCAGTGCATTCCACCCTCAAAATAATATCCCTTGCGCTTCCAGCTGGTAGAAAGCCCCCCAGGAAGAATATGCTGCTCCAGCACAGTCACATCATAGCCCGACCTGGCCGCATAGACAGCCATGGCAAGCCCAGAGATTCCTGCACCGATAACGATTAACTTTTTCATATTACCATGATACACCCAGATTGAACATTCTGCAAGGCAAAAAGGGAGAGTAAGCCGCTTCGGTCATTATTATCAGCAAAATATAATGCACAAACGAGGTACTGAAAGGCGGTTATAAATTGCCGATAGGATTCTTGTCGTTATGAAGGGGAAAGCCTTCCCCTCGTTCCCAAGCCAAGTCGCTACATGAAACCTTCCTGCAAGCAGGTTGATTCTCTCCGCTTTGTTGGCTTGTCCACTACCCCTTCCAGCGGGGAGCTCCCCGCAACGCCCCCAAACCCTACGGATTAAAACAGAAAACTCTTAAAATACTGTGCTGTATCAGTATTAAAGTTATAGCCCATATCATCTTTCATAAGAAATCTAAATAACATACAAAACATAGGATTCTGTAATTCTTCCTGAGAAAGGTTTTGTTCTTTCGTTACTAAAAAATGTCTGTAAAATAATCTAATTCCATTCTGGATGACTTCCGTAAAAGAATCATTTATAAATCCCTGATTACTTAAAGAGTCAAACAATTTAGTTATAAAATATGCTGGAAAAATCTTTCTTCTAAATGTTAAATACTGCTCCTTTCCTGATATATCTGGGAAAAATTGGTAAATTAAATTATCCTCTGGGAGTAAATCTTCATTCATAAATAACTTGATTATTTTCCAGCTTGGTCTGGAAGATTTACTTTTAGTCCATCGGTGAATCAAGGTTTTTAAGTCGGTGGAATCCTTTTCATCGATTTCAAATTTCTTATCGTTCCAGTATTGATAAAGCTGGTTTTTGTCTTTTGCAAGTGCAAGGAATAAATCAAACATACCTTCCAAAGGTTCAATATTTTGTGTGTATTCATAAGATGGAAGGTAAAAATTAAATTGATATATAGCTAGATTAATTGCAGCAAGACGATCATTGCTAAAATCTTTTGACTTTAATGCTTCCTGCATAGAACATTTATAAGCATTACAAATAGAATACATGATTGTATATTCAATAAAATCACGTTCTGGTATTAAACCTTGTGGGGTAAATAGAATTGAATGTATATACGGGACAAGCAAATCTATGATTGCTCCTTTATCCCAAGTGTTTATGTAATCCTTTTCCTTAGCCCAATCTGTAAAACCATTTAATATATCAAGAACTCTCTTGAAATTTTTGTTATTTATAATATCTACCTCATAGTTTATTTTTTCTAATTTTTGGATTTCTTTTTTACGTGCAGGCCAATTATAGTCATAATAATCTGCTAATGCATCCTGTCCAATGGCATCAATAAAAAGTTTTATAATGTTATTTGCTGTAAAATTCATAACATCCTCCTTTAATTTATGCCTGTATTGTAAAAGATAAATACATTAAAATCATAACTTTTTAGGGAAAAATGATTATTATTTCTCTTCACTATAGACTTCTGCTCAAAATTAAGTATATACTTTAAGTATCTCATCTACCAGTTGTAGAAGGAGTTGGTCTAACCCCCTAAAATAATACCATTTTATAAATTAGTTTTCTACAGTATAATGACAAGGAAGGTAGAAAATGAAAAAGAGATTTTCAGAAGAGCAGATTGTAAAAATACTGCAGGAACACAAGGAAGGGAAGACAA
>JAGCYQ010000004.1 GCA_017960765.1 Treponema sp.
GATTCTTCTGTGCATTCTTTACGGCAGGCTCGTTCTTGCGTTTGCCGTTGTTGTGCTGGGCGGCCGTCCTCTGTTTATTTGAAGTCTGCTTCCTTGAAGACTGATTTTTCTGGCCTGAACCATTCTTTTTTCCAGAAGACTTTGCCCCGGAAGAACTTGCACCATATTTTTCTTTATAGAGCTTCATGCGTTCTTCTGTTGACATTGATGCAAGCTTGTCGGCATCTCCGTCGCCATATACACGCCTGTCCCTCTTGTACTCACTTGATGCGGCCTTGTTTTTGGATGAATAGCGTCCCTTTCCGCGGCCCTGTTTTTCATTACGTTTTCTGGCCTCGTATTCACGCTGCTTTTTCCTTCCGTACTCGCTCTTGTCGTGGTAGTCCTCGTGATAGTTTTCCGTGCGTATGTAAATGCCCTGGCTCTTGTCTTCCACCATTAGGCTTGGGTCCGCAACCTGTGAAGGAATTGACTTTCCGATATAGCGCTCAATTGCCGGAAGAGAATAAACATCCTGCTCACAGCAAAGCGTATATGCCTTTCCGGATTTTCCAGCCCTGGCAGTACGTCCGATTCTGTGGACATAATTCTCGGCCTCAGTTGGAATGTCATAGTTGATTACCATGGCAAGGTCGTTGACGTCTATTCCACGTGCCGCAACATCGGTCGCAACAAGGCACTTTATCTTTCCTTCCTTGAACCTGTCCATTATCTGAAGACGCTTTTTCTGAGGAAGGTCACCGATTATGAATTCGCTTTCAACTCCGTTAAGGTTAAGGCGTTTGGAGATAACCTCGCAGCTTCTTTTTGTGTTGCAGAAGATAATAAGACTCTCCGGGGTCTCCCTTGTAATGATGCCCAGAAGGAGCTTTATCTTGTCATCGCTGGAGACGTGATAGAGTTCCTGAGCGATTTCCTCAACGGTAATGTTCTCCGCCTGAATCGTAATCTCCGCTGGATTCCTTGTGTATTCCCAGGCCAGATTCTTGACGTAGGTGTTGAGCGTCGCACTGAAGAGCATGGTCTGTCTTTTTTCCGGAACAGGCAGGACCTTAAGCAGCTCCCTCAGATCCGGGTAAAATCCCATGTCAAACATTCTGTCTGCCTCATCAATCACGAGGAATGCAACAGAACTCAAATCCATCTGTCCGCTTTTCTGAAGGTCAATAACACGTCCCGGTGTACCGATCAGAAAATCCACGCCTTTTTTAAGGGATGCAATCTGCTTGTCATAGCCTACACCGCCATAAAAGCTGTCGCACTTTAGGGAAGTATATTTACAAAGCTTCTGTGCTTCTTCCTGAACCTGAACGGCCAATTCACGCGTGGGCACCATAATGAGGGCTTTTTTACCTGAAACCTCACCCCTTGTGAGCATTTCCTGAATAATTGAAACAAGATAAGCGGCTGTTTTACCTGTTCCCGTCTGTGACTGAACATATAAGTCACGTCCTTCCAGGGAATTCTGCAAAACCTGTTCCTGTACCGGCGTACAGCTGACATACCCTGAGTCTGAAATTCCCTTGAGCAGTTCTTCCTGCAATACAAAATCTGTAAAATTCATTTCATATAACTATAACAAGTTTAACGAATTATGTATAGAGGAAGTTGCAGGTATAATACTTTAAATCTAATTTATGGAGATTTTCCATGTCCTGTGGATTTTTGCGTTCCTGTAGTCGTCCGGAACAGTCTGCGCGCTTATGTCCTGCACTTTCAGCTCAGTTCCTTTCGGGCACTGCAAGAGAGAACTGTCAAAACTCAACCTTCTGCTGTTGGTGCTGAAGTAAAGGATGCCCCTGGGTTTTAATATAGCTATACATTTGTTAACCAAAGCACTCCAGTCGCGGTTTATGTCCAGGGTCGTGTCAGTTCTTTTTGAGTTGCTGAAGGTCGGCGGATCAAGGATTATCATGTCAAAGCGGTTTGTCCCTTCTTTATTGGGAACCTCGGCATTTTTCTGGTTTATGAAGCCTATCGCGTCCTGACGGGTAAAGACATATTTTTCTCCTTCCTCAAATCCATTTAGGAGCATGTTTTCCTTTGCCCATTCAAGATAGGTCTTGCTCATGTCAACGCTTTCAACACGCCGGGCCTTTCCCTCTGCGGCATAGACAGAAAAGCTTCCAGTATAGCAGAAAAGGTTAAGCACGGATTTTCCTGAGCATGTTGAGCGTACGATGTCACGAAGGGGCCTGTGATCAAAAAACAAGCCGGTGTCAAGGTATTCGGAAAGGTTCACGTTGAAAAGCTGCCCCTGTTCCTGAACTATTCCCTTTACGACGGAAGTACTCTTTATTTTCTCGTATTGCTCGGTGCGGCCATTCTCGTTTCCGGAGAGCTTTTTCCTTGTCTTCGTGATGACATGGCTTTCGTCAATCTCCAGGGTCTGAGCGAGGACTTTCGCCATTTCTTCAAGCCATATCTTTTCCTCTTCCTCAGGCTTCTCGTACGGGCGCTCGTAAAGATAAAGATGTATGAACGTCCTTCTTTTTTCCTCAGCAAGAAGTTGGTTTGCATAGGAGTCATTTTTGCTTATGGCGGCGTTCTGCTCCTGAAGCTGAATAAGATTCTGATATTTGTCCGTCACCTCATCCGGAACAAAAGTGTAAAGATCAACTGACAGTGGAATCTCCGGAATATCCCGGTCATAAAGGCGATAGCAGCTTATGCGGTTTTTCCTTGCCCATTTTTTCAGCAGGCGGTATTGCTTCCCTATTCTGTTTGCAAACAGTGTCTTTTGATTCTCCAGCTTTTTGTCCGGTGTGTTTTCCAATTCGATTTCCTTTTCGGTTTCTTATTTTTGAAGAAAAAAAAAGCCCCCTTGCGGCGGCCTTAATCTTGATTTCCCCAGACATGTAATTGTTTGTCTGGGGTTTTGGATAACTCGAAAAATCCTGTTTTCCGAATTTTCCTTATCTCTTGTTTACGCGATCCTTGAGAGCTTTACCAGGCTTGAATTTTGGCATCTTGGCTGCAGCAATCTTGATTGTTTCTCCAGTCTGAGGGTTGCGTCCTGTACGTGCAGCGCGCTTGCCTACTGTAAATGTTCCGAAACCAATAAGCTGAACGTCCTTGCCTTTGGTTAATTCCTTTGATACTGTCTCAACAAATGCCTTTACAGCTGCTTCGCTGTCTTTCTTTGTGAGTCCAGTTTCCTTTGCGATGGCTTCCACAAGTTCTACTTTGTTCATACTATTTCTCCATGTTAGTTTTTGACCTTTCTCTCGGAAAAGTCTGTTAGTTAGTATAACTCATATTAAATCAAATATCCAGTAAAAAATCAAGAATTTTATTTTTTTCTGAAAATAAAAAAATGCTCTTGACACAATCCTGTCTTTATGATAATTTTATATCACTTTAGCGGAGGATTAGCTCAGCTGGGAGAGCACCTGGTTTACACCCAGGTTGTCGGCGGTTCGATCCCGTCATCCTCCATATTCCAATTCGGGATGTAGCGCAGCTGGTAGCGCATCTGGTTTGGGA
>JAGCYQ010000031.1 GCA_017960765.1 Treponema sp.
ACAGTCTTCCGGAATGAGGGAAGAATTGATGAGGCGTCCCTGACTGTCAAAGGTGCTTGCACGGTTAGATTCATAATATGACTGGAATGCAGAATTGGCATCATCATCAACAAGACGGAAATTCAAGATTCCGCGTCCCTGGATGATTGAGTTGATCTGATCAGCCTCAGCGCTTCCAGGAATTTCGATATAGATGCGGTCCTCACCCTGCTGTCTGATTGTCGGAGAAGAAAGACCAAAGCGGTCGATGCGTCCAGAAAGGGTCTCAATAGCCTGAGCCATTGCATTTTCCCTAAGGGTTGCATCATCAATCGTGCTGTTCTCGTCCTTTCCTGCAACAACTGAGTCCAGATCTGCCTTTACGATGACGTTCATACCACCGCTCAAGTCAAGACCAAGCTTTACTGAGTTCTTGTAGGTGTTCTTGTTGTCGAGAATCTGATCCCTGTAATGTCCTTCGATTGCAGTGCGCAACTCATCCTCACTTGAGAAAGAGCGCATGACATCCAGAAGAGTGACATTTTCCGGCATTGCAGTTCCCATTGCCTTGTAGTTCTTTTTTGCAATCTTAAGAAGCCACTGCTGATCCTCTGCAAGAGGAGTGTTTTCATCAGCCTTGACCTTTGACTTGTATGAGTCCAAGTCATCTGCTGCCTTTACACTTGAATAATCCTTGATATTTTCCAGCGAGCTCAATGCAAGTGCCTGATCTTCCTTTGGCGTAAGCGCATACCATTTTATTGACGGCCACAGGAATACAAAGCACAGAGCAAGAACTGCCAGAATCAAAATGAAACGACTGCGCTTATTCATCTTTATCTGCCTCTGGCTTAGAAGGTTTTTCTTCGTCTTTATCCTTTATTTCTGCAACAATAGAATCTTCCTTTGACTTCTTGCCGAAAAGACCCTTTTTCTCTTTTTCTGGTGCTGCGGCTGAAGCAGGCTTGTCTACAACTACGGTTGCAATTGCTGTGCGGTTGAATTCTATGCGTGTGTTGTCATCAACCTTAACGATAACGGTATTTTCCTTGGTAGAAGCAACAGTACCGTGGATACCGCCGATAGTAACAACCTTGTCTCCCTTTTTGAGGGCAGCTATCATTTTTTCAGTTTCTTTCTGCTTTTTATTCTGAGGTCTGATCATGAGAAAGTACATGATGAGCAAAATCAAGATCAACGGCAGGAATGTAACCAAACCACCCATTCCGCCAGTAACCTGACCTGCACCTGCATCCTGCAGAAACATAGGAACAAAAGATATCATATTATTTCCTTCCTTTTTTCATAAAATTATAATGGTGATATAGAATATCATTATTTTTCTTCAATGACAAGGGGGGAAAGGGGAATTCAGAGCAGTGGATATGGGATTATCTAGGCCCAGCGCTTTCTTTCCGGGTGCTCCAGATAATAGAGTTCTTTGTTCTCGTACATCTTTTTGTCGGCTTGAGTCATCACAGAGAGGATATTCGTGCATTTCTCGTCAAAACTGGCTCCGACAGAGAATGAGACGGTTCCGCTTTGCTGTATCTGCCTGCGAAGCTCCTCTACCTTACGGTCAAGTTCCTTGGCGCTAGTTCCCAGACTCAGGACCATGAATTCATCTCCACCTGCACGGTATATCTCATCATCCGGGAAATATTTCTTTAAGATTGAGGCCGCTTCCTTTAAAAGCATGTCACCGGCCAGATGTCCGTGAAGGTCGTTTGTCTTCTTCAATCCGTTCAAATCCGTAAAGACTATGCCGATTGACTTTTTGAGCTTCTTTCCGTTGGCTATCTCATCCACACGGTTGTTCATCTCGTTGCGGTTCATCACGCCTGTAAGGGAATCCATCGTGCTCAGGATGCGCATACGGTCAAGAAGGAGGTAATTCGATATCTCTGATGCAATGACAAAGGCTGTAAGCTCAAGCGTTTCCTTTATGCGGATTGCGTTCTCAACTGCAAAATTCGTTGCCCAGATATAGCCCAGAAGGATTCCGTTTGTCTTGAGGGGAAAAAGGACCATGCTTTCTACGCTGGAAATCTTCAGGCTTTCGTACCATATTTTATTACGTTCCTTAACATATTCCCAGTCACTTGGGTTCTTAATGATAAGGCAGTTGCTTCCACCGATTACGTTCTCCCAGGTCTCGGCAATGTCATAGAATTTATCGTCCATCCAGTTATCATTTGAACGGAAATCATCACGATCGGCAAAAGACTCTCCCAAAAGCCTGCATGAGCGGTCCATGGAATTCATAAGCATGATGCAGCAGTATTTTGCATCACAGATTTCCCTGAGCTCCTTTATTACATCCTTGATTGCAGTGTCAAAATCATCAGTACCCTTGAGCTTGAGGCATGCGCTAAGAACATCAGAAGAAGTCTCGTAGGAAAGAGTCAGCATTTTCTTGGTGTTCGGCTTGTGCGTCACTTCCTGGGTATAAGTACAATAGGCAAACTTTTCATCCTCATATTCAAGCGGAATGGAAAAAATATTGAACCAGTAATCATAGCGGTCGGGATGAACATAGGAATGCAGAGGCTGCTTCAAAACGGCACTGCGGTAACAAAAATCCTCGAAATTCAAGTCCTTGGTAAAATAAACCTGATAGTCACTGTTGGGAACAAATTTATTCGACAACAGTCTTGGACCATCTCCGTCCTTCTCTATCGAGTCTACATAAAGCTTATTACCAGTTACAATCCTGATTTTTCCGTAACCCCCGTCAGGAAGTTTTTCAACAGAAATAATACAGGTAGAAGTAGTAAATGTGTCGACAAATTTCTGAAAATCCATTCTTCCTGTCCAATAACCTCTATTATGTACTATTATAACACGGTTTTTGGGAATTAACAACCTTAAAATGCTGTAGAATGAGGAAATATATGGATAAAATTCACTCAGATATCGTATAAAGCTCTATGGACTCGTCCTGGAAGTTGCTGAAGCACAGGAAAGTCTCATCCGGGCTTACATCAAGTCCCGTGGGCTGGTTTCCGCCGTTCAGGATCTTGACTACGCTCATGTCACGGGTATCTATGACATAGATTTTTCCGTTCTGGGGTGACCTTTTGGTATAATCCTGGGGATTGTTTGGGCCCCGGCAGGAGACGAAGAGGTAGCGGTTGGCGTAGAGGTCTATCGTGTTGGGATTGTTGAATACCTTGAGCGTTGCCGTAATTTTGAATGATGCAATGTCAAATTTGAGCACGTTACGGTGGTACATGTCGCTGATGAATGCGGTGGTATGCTCGTCGTTTACAACAATGTGTCTCATGGCGGCATCCGTTACCTTTATGCTCTTTTCCCTGGTACCCGTGGATGTGCTGAACTGCTGGATGTCCCCGCTGTCGAACGAAAGGCTGATTATGGATTCCCCTCCGTTGATGAAATACAGGCCGCGTGGAGATTTTCCAGTCTTAAGCTTCCTTAGCACTTTTCCGCTGTCATAGTCGATCAGTGAGACATCGTTGCTGAGCCAGTTGGAGACCGCAAGCATGTTCTTCTGGCTTGAATATGCGATGAACTTTGACCATTCGCCGTCAGTATTTATTTCCCTCTTGTACTCAAATCCCGGATATGTATACTCGTAGATTTTTCCTGTGGTCATCTGGGAGACGAAAAAGCTCTTTTTCTCAGGAATGAAAAGGCATTCCGCAAAGCCCACCTTTGAGGCATTCGGGGGATTGATCCTCCTTACAACCTTTTTAAGTTCAACTGAAAAAATGTCAAAGCCGTTGTCATCCAAAAGGGGCAGAATCACATACTTGTTGTCCGGCGAGAAAACCACCTGCTTAGGCTGCCTGCCGCACTTGAATTCTCCGATCTTAGTAAGAACAGGCTGCGAGAAAGCCATGGCAAAAGAAAAAAACATGGCCAGGGTAAAAATGCATCTGCGAATCTTAAAATTGAACATGATAATCTCCTGATTTTTCCATAATAGGATATAGTAACTGTTATGTCTAGTCTAGTCGCAATCCAACGATTGCCCTTAAAGTTTTACCTTGCTCGCGAGGGCCCGCATTTTTCCTTTCAGGAAAAAACGCCAAAACTTTACTTGTTTATTTCGAGCTATTATAGTATATTTTTAAGCTATGAGTGAACTGGACTTTCTCTGCGGGGAAATCACGAGACGATACGGCAACATTACACGAGCCAGAGGGGCTTTTCTTTATACCGAGAAAAACGTACGCCTGACGGATCTTTATCAGGAAAACGGCAAGGCAATTCTGGGATGGGGCGGCAACTCTGCTTTTACCATGCTCAAGAACGTACTCAACCGTGGAATTACCGGAAGATACGACACTGCATTCAACGGAAGGATTCAAAAGGCCGTATCTGATTTACTCGGTGACAGACGCATCACATATCTGTTCCAGGAAAAGAAATCTGCACTCGACTCTGCCCTTTCCATCTGTCCGGAAAACACTTCAATTTACAGGCCATGGATTCAGGGTGCACCAAACTGGAGCGGCATTGACTGTGTACTTATCTGTCCACCGCTACCATGGGGAACTGACTGCTACATCGCCGCATTTAAAGACACAGCCGAAAACGG
This sequence comes from Treponema sp., assembly GCA_017960765.1. Classification (GTDB taxonomy): domain Bacteria; phylum Spirochaetota; class Spirochaetia; order Treponematales; family Treponemataceae; genus Treponema_D. The sequence goes on from JAGCYQ010000031.1 coordinate 4,547, forward strand.
GGCATTACTATCAAAGGCACAGGAATCATTCCGCACTGCAAGATTTCCCGCACCGCTTTGTGCCGCAATTTCCCGTTCAATCTACAATTTGATAAAGGCACTTCAGGAACGATCGGAAAAGGACTGGTTCATCTACGACAAGTCCCTCACACCGTACTGGGAAAGAAAGGGGCCTTACTTATACATAAAAAAAGAAATAATCCCGGAAGAAAAATACAAGGATTTCATATGCCATTGTCTGGACAACTCTGTGGTAATAAATCCATACTATGACCAGGCTTCAATTGTTCCATTTGAAGCGGACAGGGGCGTGTTCTCTTCACTTGTAAAAAATCCATTTATCGGAGAAAAAAAATGACACAGACTCAATTAACGCTTTATATAATCAGACTGGTACTCGGCGGGCTTGCAACTTTTTTTGCAATTCTTGTATGGGGAAAAACCAGGGATGCAGCATGGATGTGTCTTATCGCAGGTATCGTCCTTGAATACTGCGGGACAGTCTACAATATGTTCCTGGACTTTGGCGTTGTCTTCAGCAGTGATTTCTCCGTCGCAGGCATCCCTTTGACAACAATTCTGTTTACCGTGGTTCCACCTCTGTTCTTCATTCTTGCATTCATAATGATACTGATACGGAAACGATAGCTTTGCCACACGGATTGACCAGGCATAATCGGATCACGTCCGTGTGACATACGCTTACAGTAAAAACTTACCTTGTCTTTTTATTTCCTTCCTTTCCGCCTTTCATATCTCCGTTTGGACGCTCAGGTCTGTTGCCGTTCATGTCAGGAGGAAAATCACCTGGCTTAAAATCTCCACCAGGGAAATTATCAGGATTGAAATCTGGCGGCATTTCTCCAGGCTTAAAGTCTCCTCCAGGGAAACCATCTGCACTTCTGGGGTCTCCCATTCCGAATTCTCCAAATCCACCGAATCCTCCTTCAGAAACTCCCTCGTTATAGACAAGGGTACCGCTTTCTGTCTTTATCTCTGTGTCTCCGCTTCCTCCGCTGACAGAAGGCATGACAGTATACAGGCCATGGAAGTTCTGACCGCCGCTTACGTTGACAGCACTCTTAACCGAATAAGTTTTTCCGAGCTCAAGGTTCGGGGAGCTGATTACAACAAGTCCATAGGAAAGTCCTGACGGAATTGTAAAGGCAAACACAGGATTACCTGATGAATCCTCTACTGCCATTGTTGTTCCTGCACTTCCAGTTACTGATGAGCCAAGGACAAATACATTCTGCGTGTTGTTCTTGTTTGACGTGCTAGCATAGACTCTGCTTGACCCGCTTACTCCGACTGCAAGTCCGCCTGTAAAGGTCAAGTCTCCGTCACAGTCAAACCCGTCCTCGCTTCCCAAAGTTGAAAGAGCAACGATTGTTCCTCCGCTGATGTTTATGTCACCGTTAGAATCTATGCAGTCTCCTTTTGAAGATGATGCATAAATCTTTCCTCCGCTTATGTTGACATACCCATCTCCGTCACGGCTTGCATTGATTGAATCATCTGTTGTATTTATGTCGAATGTTCCGCCTGAGATTACGACACCGAGCTTTCCTTCTATTCCCTCGGGGCTGCAGCTTTCCTTCTCGGTCACTTCAATTCCATCAACATCATGATAGGTCACGTTCTGGCTCCATTCGTCCTCGATGACACTGGCACTTGTCGTGATGCTGAATGTTCCGCCTGTTATGACAACTACTGGATTCGGGTCATCATCTGTGGTATCTGTTCCGGCATCTTCCTCTATGTCCCATTTTGCGCTGATTGATTTTCCTGTGGTGTTGATGTTCACCGTTCCGTCTGAGATATAGATGAATCCTTCTCCCGGGTTCTCCTCATCACCTTCAACTATAATTCCACGGCTCTGATCGTTTGTGTGTGTTCCTGTTCCGTTCAGGTTGAGTGTACCGCCTTCCATCACAAAACCGTTCTGGCTCCTGATGCAGTTTCTTCCGGATGTGTTTACAGTGATTGTTCCTGACAAAACATGAATGTAGTCCTTTGCATAGATTCCGTGCTTGTATTCCTCGTTTACAGTGAGGTTTCCTTCCCCAGAGATAATAAGTGAACCCTTTGTATAAAGAGAGGCCTTGGTGTCCTTTCCCTGTGCCCACTTCTCTGTAAGCTCCGCACCATCTTCCGCCGTCCCACTGAATGACGAAGTGTAATAGTCTGTTCCCTCGCTCTTGCTGTAGCCTGTTCCATAGACACGTCCGTCCTTAAGTGTATTGTTTCCTGTAAGAACAAGATATGTTGCCGCCGCCTTTGAGACATTTATCGGGGCATAGTTTACGCTTGTGATTGACGCAGAGTTTAACTCAAGAACCAGGCTTGAATTTTTTTTCGGTTCAATCTCCACACTGCCTTTTTCCAAAGTTCCGCTCAAAACTATTTTTACGGCAGATTCTTCTGAAGTGACTTTGATGTATGTTCCCGCCGCATCACTTGCCTCTGCTTCTAGGGAAATGTTTTCATTCAGCTCTGCCTTTTCACCTATTGCAAGAACCTGGGATGCCGAACTGTTTTGTCCATAAGTCAGATTACTCAAATTCAGATAAAGAGTGTCCTCAACTTGAACTTCCGAAAGTGATTTTTCATCTCCTGTAAGCAGCGATAAATCAACTGCATTTTCTGCTGTTATCTTCATCGTTTTTTCTGAATTACCGGAATTACTCATGCTTTCCATTCCGAAAGGTCCGTTACCAGATGCCTTGTCACCTCCATTGCCTGGTTTTGCTGTTATTTTCTGTGAGCATGACGGCAGAGAGCAAAGCATGGCCAAAGTTAACGCGATGCAAAAAGATTTAGTGATTTTCATAATAACCTCCTCATCCCCTAACAAAGGGAGAACTTGTCTTTAACCGGTTAACTAGAATATACCAGACCTTCTGCCAAAATGAAATATCAATAACAAAAAGTTAAATCGGATAACATTTTTTTAGAAATGAGAAAAAACATAAGATAACAGAAAATTTATAGCATATTTTTTTTTAATGGTTTATAATACGTTCTTAAAAACAGAGTCTATGAACGGGACGAAATTCGTCTTGCCCATATATGGAGAAATAAAATGATTGAACTCGAACATGTATCCAGAAAATTCGGGACATTCCGTGCAGTGAATGACATCAGTTTTTCTATTCAGACAGGGGAAATCGTCGGACTTCTGGGACCAAACGGTGCCGGAAAAACCACAACGATGAGAATGATCAGCGGATTCCTAGAACCTTCCGAGGGCCAGATCCGCATTGACGGCATGGATGTGACAGAACATCAGGTAGAGACAAAAAAGAAAATCGGTTACATGCCTGAATCAGCTCCACTTTACGGAGAGATGCTTGTAGCTGACTACCTTGAGTATGTTGCAAAAATGCAGGGACAGGACCCGGCCGTTAAGCTTCCGATGCTATGCGAGACATGCGGCTTAAAGGAAGTAATGCACAAAAACATATCAGAGCTTTCAAGGGGAAACAGGCAGCGCGTAGGCCTTGCACATGCCCTTATGAGCGACCCGGAGATACTTATTCTTGACGAGCCGACAGGAGGCCTTGACCCCAACCAAGTTAGCGAGGTACGTTCACTTATCAAGAAAATCGGAGAGACAAAAACCGTAATCATCTCCACACATATCCTTAGTGAGGTTGAGATGCTCTGTAACCGTGTAATCATCATTTCAGACGGAAAAAAGGTTGCAGACTCAACAACACAGAACCTGATGGACAGCTACGGACATTCCCTGCGCATTAGAATGGAAGTTTCAGGCTGCTCAGTGGAAGAACTTAAAAATGCGGTGCTTAAGCTTGACGGCGTGGCATCATGCAATATCGGAGTTGCAGAAGATAACATTCATTCAGTGAACATCGGAGTAAACAAGAATGCCGACATTCGACCAGACCTGGCATCTCTTGTCGTTTTCTCAGGATGGAAGCTTTACGGTCTTGAGATGCAGAAAGACAGTCTTGAGGATGTGTTCAGGAATCTTACTGCTGGAGGTGAAGAAAAATGAATAACAACAAAAAAACCTGGGCAATAATTCTAAAACGGGAACTTGCCTCCTATTTTACAAGCCCAATGGCATATATCGTCTGGGCACTCTTCCTTTTGTATACAGGAATCACATTTGTATCAACTTTCTTTTTAGTTGAAAGAGCAGAGCTGCGTTCATTCTTTGAGACACTGCCAAGCGTAATGAGTTTCTTTATCCCGGCAATGACCATGCGTATTTTTGCTGAGGAAAAGAAAAGCGGTTCAATAGAGACATTGATAACACTGCCTGTCACAACCCGTGATGTAGTATGCGGAAAATACCTTGCATCTTTTATATCATGCCTTGTGCTTCTTATACCCACTGTTTTCTATGTAATCATGTGCTGCATGTTCGGTAAGCCTGACATGGGACCTATCATCGGCGGATACCTTGGCTCAATTTTCCTGATTGCATCTTTCTGTGCCATCGGACTATTCTGCTCGGCAATCACAAAGAATCAATTGATTGCATTTTTTGTAGGTGTTGCCATCTGTCTTGGATTCTCCATGATCAACTATTTCATGCCGCTTGTTCCGGGACCTCTTGTATCACTGTTTACATTCATCTCCGCAACAAGCCATTTCCAGTCAATTTCTCGTGGAATAATTGACACACGCGATATAATCTACTTCATCTCACTAACCGCTCTGTTTTTTATTTTGACCCTGCAGTCCGTAAACAATTCAAGGAGGGGATAAAAATGGAACAGAAAAACAAAAGTCAAAACAAGTTTACCACATGGCTCAACAACCGCTCTGGAATCGTGCTGCTGTTTGCAATCGTCCTTGTTCTGGCAAACCTTGTATCAAGCCGTGCATTCAAACGCTATGACATCACGTCTCCAAAATCATACTCACTTTCAGATTCCAGCCGCGAGCTTGTAAAGACACTTGATGAACCGGTTTTCATTCAGGTATTCTTTAACGACAAGCTTCCATCACAATATTCAAATGTAAGGCAATATGTTTCCGACATCCTCTCTGAATACCGTACCGCAGGAAATGGAAATTTCAGCTATGAATTCTTTGACATGCAGAAGGATGAAAATGTAAGGCTTGCCGCAAGCTATGGAATCCAGCAGATTCAAATCAGGGAAATAAAGAACAACGAGGTTGGATTTACAAATGCATTCATGGGAATGGTAATTTCATATCAGGACCAGATTGAAGTCATTGACGCCATTACATCTTCCGACGGACTTGAATACAAAATCACCAATGCAATCAGTAAAGTAATTTCTTCAACAAATGCCCTTGCAACACTGCATGGTGGAGTAAAAGTAACGCTGTTCAATTCTTCAATACTTTCAAAACTCCAGATAAACGGATACCGTGACATAGAAACTGTCGTTATGGCGGCTGTCAATTCACTAAACAAAAAATACGAGAACACCATTACTTATGAAAAAGTTGATCCTCCCGCAGAGGACGTACTTAGCTTGCAGGAACAGTATGGAGTTCCAGTTTTCCCGCTTCAGGAAAATGGTGGTCCTGTAGAGAACGCTACTATGGCAGTTGTCATGGAAGGCGGAAACCAAAGCAAGTGCATCGATTTGCAGATCGGCCAGACAATCAACCTTACGGCCGGCCAGCTTGAATACACCATGATCGGACTTGACACCCTTGAAGATGACATGGAGAAAAACCTTCTTTCACTTGCATCAAATGTTTCTTCAATTGCATACAGTGTAGGTCACGAGGAACTTGACACCTTCAGCTCGGAAGACGGTGCCGCTTTATTTGCACAGCTGATTCAGGATTCATACAATTTTGTTACGGTGGAACTTGCAGAAGACGACCTTCCATTGGACATAAAATCACTTGTCATTAACGGACCTCACGGACACTTTACCGACGAAGAGCTTTACAAAATCGACCAGTTCCTGATGAGGGGAGGAAACCTTATTCTCCTCTTGGATCCATTCATTCAACAGCAAAGTCAGGACATGTACTCCATGCCGGAATACGATCCGATTGACACAGGCCTACAAAAGCTTCTTGACAAATATGGAATCAAGGTCAACAACGATTATGTAATGGATTTGAAATGCGCTTCATCACAGGATCAGTGGACAGGAAGACAGACTGACATCTATTTTGCACCAATGCTTGAATCAGGCTCACTTAACCAAAAGCATCCGATTACAAAAAATCTGGGCTATGTCCTTACCTACATGGCAGCTTCTATCGACGGAAGCGGACCGGCAGACAAAAAGGATCAGACTACAACCCTTCTGGCATCTTCTTCCGACAAGGCATGGACAGTAAGCGATAACATTATCCTCTATCCTGATTACATCACGCCTCCCGACGAAAGCGAGATGTCAAAGAAAAACATTGCAGTTCTTGTTGAGGGAAAATTTGATTCTGCATTCTCAGCAAAGCCGGTATCAGAAGAAAGTGACAGGGCATTTGACCAGTCATCCCACCTGAGCCACAGTACTCAAAACGGAAAAGTTCTTGTCATCTCAACATCAACAATTACAAGCAGCTTCCTGCAGCAGGAGGCATTCCAGAACACATCTATTTTCCTGAGGAATGCAATTGACTACATGAACGGAAACGAAGATGTATGTACGATGAGGACAAAGGGCCTTAGCCTTAACACGCTCACGAAAAACAAGGGAAAACTTGTAAACTTTGTAAAATACTTTAACCAGTTCGGACTTGCCGCAATTGTCGCAATCATCTTTGGAATCGTATTCCTTGTCCGCCAGAAGCACAGAAACAAAATCCGCATGGAATATGACAGTGACGACAGCCGTGAGGAAACAAAGAACAAGAAGGAGGCTAAAAAATGAACAGGCATGCAGTTCAGAAAATAATTTTACTTTCTTTGGCAGCAGTATTATTGTGCGTTTACATACTTCAGATTTCCATCGGGGGAAAGAGCAAGACTCAGACTCTGACAACAAAGGAAGACATTACATCTCTGGAAATATGTTCAGGAAGCGACCAGGCCAACACACTCATCCTAAGCAAGAATGGAGAAAAATACACAGTCTCCAATGCAAACGGTAGCGAGACATATGATGCAGATGCCACTACGGCCAGTTCATTGTTTGACAACATCAGGGATATTCACATCCTTGGGAATGCGGCCAAACAAAGTTCTGCAAATGAAGAACGTTTTGGGCTTGATCAGAACTCACGCATTGCAGTCAAGGTTAAGGCTGGGGATGAAGTCATACGCACAGTCAACATCGGAAAAAATTCAAGTTCAGGAAGTCAAAGCTACCTGACGCTTGATGATTCAAATCAGATCATGATATGTTCTGCCTCAATGCACACAATCTATGCAGTGACCATGGACAGTCTCAGATCAAAAGAAGTTTACACTGTTTCAGGGGATGCCATAACGCAGATTAGCGTAAACACAGAAGAAGGCAGCTTTACGGTTAACAAGACACAACAGGCAGCGGCGGCAACAGGCACTGACGAAAACGGGCAGGAAATCAGCATACCTACAAGCCAATGGACTTTGACCAGTTCAAGCAATACAGAAATTTCAGCTGAACTTGATCAGGAAAAGACAAGCGAATGGGCTTCCTACATTTCCAGCCTGAATGCAGCATCATGGGCCGATGAAAAAACATTCAGCCAGAACACATCAGAAAGAGGCACTTTGACCTTTGCATCCAACGGGATAACTTATAAAATTCAGTTCTATGAAATTGAAGGTGACGAAAACCAGATGCTTTGCTCATGCAACGTCATTCCATACCGCTTCTACGTTTCAAAATACCTTGCACAGAAATTCATGAGGACTTTATCTGACATATCATCAGGAGGCGAGAATGATTGATATTGACGAACAGAAAAAGATTGCCGTCTTGATTGATGCGGACAACACACCGGGGAAAAAGCTCCGTCCTATACTGCAGGAAATAGCTGTCCACGGACACATCATCACAAAAAGGGCATACGGTGACTTTTCTCTGGACACACTCAAGAACTGGAAGAAGGAACTGAATGACAACGCGATAATTCCAGTGCAGCAGTTTGCATACACGCAGGGTAAAAATTCAAGCGACTCTGCAATGATAATTGATGCCATGGACTTGCTTTATACCGACAAGTATGATGCCATTGCGCTTGTAACGAGCGATTCTGACTTTACCAAACTTGCGACAAGGCTCAAGGAAAGCCAGGTCTTTGTCTTTGGTGTAGGTCAGAAAAAAACTCCGGTGTCTTTTGTAAACGCATGCGACAACTTCATCTACATAGAAAACCTTAAGGAAGAAGAGGATGAGGAAAAGGAAGACAAGCTTGAAGAAATAAAGCACAAGCCTCACAAGAGTTCCGCAAAGACAAAAACTTCACCTGGATTCTTCCACCATGCTCCGGACCAGACGATGACCGACAGGCAGTTCAGGAAGATCTACAAGCTCCTTATGACAGCCTACGACCGTTATGCAGACGACAATGGATGGGCAGATGTCAGTGCTGCAGGTTCATTCTTCAAGAGGCAGGACCCGGGCTTTGACACCGTTGACTATGGATTCAAGAAGCTGTCGGATTTGATTGAATATCTTGACGATGATTTTGAGATTCAGCGTGTACCTTCCACAAACGGAAGACGTGGTGCAACACTCTATTACAAACCGGTTGCAAAATGAATAAAGCAGTCTCCATAATATTGAAAGTCTTGCGGTGGATTCCTGCTGTGTTTATCGGATGCTGCAGCTGGTATCTTTCCTCACAGCCCCATGTTCCGCTGCCAGATTTTCATTTATCAGATAAATTGGTTCACCTTGCGTGCTTTGCGGGCTTTTCGTTTTTTACTGCAATGGCGTTTTTCGGACTCAAGCCACTGGACGGACGACGGATTACGACTGCAAAAAGAATTCTCCTTCCGGCTGTCGTGATTTCGCTTTACGGGATAATCGATGAGATTCACCAGAGTTTTGTTCCTGGCAGAAGTTGTTCTTTTCTGGACTGGTGCGCGGATACAATCGGTGCCATTATCGGAAGTGCTCTCTTCTATTTTATCATAGTAATAATCTGTAAAAAGAGGGCATCAAATATAAACGCGGAAAAATAAAAAAATTCATTTCCTTTTGGGGATAATTTTATTATATTATAATATATGAACAATGAACTTATATTAAAAAAGGCAGCAGAGGATAACAAAAACATTCTTGCAAACCCTCAGGACATCCTGAACAGGGCCATGGAACTCCAGCAGCTTCTGATGCTTTATGAAAGCGGAATAAAACAGATAACAACAAAATTTGAGATACTTGAGGATGAATTTGAAAGCCGCCATTTGCGTAATCCTATAGAGACAATCACAAGCCGCATAAAGGACCCCATGAGCATTGCAGAGAAGCTCCAGAGAAAAGGCCTTCCCCTTACAGTTGATAACATGGTGAACAAGCTCTATGACATTGCGGGAATACGCGTTACATGTCCTTTTATAAGCGATGTCTACCACGTGACACAGATGCTTCTTCAGCAGGACGACATAGACCTGATAGAGATGAAGGATTACATCAAGAATCCAAAGCCAAGCGGATACAGGAGCCTTCATGTAATCGTAAAAGTCGGGGTTTACTTCAGCGACCAGAAGCGTGAGATTCCCGTGGAGATACAGATCCGTACTATTGCAATGGATTTCTGGGCAAGCCTTGAGCATCAGCTTCATTACAAGAAAGACTATGAGATGCCAAAAGACATAAGCAAGGAACTGAAAGCCATAGCAGACACAATCACGGAAAATGACAGGCGCATGCAGGAACTTGCAAAAAACATCCCGGGATTCGTTGATTACAGCCAAGGAATTATATAGTAAAAAGCTATCAAAACACTCAGTTTTCCTCCGTCTTGAAGAGAATATGCAAAAGTGATACTATTCTTTCCAATTTAACTAGAGGTAGGCGAATGGAAACCGTAGATATCGTCAGGCAGCTTGCTATCATCATTATTTTCGCAAAGTTATTCGGACTTGTGGCACGCAAACTCAAGGCACCACAGGTTGCAGGTGAAATCATCGCAGGACTTTTAATAGGCCCAAGTGTCCTTGGATGGGTCCAGGCATCTGACTTTATGGCGGGCATGGCAGAAATCGGCGTCATCATGCTTATGTTCAATGCAGGCCTCAACACAAACATTCAGGACTTGAAGAAATCAGGCTTTAAGGCAACCCTTATCGCATGTGCGGGTGTCGCAATTCCACTGGCGGCAGGTGCTGTCCTTTTCATGTGCTTCTATGGCTTTGACAAGGTGGGCTCTACGCAATTCTACAAGGCCCTTTTTATCGGAACCATTCTGACTGCAACATCGGTAAGCATCACGGTGCAGACACTAAAGGAGCTGGGAAAGCTTTCATCGTTTATCGGAACTACAATCGTAAGCGCCGCAATAATCGATGACGTAATCGGCATCATCATCCTTACCTTTGTAATCGGCCTGAATCCAAACAATGCCGCAACAGACTCAGGAAGCGCAATCCTTCAGACTATAATCAAGACAGTACTCTTCTTTGCTCTTTCAATCATTCTTGGTTATATCTTCTACAAGGTCTTCAAGCACTACGAGAAAAAGCATTCACACGAAAGACGCATCCCTATCGTCGGTCTTGCACTGGCATTCTCCTTGTCATACATTGCCCAGCACTTTTTTGGTGTTGCAGACATCACCGGTGCCTACATCGCAGGTGTAATTCTTTGCTCAACTAAGGATTCCCCGTATATCGCACGCAAGATGGACGTAAACTCATACATGCTTTTCGGTCCTGTTTTTTTCTGTTCAATCGGTTTGCAGACAAACATCAAGACAATGGATGTTTCTATTTTATTGTTCGCCGTTGCATTCGTGATTGTGGGCATGGCATCTAAAATCATCGGATGCGGATCTGTCTCTAAGCTCACGGGCTTCAGTTGGAACGACAGCCTTAAAATCGGTATTGGAATGATGACACGCGGAGAAGTCGCATTGATTGTAACACAGAGAGGTTTGGCGGCAGGTATTCTGGACAACGCCTTTTTTACAGCGGTAATTCTCCTTATAATCGTCTCTTCCATTATAACACCGATTGCACTCAAGGCACTTTACAAAAAGGACAGTGTTGATGGATAAGGACACCATAAAAATAATTTTAGTATCTCTTATCCTGCTGGTTTTTGTTCTGGTCCTGGCTTTTCTTGTTTCACGTCTTGTAAAAAAGGCCATAGAAAAACGCAGGCTACTTGCAGAAGAACGAATCAAGAAAATGTCGGAAACCGAGGAAGGCCGGGAAGTTTTAGACGAGGAAAATCAGGAAGCATCAGAGAAACAGACAAAGGCATTAGAAATTGCTGCCGTTGTGTATCTTGTTGTGTACGGTCTTTTCATCATCACAGGAATCGCGAGCATCATCATCTTTGTCCTTAAAGTAAAGGCCGGGAAAAAGGTCCTGGAGATAATCGGGTCTGACCGCGGATTTTTTGTACTTGCACCTGTCGCAATGCTGTGGGCTGTTTATTCATTATTGAAGCTTGCTTTTAAAAGAAGGGAAAGGTAACAGAAATGATTGGAAGAAAAGAAATATATGAAAAAGTAAAGACTCAGCTGTCCTATGAATTCAACTGCAGCCCGGATGATTTCTTTAAGGATGAGAACATAATCACAAAAGCGGTATTGCATGAAAAAAGAAGGAAGTTTTCAAACGATGAATTCTTTTTGCAGATGGCAACATTCGGAAACAATACCGTAATTTCCGCCAACGAGAAATTCCACCCATGGCTCAGGGAATGGCAGAAAGACAACAGGGGCTTCTGGCTTTTTGAACAGAACCATTTTTTTGAGCTGGAAACGGAGCTCAGGAAATACGGCTATAAAATGAATTTGTCCCACCACATGTTTTTGCCCAAAGCTGAACTTTTGGAAATCAATACAGACCTCAAAATCAAATGGCTTGAGCAAAAGGATATCACTCCATATTACGGCCGCAAGGAATTCCCCAACGCACTGTGCGAGGAATACAAACCGGACAGGCTTGATGTGCTTGCCGTAATCGCACAGGACGGAGACAAAATCATGGGAATGGCTGGCTGTTCTGCTGACAGTCCTGAGATGTGGCAGATTGGAATCGATGTGCTTCCTGAATACCGTGGAAGAAAAATCGGTACGACTCTGGTTACGCTTTTGAGAAATGAATGTTTCCGTCGCGGAGCAATCCCCTATTACGGAACAAGCCTTTCTAACCTCGGTTCATGGAAAATAGCTCTTGCAAGCGGATTTGAGCCTGCATGGGTGGAAACAGAATCACAGGAAATAAAAAAATAATTGACGGAATGAAAGTATGAAAATATAATGAAGGGAGAGGTATCAAAATGAATGAGAACATTGTTAAGAGAAACGGACTTTTAGCGGCAAAAATCATCAAGGGACTTGAGTCAAGGAACATGAGCGGATACTATGCGGAGAGCAAGGAAGATGCATTGAAGAAGGCTCTTGAATTGATTCCGGAAGGGAGTACGGTGACGATGGGCGGTGCAATGAGCGTTCACGAAATCGGACTCTTTGATGCGCTGAAAAAAGGCAAGTACAACTTCATCGACAGGGATGAATGGGAAGACAAGCGTGCTGCCATGCTTGCGGCTTACGATGCTGATGTATTTCTTTCCAGTGCAAATGCCATGACTGATGACGGCGTGCTGATCAACATTGACGGAAATGCAAACCGTGTGTCTGCAATTGCACAGGGACCAAAGAAGGTCGTCTTTATCGTGGGCATGAACAAGGTATGCCCTGATGTGGACAGTGCCATGAAGAGGGCAAGGAATGTCGCTTCTCCAATCAACACACAGAGGTTCGGGCTTTCTACCCCATGCACAAAGACAGGCGCATGCATGAACTGCAAGTCACCTGATACAATCTGCTGTCAGATTTTGATTACACGGTTTTCACGCCACAAGGACAGAATCCACGTAATTCTTGTAAACGACAGTCTGGGATTTTAATTTTTTCATATCGGGAGATGAATTGTGAAGATTACCGAGACCCAATTTGAGTACAAACCGATTATTGAGACAGAAAGGCTGATTCTTCGTCCTGTTACACCTGATGATTATCTTGATGCCTTTGAATGGTGCGGAGATCCAGTCGTAAACAAATACATGCTCTATCCACTTTACACAAAAGCGGAGGATGTGCGCGAATGGCTCGTGTCAGTTGACCACAACAATCCCGACAGTTATGAATACGGTTTTGTCGAAAAGGAAAGCGGCAAGCTCGTCGGTTCCGGAGGCCTCTACTACCACGAAGACAT
>JAGCYQ010000032.1 GCA_017960765.1 Treponema sp.
TCCAGCCTTCATCTGCATCCCGCCACAACTCATTGTCACGGGTAGCATTATATGCCACCTGCAAAGCATCTGTTGATCTGGCATCAATGAACTGTACCAGCTCTGGCAGAACATTCTTGGCCTTTACGCCTGCCCAGCTGGTTTTTACCATATCCTGGAACCACGCCTGATTAACAAAAATCATCATCCATGGGTTTCCATGAACAAAACCATCCTCACAGTTTACATTTGCCTGTCCATGACCTGCATGCATTGCATTTATTTCGCTTACGTATGTCTTACCTTCCTCATTTGAAGTGTCTGCAATGCAAAAACTCTTGTTTCCCATTGTAGAGTCAAAATCCCACGGGGCACTGAAAGTAAGTTTACGATTTTTGCCTTCCGCAAAATCAAGGCTCATAAAGAAACTTGAATAGTACAAGTCCGGATCACAGACAAGCTCATTGAACACATAGGTATCTGCCAGAGAACCAAGGTCGATAACCGCCTGAACACAATTCCTGCATTTTTCATTGTCGTTTGCCCCTGGAATATCTGTCCATTCTACAAGTTCAAATGAAGAATTGAATTTATAATACTGTTTATTGTAAACCGCCTTGTAACAGATTTCCCAAAGTCTGTTCATATAGTCTCGGATAAAATCATGCTGAGCTACATTGGTTATGTCACTCTTGATGGTATAGCCACTGTTAACATCCTGCATTACAGTTCCGGCATAATCCTTTATATCATCAATATAATAGATTTCAAACTGCTCATTTGCTGCTTCAAAACTATAATAGCTGTCAAATTCAAGAAGATAGCCGATGTCTGTGTTGGTTGCGTTTTTCTCCGGCTCAGTAAGTCCAAGCCTTTTTGCCTCCTGCTGCTCTGCCAGAAGGTAAACACCCATATATGTACCGTTTACCTCAAGCTCAACAAGTTTGGAATCGCTGGCATATCCGGAAAACATCTTGTGATACATTTCAAAGGCAACTGCATCACGCAAGAAGGAAGCATCTTTATACAAGGCAAGAAGCACCCAGTTTTTGAATTTCTTGTTATTGTTAAGTCCAAGCATTGACTGTTTATCATCAAACTTGATTCTAAGGGATTTTTTAGGATAAGTTGTGGTCCAGTTTCCCCGAACTTTTACCTGTCCTGAACCAATTAAATTATCATCCCCATCCTTAATTTCACATTTTTCATACCATGGATCAGGAACATCGTCGTTGGAGTGATCACCCCAGCTCTGCTGCTGTAACTTTACATTCTTTGAAATCGGTGTAAGGACAAAATCCATGTTACCGTCATTTTCCGTTGAAATAATCTTCAAACGAGGAAAAACAACTTCCTCAATTTCTGGTCCTGTGGTTTCATGCTTACAGGCTGCAATCCCCAACAAACCAAAAACACAAAGTGCAACGATTGGAAGATATTTGAATGTTTTCATACCCTCCCCTACCTGTCTTTTGTGTAGTGTTTTCATAATTTCTCCTATTTGCCATCATTTGATTTTTGAGGATAAACTCTATTCTCCCTCAAAATGAAGACATATTTTATTATCACACCATTTTCTTGTAAAATATACAGAGTTGAACTCACAATTTTTAAAATTTCTGTGGCTTTATTTAAATTTTTTTATACCATTATTGTCTTAATTTAAACTTTTCCATACAGTGGGGAACCACAATATGTACATTTGGTATGTGAATCTGCCCTGATACGGCTTGTGCCGCCACAGTTCTGGCACCTTACCTCTACAAATCCTGTTCCGTCAACATCTTGTCCAATTGAATTGTCGATTTTTACACAGGGATTTCCGCCCAGTTGAAGATTACAGTTCTGAAAAAATCCCTTCTTGAATAACTTGTCAAGCTCCTCAAAAATCTTAAAACTTGGCTTCTGTAACTGCCTTGAAAGTTCATCTCCTGTTATTATTCCGTCTGTATCGCTTCCGAAAATTGTCTCATAGCGTCTTGCTGCCTTTATATCTTTTTCCTTGGCTTTTGCAACTAGAATAGGTATAACCGATGGTACTATCAATATGCAGTAGACTGGTAGATTCTCCTTCGGAACATCTGCCAACTTGAATATGCATCCCAATATTCCAATAAAAAAAAGCCCAACAAGAATATATCCCAGTTTCATGAGTTTCCTTGTTGTGTTCGTTTCTTTTTCTATACGATCAAGATTTAAATACCGTATATAATAATCCCCTGTAGCCATTCTTACCTCCATTGTCACAATTTTACCATGGTTGTATTTGAAAGTCCATCAAAAAAATAAACTTGCGGTAAATCTTACACTGATATATAATTTAACCATGAAGAAAAAGATTGTTATCCCCCTTTTTTTTATCATTTTCCTGGCAGCCGGTGCTTTAATTATTAAACATTACCTCTATCAGCGAAAGCCCATGGAGTTTACTTTTGACGCGGCATACTGGTGGGCAACGGGTACAGAGACAGAGAGCACTTTTGTCTATGAGGAAGTTCCGGCGGGTTTCCACTATTTCCTTTATATTCCGGAGAAATACCGCGATGACAGGGACAACCAGGAGGCAAAGCTTCCCTTAATCGTTACCTTTCATGGCTCGGACGAAAAAGGCAGGGCTTCAAAATACGGCCGCATTTTCACGGACAAGAGTTTCCAGGAGCGGGCAGGAGAAAACGGTGCAGCAGTCCTGTCTATAATGTCACGTGCAAACTATTTTACGGATCCGGCAAGCACAAGCCTTTTGATTCAGAACATCTGCCTGAAAAACGAATGCATAGACCGCACAAACATCATTGGTTACGGATTCTCTCAGGGGGCAAATTTCGTGGTTGAGCTCGCATGCCATGAACCCAGGCTTTTCCGTGGAGTGGTCTCAGGAAGCGGATTCTATCAGATGAAGACCTCGGAGCTTCTGACAGTACTTCCCATTCAGTTTTATTTTGCGACATCCAGCAATGACAGCGGTATTTTTGAGCAGGGCAGCCCCACAGGTAAGTTGTGTGCGAAACATTGCAGGAATTCACGCTATGTTGAATATGAAACAAGGGGACACTTCTTTGTTGAGCTAAAAGACAAGACAGGAAGAAAAAACAAGGACGGAAGCGAAGAGACTTTTCTGGACTGGATCTCTGGCGTAGTCAATCCTGAACTGTAACCATAAATCCAGCCTAGAGCCTTTATTTAGCAGCATCCCCACTGGGCATAATATGCATCCAGCTCTTTTTTGATATCATCTGTGATTATTCCACCTGGGACATAGAGGTGTTCGATTACCTCCTGCATAGTAACAATGGCACTGACCGGGAAGCCGTATTTTGCCTCAATTACCTCAAGGGCATTTTTTGGTGACTCCAGGGCCTTTTCCATGCGGTTCAAGCTTATCATCTCACCAAGAATCTTGACTTTTGCCTGTGCCTGTACTATCGGGATGGTCTCATCTATGGATTTGCCGCTTGTGGTTACATCCTCGATTATTACCAATCTGTCACCATCTTTTAAATCTGTACCCAAAAGCATGCCCTTATCCGCACCGTGATCCTTTGCTTCCTTGCGGTTTGAGCAATAGCGGATTTCCTTGCCGTACA
>JAGCYQ010000033.1 GCA_017960765.1 Treponema sp.
TCTGGTGCAATGAAGAAGGTCGTTCAGCAGACAGCTACATGGGACGAAGCTGAGGCAAAGAAGATTGTTGAGTCTGTAATCAACTCTGGCGATGACTTCAACGTAATCTATGCAGAAAACGACGGTATGGCAAAGGGTGCTGTTGCCGCTCTTGATGAAGCTGGTATCACACACGGTGTAAACGGAAAGGTTGTCGTAATGGGATTCGACTGCAACAAGTGGGCTCTTCGTGAGCTTCTTGCAGGAAACTGGAACTATGACGGACAGTGCTCACCATTCCAGGCTTCAATCATCGAGAACATGATTAAGACAGGAAACGTTCCATCAAAGAAAATCATCAACGAAGAAAAGGGCTTTGATGCAAAGCAGATCAGCCAGTCAGACATTGATACATACGGTCTTGGAGACTAAAGTTTCCTAATCGAAATGCATATCCTAGCGGCGTAAAGTGTGTCTGTGCATATTTTACGCCGTTTTTTTTAGGAACCATAAAAGTTTTGTCAAAGGCGGTGTTTGATGGAAGAAAAGATTGTTTTGAGTGCGAAAGGGATTTACAAGGAATTCCCCGGGGTAAAGGCTCTGCAGAATGTAAGCTTTACCTTGAGGCAGGGTGAAATCCATGCGTTGATGGGAGAGAACGGTGCCGGAAAATCCACTCTGGTAAAAGTCCTCACCGGTGTTTATGAAAAAGACAAGGGAAAGATTGAAGTAGACGGAAAGGTGTCGGAGATACGTTCACCTCAGGATGCGCAGGACAGCGGAATAAGTACCGTCTACCAGGAAATAACTCTCTGCCCAAATCTTACTGTGGCAGAAAACATGTTTATCGGGCGGGGTAAGTATCATTTTGTGAATCGACGCGCCCAGGAGAAAAAAGCGGAGGAAATCCTTGGCAAGCTGAACATCCCTGCAAAGGCAAAGCAGCAGCTTGGAACATGCTCTCTTGCGGTTCAGCAGATGGTTGCGATTGCAAGGGCAGTTGACATGGAATGCAAGGTTTTGATTCTTGACGAACCTACTTCTTCTTTGGACGAGCGTGAGGTTGAATTGCTTTTTACACTCATGCGGGACCTCAAGAAGCGGGGAGTAGGAATTATATTCATCACCCACTTTTTGGAACAGGTTTACGAGGTTTGCGACAAGATTACAGTTTTGCGTAACGGTGAGCTGGTGGGTGAATATACTGTAAGCGAACTTCCCAAAGTCCAGCTTATATCGGCCATGCTTGGAAAAGATCTGGAGGACATTTCAAATCTTAGGAATTCAAGAAGAGAGTACTCCGGCAAAGGCGAGATTGTTTATGAGGCGGAGGGACTTTCCAGTGCGGAGGGAGTACGTCCCTTCAATTTTGCAATCACAAAGGGAGAGGTCAACGGATTTACGGGCCTTTTGGGCTCAGGACGAAGTGAAAGCGTACGTGCCATATTTGCGGCTGACCGTGTTACAGGCGGAAGCGTAAAGGTAAACGGAAAGGACGTGAAAATCACCCAGCCAAAGGAAGCGATGAAAAACGGAATCGGTTATCTTCCTGAAGACAGAAAGGGTGACGGCATAATCCAGGATCTGTCCGTGCGTGAAAACCTGATTCTTGCCCTGCAGGTCCTTAAGGGATTTACACATCCGATCTCACGTGCAGAGTCAGAAAAACTTGCAGACGAATTCATCGATTTGCTAGAGATAAAGACGGCCTCAAAGGAAACACCGATAAAGTCTCTTTCCGGCGGCAACCAGCAGAAGGTAATTCTTGCGCGTTGGCTTTTGACTCATCCACAGTACCTCATTCTTGATGAACCTACCCGTGGAATTGACGTCGGTACAAAACTTGAAATCCAAAAGCAGGTCTTGAAGCTTGCATCCGAAGGCGTAAGCATAACCTTCATTTCATCAGAAATTGAGGAGATGCTTTCCGTATGTTCACGTCTTATCGTCATGCGTGACAGAAAGATAGTGGGCGAGCTCAAGGATGAGATGCTGCGTCAGGATGTAATAATGAAGACTATTGCGGGAGGAAAAGAAAAAAATGGCTGATAAAAGAAAAAATCCAATAAAAGCAATCTTCCAGTCCCAGCTGGCCATTCCAATTGTGGCGCTGCTTGTTCTGGTGATTTTTAACCTTATCCGTGACCCCAGCTTCTTTTCGATTGTAATCAAGCAGAACAACTTGGGCAACACGGTTCTTTCCGGAAACCTGATCAGCATTCTGAACGGAGCGTCCGAGCTTGTGATTCTTTCGATTGGAATGACCCTTGTAACATCGGCATGTAAGGGACAGGACATTTCTATCGGTGCTACTGCTGCCATTGCGGGATCAATTTTCGTAAAGATTCTGCGGGCATGGAGCGTAAACGGCGGTTCCCTGATTGTGGCTGTTTTGTTCGCCTGTTTGGTGGCCGTTATATTCTGCCTTTTGAACGGTGTCTTGATTGCCAAGTTCAACATACAGCCCATGATTGCGTCATTGATTCTCTATACTGCGGGGCGTCCCATTGCATACTGGATTAACGGCGGTGCAACACCCAATGTCGAGGGAAGGCTCCTTACATATCTGGGAGGCTTTATTCCCCACATAGCGATTCCGACACCAATCATCATTGTCGTGATTTTTATCATCCTGATAAACCTTTTGCTGAAAAAGACGACACTGGGACTCTACATCCAGTCTGTTGGCATCAACGAGAGGGCCGCAAAGCTCAACGGTATTAACCCAATCCTGATGAAAATCGTTGTCTTTGTAATCCTGGGTGTCTGTGTAACTTTGGCCGGTTCAATGAATGTCTGCCGCATAGGTCTGATTAACCATGAGACGATTCTCTTGGACATAGAAATGGATGCGATTCTTGCCGTTGCAATCGGAGGTAACTCTCTTGGAGGCGGTAAGTTCAAGCTGTCAGGTTCAATTCTTGGCGCCTACATCATTCAGGCTTTGACAATCACTCTCTATGCGATGAAGGTTTCTTCTACTGCGGTAAAGGCTTACAAGGCGGTGGTCATCATCATCATCGTTATTGCCGGTTCTCCTGTAGTAAAGGGGTGGATCAGCCACATCAAGAATAAAATCACAGAAAAATCTGCGGCTAAA